>NZ_JBLVKW010000213.1:0-1007 GCF_048270745.1 Streptomyces sp. NPDC056231 | reverse complement strand
AGCTTGACTCTGTCGGGGATCTTGGAATGAGCGGTGTCAACTACCGCTGCTTCTCCAGGACTTCGGCCGGTGGATGTTGTGCTGGTCCAGGTAATTCTGGAAGGCGGTGGGCCGTCGGGGTGGGGGCGCTTCCCCGGTCGGCGGCAGTCCACTGAGGCGCTCGATGTTGACGGCGATGGCGGTCAGGACGTGCTGGAGGTGGGCCTTGTCCTGGCCTCGGTAGCGGCAGCGGCGCATGCCGTGGCCGTGGGCGAACTCGTTGACGGTGCCCTCCACCCCGGAACGGACCGCGTACCGCGCCTTCCACTCGGGTGTCTGCTGCTCGGTCCGGACGCGGAGTTGCAGGTCGCGGAGTTCTCGCGGTGGGAAACCCACGTTGCGGGCGCTTTCGCGGGAGGTGGTGCACTGGGCGCGGACCGGGCAGGGCCGGCACTGACCCTTGGTGAACCGCGCCACGATCAGCGGGGCCGCGGTGGGCGAGGACGTCGGGTAGGGACCGTGCCAGCCTCGGCTGACCTGGCCCTGGGGGCAGGTCACCTGCCGGCGGTCGAAGTCGATGTGGAAGTCGTCCCGGCCGAAGCCCTCGCCTCGACGGTGCTGGCGGGTGGGGTTACCCGGCAGCGGTCCGGTGACGGTGACCTGGTGTTCGCGGGCGGCCTGTTCCAGATGGACCAGGGAGGTGTAGCCGCTGTCGACCAGGTGCTCGGCGGGCAGCAGGCCGCGACGCCCCAGGCGAGTGTGGATGCCGGGCAGGACCTGGCTGTCGTGCGTGGTGGCCGCGGTGGTGGCCACATCCGTGATCACGTTGGGGCCGTCGGGGGCACAGGTCTCGGTCAGATGAGCGGAGAACCCTCTCCAGCTGACGATGTGTCCGTGACGTGCGTAGCGGGCCGAGGTGTCGTAGGGAGAGACGATCGCCCGGGACGACGGCGCAAGCCCGGGTCCGCCGTCCTCCTCCGTGCGCCAGAGCAGGCGGCCCGCGGCATCGCGGTAGTAGTTCTGCACCG
>NZ_JBLVKW010000212.1:0-1025 GCF_048270745.1 Streptomyces sp. NPDC056231 | reverse complement strand
CAAACCGGAAGGCAGGGGGCTTGCTCGAACTGTCGTCCAAGCGGGACTCGTTCGGGCGATCAAGGCTCGGCCGTGCATAGCAGCAGGGCCTCTTGAACATCTCGGTGGTGTCGAGTCAGCCGAGGACAAGTGGCCCTGATGTCCCGCTGTGTCGCTCCGCACCTTCCTCGTCCACTTCCGGTGCACCGACGTGTGACTGTCTTGCCGGCCAGGTCTGTGGCGCATGGTTGCGAACCTGGGTGGCAACGGAGACCACCCGGATTGATCGGTGCGGCCGCCTGGTAGGCGGACAATGATCGCCCCTGGATATTCTGTGAATATGAGATCGATGGATCCGTTCCGCGACCTAGCCCGCGACCAGGGCATACCCCAGGACGAAGTCGAGCGGTGGCTCGATGCAACCGTCCGTCCGTGCGCGATGCTGGGCGCAGGGGAGCCGACCGACGGCCCGATGGTCGGACGGCTCGGCGGGCTGCCGCCGATGCCCGAGGACGAGCCCGTGCCGGACTTGCCGTTCCTCGCCTCGGTCGACCTCGCGGCCATCCCACCCGGCGCGACGGACCTCCCGTTGCCGAAGGATGGCACGCTGCTCTTCTTCGCGGACACATCTGAATCTACCCCGTGGACACGACGCGACTGGTCCCGGCTCGTCTATGTCCCGGTTGGCAGGCCAGTCTCCAAACGCGGTCCGGGCGATGAGTGGCCGCCGCAGGTCCACTCGGCCCATGATCTCTATCTGGTGATCGATCCCTCGCTGCCCAACCGCGGCGACTACACCGAGGAGTTCCCGCACGGTGAGGAGATGGGCGAGGTGTGGTGGGAAACCTCCGACGATGTACAGACGGGCGGATCGGTGCAGATAGGCGGCTACCCCTGGGTCTGGAACAACGATCCCGTCACGGACTACGACCACGGCCCGGGCGACTGGGTGCTGCTCGCGGAGATCGGGGCGGACGACGGTGATCTTCTGGGCAGGGTCCACTGGGTGATTCGCCGGGACGACCTGGCCGCTGGCCGTTTCACCC
>NZ_JBLVKW010000211.1:0-1031 GCF_048270745.1 Streptomyces sp. NPDC056231 | reverse complement strand
CGGCATCAGCTGATCGTTCTGCAGCGGCAACTCGGCACCGAGCGGGTGAGGTTCGCCCCGACGGATCGGGCCTTCCTCGCCGCCCTGCTCGCCCCGCTGCCCCGTGCCACTCTGCGCCGCCTGCGGTTGCTGGTCAGCCCTGACACAGTGCTGCGCTGGCATCGCGACCTGGTGAGAGGTCTTCACGCCCGTGTGAGCGTCACCAGGCGGCGGCCTGGTCGGCCGCGGACCCACGCCTCGATACGCCGTCTCGTCGTGCGTCTCGCCCGCGAGAACAGCAACTGGGGGTATCGCAGGATCCACGGCGAGCTCGCCTTGCTCGGCGTGAAGGTCGCCGCCTCCACCGTATGGGAGATCCTGAAGGCCGAGGGTATCGATCCCGCGCCCGAGCGCACCACCGTGACCTGGGCCGACTTCCTGCGCAGCCAGGCCCAGGCGATCCTCGCGATGGACTTCATCGAGACCGTCACTCTCACCGGGCAGCACCAGTACATTCTGGCTGCCATCCACCACGCCGGCCGCAGGATCCGCATCCTCGGCACCACGGCGCATCCCACGCACGCCTGGGTGACCCAGGCCATCCGAAACCTGATCATGGATCTCGAGGACGCCGGACAGCTCGCCGCGATCAAGTTCCTGATCCGTGACCGCGACGCGAAGTACCCGGCGCTGATCGACGAGATCCTGAACAATGCCGGCGTGCGCACCGTGCTCACCGCCGTCCAGACACCGCGCATGAACTCGATCACGGAAAGGTGGGTGCGCACCTGTCGCCGCGAGCTCCTCGACCGCACACTCATCTGGAACGAGACCCATCTCCGACACGCTCTGCGCGAGTTCGAACAGCACTACAACCAGCACCGAACCCACCGGACGCTGCAGAGCGCCGCGCCCCTCCGCGCCGTCCCCCAACCCCTGGCCGACGACCGGATCGAGCACCTCAACGTCCGCCGACGCGACCGCCTCGGCGGAGTGATCCACGAGTACCGACATGCCGCCTGACCTGCACGGACGAGTTTTCGGCACCTTCA
>NZ_JBLVKW010000210.1:0-1096 GCF_048270745.1 Streptomyces sp. NPDC056231 | reverse complement strand
CAGGTGCTCAGGGTGGTCTCGTTGATCCCCAGGTCCTTCGCGACCTGCGCGATCGGCCGACCGGTCTCGGAGACGATCCGCACAGCCCCCTCACGAAACTCCGCGTCGAACTTCCGTCGCTTCTCTGTCATGACCCCCAACTTCCCCTGCAGTAACGGCCTCTACGCTACGAGGGGATGGTCAGACGACCGTTGAGGAGGTGCCGCCTCGGAGGGCGGTGGTGCCGGCCACCGGGAACGCTGGTGGGAAGGCGGACGTGGCGGGGTGGTGCGAGGGCTTGGAGGCAAAGGTTCTGCCCGAGGATTACGCCCGAATCGTGTCCCTGGTCCAGGAGGACGCCGGCCGGGGTGGTGACGGGGTGCGGGCGCGTGGGCTGCGGGAGGGCCTGGGCTGGGGGACGAGTGATGCCCGTGAGCAGGCGGCTCGGTGGCGTGCGAAGCGGCTGGTGGAGCGGGGGTGGCTGACCGAGGTGCGGGCGGGGTTGTTCAGGCCGCGGCCGGGGTGGCCGGGCTGAGGCGGCAGGATGTCGGGGCGCCGCCTCGGGCGAGGCGGCGGGTGGCGGTGATGCTCGCTGCCCACCAGGTCAGGGCCTGGGCGCTGTCGGTGCGGGTTTCGTAGTCGCGGGCCAGGCGGCGGGAGCGGATCAGCCAGGCGAAGGTCCGTTCCACACACCAGCGGCGTGGGAGCACGGTGAAGCCCGTGGTGTCGTCGGAGCGTTTGACGACGGTCAGGGCGAGGGCGAGTGCGGCGTGGGCAAAGGAGACGAGCCAGCCGGTGTAGCCGCTGTCGGCCCAGACCAGCCGGATGTGGCGGTGCCGTTCGAGCAGGGCCTTCAGCAGGTCGCGTCCGGCGTCGCGGTCGCTGACCGAGGCCGCCGTCACGATGACGGTCAGCAGGAAGCCGAGGGTGTCGGTGGCGATGTGCCGCTTGCGTCCGTTGATCTTCTTGCCGGCGTCGTAGCCGCGTGAGCGAGCGGGGACGGTCGCGTCACCCTTCACGGACTGCGAGTCGATGATCGCGGCACTCGGCTCGGCCTTCTTGCCAGCCACCTCGCGCAGGCGGGTGCGCAGCCGTGCGTAGAGTTCCCTGATCAGGT
>NZ_JBLVKW010000209.1:0-1105 GCF_048270745.1 Streptomyces sp. NPDC056231 | reverse complement strand
CTGCATACACGGGTGAGCCGGTCGACACTGTTACGGGCGGTTATGGCCCTGCCCGATCCTGCCTGGACCGTTCCGAGGGTGCTGGGCGTCGATGACTTCGCCACCCGTCGTGGACAGCACTACGGCACCGTGCTCATCGACTGCGAGACCGGTCGAGCACCGGAGTTCGAAGTATCTGAACAACCGGGCGGAGAACAGCCATCAGCCCACCCGGCAGCGTGAGCGTGCCATGAGACGCTTCACCTCGGCCGGGCACGCCCAGAGGTTCCTGTCCGCGTTCAGCAGCATCTCACCCCACTTCAGGCCCCGCCGTCACCTTCTTGCCGCCCACGAGTACCGAGCCGAGATAACCGCACGCTTCCGAACCTGGAGGCAGGTCACCGGCTGCCCCGCGACCGTCTGACAACGGTCAGCGAACGGGAGAAGCACGCCCCGGCACACCTCAACACCAGCCGCCCCCAACAACGTGACAGTGCCAGGCCGTGACCTGAGCGGATGATTTATCGGCACCCGCAGTCTTGGCGGGGCGGCGGGCGGCGATGCCGTGGGAACTTCTGCGACCGCGTCTGTGGTGCGCGTTACGGTGATCCGGTTCTGATCGCGACTGCACGGGGGTGCCCCTGATGGTGACGGCTCGACAGAAGCGGGGCGCGGCCCCGCGTAACGGTCCGGGAGGCGAGGCCCGGCTCCGCTCGATCCGGCGCAATTTTCAGTACTGTTCGGTCTCGACGTAGCTTGCGTCCGCGTTGCCGAAGGCGGCGGCAATCGGGTCGAATCCGGGCGGGCTGTCCTTGAGGCTCATGCCCATGCCGGCCAGCTTCGCCTTGACCTCGTCGATCGACTTCGCACCGAAGTTGCGGATGTCGAGCAGGTCCGCCTCGGAGCGGGCGAGAAGCGCACCCACCGTGTGGACGCCCTCGCGCTTGAGGCAGTTGTACGACCGGACGGTGAGCTCGAGTTCCTCGATCGGCAGCGCCAGATCGGCGGCGAGAGCGGTGTCCGTCGGGTAAGGGCCCATGTCGATGCCCTCGGCGTCGATGTTGAGCTCGCGGGCCAGACCGAACAGCTCGACCAGGGTCTTACCGGCCGACGCCATGGCGTCACG
>NZ_JBLVKW010000208.1:0-1107 GCF_048270745.1 Streptomyces sp. NPDC056231 | reverse complement strand
GACATCAAGGGCTTCGCCGACGTCCACCCCGATGGTGAGAAGGCCAAGCCCAAGGCTGACGCCATGTCGGGTCTGAAGGTCGTCGACGACAGCACCTTCACCATCGAGCTCAACAGCCCGCTGCCGTACTTCGCGTACAAGCTCGGCTACACGGTCTTCTCGCCGCTGCCCGAGTCCTTCTACAAGGACCCGAAGGCCGCCGGTGAGAAGCCGATCGGCAATGGCGCCTACAAGTTCGTCAGCTGGGACCACAAGAAGCAGATCAAGGTCGTCCGCTACGACGACTACCAGGGCCCCGACAAGGCGAAGAACGGTGGTGTGATCTTCAAGAACTACACCACCCTCGAGACCGCCTACGAGGACCTGAAGTCCGGCAACGTCGACGTGCTGCGCCAGCTCGCGCCGAAGGACCTCCCGGTCTACCGGGCCGACCTCGGCGACCGCGCGGTGGACAAGGCGTACTCCGCCGTCCAGACGCTCGGTGTCGCCATGTACACCAAGCAGTGGAAGAACACCGACCCGAAGGTCCTCCAGGGCCTGTCGATGGCGATCGACCGCGCCACCATCACCAAGACGGTGCTCCAGGGCACCCGCGAGCCGGCCACGGGCTGGGTCGCCAAGGGTGTTCTCGGCTACCAGCCGAACGCCGCGGGTGACGTCACCACGTACAACCCGACGAAGGCCAAGGCTCTCATCAAGGAGGGCGGCGGTGTTCCCGGTAACAAGATCTACATCCAGTTCAACGCCGACGGCGGCCACAAGGAATGGGTCGAGGCTGTCTGCAACAGCATCACCCAGGCGACCGGCGTCGCCTGCGCCGGCGACTCGAAGGCCGACTTCCAGGCCGACCTGAACGCCCGTGACGCCAAGCAGGTCAAGTCGTTCTACCGCAGTGGCTGGGTGCTCGACTACCCGGTGAACGCGAACTTCATCAGCGACCTGTTCCGTACGGGCGCCGCCGGCAACAACGGCCGCTTCTCGAACAAGGACATCGACGCCAAGATCAAGGCCGCGGACTCCGCCGCCACGCTCGAGGAGTCGGTCAAGGGGTACCAGGAGATCGAGAAGGACCTGGTCAACTACATGCCGACCATCCCGCTCTGGTAC
>NZ_JBLVKW010000207.1:0-1141 GCF_048270745.1 Streptomyces sp. NPDC056231 | reverse complement strand
CCCCTTTTCCCACGTCTGCCCAGGGCAGAAGTCTGATCTCTGCCCTCATGCCTTTCGAGGTCACCTCCATGTCCGACGCGTCCATCATCTGCTCGAACCTCTCCTTCGCCTGGCCGGACGACACCCCGGTCTTCCACGACCTGTCCTTCACCGTGAACAGCGGCCGCACCGGCCTGGTCGCCCCCAACGGCTCCGGCAAGAGCACCCTGCTCAAACTGATCGCCGGCGAGCTGAAGCCCACCACCGGCTCGGTGTCCGTCGGCGGCACGCTCGGCTACCTCCCGCAGAGCCTGCCCCTGACCGGAAACCTCACCGTCGCCGAGGTGCTCGGCGTCGCCCCGATCATCCAGGCCATCGACGCCGTGGAATCCGGGGACGTCGACGAAAAGCACTTCACCACCATCGGCGACGACTGGGACATCGAGGAGCGCACCCGCGCCCAGCTCGACCGCCTCGGCCTGGCCGACCTCACCCTGGACCGCAGCCTGAACACGCTCAGCGGCGGCCAGATCGTCTCCCTCGGCCTCGCCGCCCAGCTGCTCAAGCGCCCCGACGTCCTCCTGCTCGACGAACCCACCAACAACCTCGACCTGGAGGCCCGGCACAAGCTCTACGACGTGCTCTCCGACTACACCGGCTGCCTGCTGCTGGTCAGCCACGACCGCGCACTGCTCGACCGCATGCAACGCATCGCCGAACTCGGCAGCGACGAACTACGCCTGTACGGCGGCAACTTCACCGAGTACGAAGAGACCGTACGCGCCGAGCAGGAAGTCGCCGAGAAAAACGTCCGCAACGCCGAGCAGGAGCTCAAGCGCGAGAAGCGGGAGATGCAGCAGGCCCGCGAACGCGCCGAACGCCGCGCCAGCAACGCCGCCCGCAACCTCAAGAACGCCGGTCTGCCCAAGATCTTCGCCGGCAACATGAAACGCGGCGCACAGGAGGCCGCGGGCAAATCCGGGACAATGCACGCCTCCCGGGTCAGCGAGGCCAAGGCACGCCTCGACGAAGCCGGACGCGCCCTGCGCGACGAACAGCGCATCACCCTGGACCTCCCCGACACCCAGGTGCCCGCCGGACGCAATCTCTTCCTCGGCAAGGGCATGCAAACACGTCTCGGGGACAGGGAAGTCTTCGCCCC
>NZ_JBLVKW010000206.1:0-1159 GCF_048270745.1 Streptomyces sp. NPDC056231 | reverse complement strand
CTGCGCGACCCGTCCAACCCGGTCGCGTCAGGACTCATCCTCGAAGGCCTCGAAGATGACCTGGGCGAGACGCCTGCCCGCCTCCCGGGCCATACCGAGTGCCACCCCTCCGGCAAGACCAGACGCCCCCCGCTTCACAGCCTCGCGACGGGTCGGGCGCTCATGCGATGCGGGCGCCTGCTGGTCGCTCTGTTCGTTGCTCAACTGGTCCTCCAGACCGTGGAAAAAAAGTCCGTCTGTCCCGGACAGGCCGGGGCGGTGGTGACGTTGAGGGAGCGGGGCCCAAGCCGCGCAAGTCCTCACTCCTTCGCCGGACTCAGGCGAAGAAGGACAGGACCGGGGCAGAGAAAAGCCCCCGTCCGTTGTCCGGAGGGGGGCTTGGTACCTCAGTGCGTGACGAAGCGCTATCAGTGATCGAGCGGCACACCCTTGCATTCCGATCCGCAGGTGTTCCCCGGGGGAACAGATCGCGGCGGGGTGTTCCCCGGGGGAACAGCCCGGGATCACTGTGCCGGACCGGTGGGCAAGCCTCGCAAGTCCCTGTCGCGGCACCGGTGGGGGCAGTGGTGGGGGTTTCGGTGGGGCCCACCAACGGGGCCACCGGTGTCCGTGGTCGGGTCTGTGGTCGGGTGCGCGGTCGCCCCGTGGTCGGGTTGCACGGGAGGTTGCGCACCAGGTTGCGCACTCCTCATTCCGACGGCCTGCGTTGTCGCAGGTAGAGCCGCGTGGTCGGGCGCTTCCACTTGTGCCGACATCCCCTCTACGGCCCCCTGCCGCCCCAAGCAAGACGAAAGAGAAGGGTGGGGGGTGGGTGGTGGCGGCGGCCGGGCGAGGGGATCGGGTGCGTGGCGGTGGGCCGTCCGCCCGGCTCGCGCCGTGCGGCGAAAGCGCCGACGCCCCGGCATGGCGTCGGCGAAGGGTGGCCGACCGGGAGACTGGCGGCATGAGCACCACGCGCCGCCCACTGGGCACCGGTCCGTCGACCACCGCCAGGAGCACGACGACGTCGACCGCCCCGCGGCTGCTGCCCGTTGAGCACGTCGACCGCGAACAGCTCCTCGAGGACGACGCGGAGCACCAGGAGGTGGCCGCCGCGCGGCCCGACCGACGGACGCTCGGGTCGGGTCCGGCGGCATAGACCGGGGCAGCAAGGTGGAGC
>NZ_JBLVKW010000205.1:0-1227 GCF_048270745.1 Streptomyces sp. NPDC056231 | reverse complement strand
CGCCCCCCCAATGTTGTCCCCCCTGATCCCCCGGCACCATCGCCCGGCCCCTGGCCCGGGGGGTGGGGGCCACCCCCCCCCCCCCCGCCCCGGGCGGGGGGGGGGGGGGGGGGCGGCCCCCCCCCCCCGCCCGGAACCAGCCCGCAGGCCGCCGCGTACACCGCCCGGACAAGTCGGTCACCCGGACCCGTGGTGTCGGTGATCGTGCAGAGGCTGGTCCGCGCCGAAGCGGCCGGGGTGTTGTTCACTCGCCAACCGGTCACCGGCGCCGACCAGGTGGTGATCGAGGCGGCTCGCGGACTTGGCGACAAGGTCGTCAACGGGAGCCTCACCCCGCAGAGGTGGACCATCGACGGCGACGTGCTCACCACCCCGGACACCATCGTAGAGACGGTCCTGACCGCGGCGCAGGTGCGCGCGCTGGGCGAGACCGGCCGCCGGATCGAGGCCTCGTTCGGATGCCCACAAGACATCGAGTGGGCCATCGCAGACGGCACGGTCTGGGTGCTGCAGGCGCGCCCCATCACCACGGCTGCCGAGCCGGACGGACATGCAGCCCGCGATGCCGGCAAGGCGCTTGTCACAGGCACGCCAGCGAGCCCGGCACCGCAACCGGGCTGGTACGGATGCTCGGCGGGCTGGACGACTTCACCCGCTTCCGGTCCGGTGACGTGCTGGTCTGTCGCACGACCTCACCGGCCTGGACCCCGCTGCTGGCCCGCGCCGCCGCGGTCGTCACCGAGGTCGGCGGGGTTCTCAGCCACGCTGCGATCGTGGCCCGCGAGTTCCGGATTCCGGCAGTCACGGCCGCCGCCGACGCGACGACTGTGCTGGCCGACAGACTTTGCGTCGTCGTGGACGGCAGCCGCGGCAACGTCGCCATCGCTGGACAGGCCCCACACCGAGATCACGCCACGGAGCGCAGATGAGCCAGACTTCCCCCATCGAGCTCCTGGTGCTGCACGCCGTTCGGACCATGGGCTATGCCGACACCGCACGGATAGCCGCTCGCCTGAGCGTGACTGAGGACGAGGCGCGTGAGTACCTGCTGGACCCCCAGGCCCAGGGCTGGATCACCTTCTCTTCCTTCGCCGGTGACGGGGGCTGGTCGCTGACCGAGTCCGGCAAAGCACGTGACTCCTCCCCCTCGTAAACGAGGGGGCTTCTCGCTATGCCGGTTGGGCTTCGCGACGGACCAGCCCGGCCCGTAGGACGTTCAGGGCGCCC
>NZ_JBLVKW010000204.1:0-1301 GCF_048270745.1 Streptomyces sp. NPDC056231 | reverse complement strand
GCGGACCGTGTCCATCTCCTCAGGTGTCACACCTGAAAGAACATCACAACCTATCTGGAGATGATCAATCGGGGTACCTAACAAAGCCCTACTAGAAGTCTCATGAAGATCTTGGGTTCTGGCCCCGCCGCGTGAGCGGCGGGGCCAGACTCTTTCATGTGGTGATGGGGGAATGGGCCGGGGAGACGATCGGGCCGGATGTATGGGAGACCTGCCGGGATTTGATCCCGGCGGGGAGTGTGTTCGCGTTCCTGGCCGAGCACCGTGGCGCGCTGTTCGAAGCGGAGATGTTTGCGGACATGTACCCGTCGGCGAACGGCCGGCCGTCCATGCCGCCGCAGATCCTGGCCGCGGCGATCACGCTGCAGGCCCTGCACGGGCTTTCGGACTTCGAGACGGTCCAGGAACTGCGATGCGACCTGCGGTGGAAGGCCGCTTGCGGACTGGGTCTGCATGACATGGCGTTCGATCCGTCGCTGCTGGCCTACTTCCGCCGCCGACTGGCCCGTTCCGCCTGGCCGAACCGGGTGTTCGAGGCGGTGCGTGAGGTCGTGAAGGCCACCGGTGTCCTCACCGGCAAGCACCGACGGGCGCTGGATTCCACCGTGCTGGACGACGCGGTGGCCACCCAGGACACCGTCACCCAGATCATCGCCGCCGTCCGGGCGGTGATCCGCGAGGTCCCCGGGGCCGGCGAGGTGGCCGCGGTGCACTGCACCGCGCACGACTATCACGACCCGGGCAAGCCGAGGATCGCCTGGAACGACGAGCAGGCCCGTGCCGACCTGGTCGACGCCCTGGTCGGTGACGCGCTGCGGCTGCTGGGCCACCTGCCCGAGCAGCAGCTCGACGAGAAGGCCGCGAACGCGGTCGGCATCCTGGCCCTGGTCGCAGGTCAGGACGTGGAGCCCGCCGAGGACTCCGACGGCCGCGACGGGCGCTGGCGCATCACCCAAGGCACCGCACGGAACCGGATGGTCTCCACTGTCGACCCCGAATCCCGGCACGTGCACAAGACCCGCAGCCACCAGCAGGACGGCTTCAAGGCCCACCTCGCCATGGAGCCCGAGACCGGCTTATACACCGCCGTCGCCCTGCGGCCCGGAGCCGGTCCCGAGCACCACGAGGCGATGGTCGGAATCGAGCTGCTCACCGGCGAGGACGAGCCGGTGGACGCGTTCGGTGATACCGCCTACTCCACCGGCGACGCCCGCCAGGCCCTTGAAGCGGCAGGTCACCGGCTGTTCTTCAAGCCCGCCCCGCTACGGCCCGCCGTCCCCGGCGGCTTCACCCTGGACGAC
>NZ_JBLVKW010000203.1:0-1352 GCF_048270745.1 Streptomyces sp. NPDC056231 | reverse complement strand
CGCGGCTGGGTGAACAAGCCCTGCTCGGTTTCGGTCAGGATTCCGCGCTTGGCCAGCCTCTTGAGTTTCAGGCGGACGTTGTTGATGTTGTTGGGGGCGACCGTCAGATCCATCGCCTCGCACACCGCCCGCGCCCGTAGCGGGGCGTCGGCCGTGGCGAACACCGCCAGGATCTGCTGGTAGGCCGGATGGTCCGGCATCTTCACGGCCGGCGGCGCGGACGGCTGCGGATCGGGCAGTTCCAGCAGCGTCTTGCGGGTGATCCGGATCTCCTCGGCGGCGGTGTCGAACCCGTCCAGCAGCGCGGTCAGCTCCGCGATGCGCTCCCGGGCTGCCTCAGCCTGCGCGGTGATCTCCCGCTCCCGCTCCTCCAGCCGCGCCAGCACCGCCCCGAAGGTGAACTCCCCGCCGGTCATGCGCCGCGCCAGGTGGGGGTGGAGGATTCGGTCAGCATCCTCGACATCCGGTCGCTTATGGCCCAGTACACCCTCGACTCGGCCGACGCGGGCCGATGCTCGTAGTCGCGCACCAGCCTGCGGTGCAGCATCAAGATCCCATTCGTCTGCTCCACCACCCATCTCTTGGGCTGCGGAACGAATCCGCTGTCGCCGGGGTTGCGTTTCACCACCTCGACCTTGATGCCCGCCCTCTCCCCGTGGTCGGCGACGGCGGTCTTGAACCCTTGGTCCACCAGGGCCTTCTTCACCGTCCCCGGCTCGGTCCCGGCCACCACCTTGTCCAACAGTGCGATGCCGGCGGCGTTGTCGTGGGCGGAGGCAGCCAGCACCACCACCGCGATCACCAGGCCCAGCACGTCAACAGCCAGGCCGCGCTTGCGGCCTGGCACTTTTTTTGCCGCGTCCCGTCCAGTCGTCACCGCGGGCACCCCGGCGGCCGCGTGCAGGCTCTGGGTGTCGAGCACCACCAGACTGGGGTCGGCCGGCCGGCCCTTCTTCTCCCGGACCTGCCAGCGCAGGAGATCGTGGATGGTCTGGTCGGTACCGTCGTCGCGCCACTTGTAGAAGTAGTACTTCACCGCTCCGGCGGGCGGCAGGTCGTGAGGGAGGTAGTCCCACTGACAGCCCGTGCGGGACTGGTACAGCAGGGCGTTGACGATCTCCCGCATGTCGTAGTTGCCCTGGTGGCCGCTGACGGAGGGGTGCCGGGCCTTCCATGCGGTGATCACGGGCTCGATCAGGGCCCAGCGTTCGTCGGATAAGTCGCTCTTGTAGGGCTGGCGGTCGCTCACCCGGACACTCCAGCACGGCCGGACCCTCTTGGTCAGCGCGGATGCGGCCGTCCCACACGTTCCGGTGACGACAAGTACGTCATCACGTCACATACCGCCCTCT
>NZ_JBLVKW010000202.1:0-1382 GCF_048270745.1 Streptomyces sp. NPDC056231 | reverse complement strand
GCCCCGACCGCAGCAGCCACACCCGTCAACAGCACATCATTGACACGCGAGTTGAACACCGCCGGCACATCCCGCAACAGCGCCCGCGTCTCCCCCGCACCCAGCACCGCCCGGAACACCCGACCGCCACCGACCGTATTCCCCCCAACCCCCCGACCATCCAACGGCAGCTCACGCACCGCCCCCGCCTGCTCACCCCAGTACGAAACCTCCTCCACGGTCGACGCACTCAGCGCCTCCTGACACAGACGGCCCGCCCACTGCTGCCACGAACTCGACTTCGCCGGCAAAACCGGCTCCCGCCCCTGCCGCACCAGCCCCACCAAAACCTGCAGATCCTCCAGAAGAATCCGCCACGACACCACATCGACCACCAAATGGTGCGCCACCAACAACAACCGGTCCGCCCGCCCCGGCACACCCGTGAACAACACAGCACGGAACAACGGCGCATCCGACAGACTCAAACCCGCCTGCACCCGCCCCGCAATCTCCCGCAGCCGCTCCTCCCACTCACCCGACGGACACGACGACAGATCGTGCACCTGCCACGGCAACGTCTCCGGCACCCCGGCCACCTCAGCCCGCCACCCGTCCCCCTCCCGCCAAAAACGAGTCCGCAGACCGTCATGCTGCTCCAGCAGACACCCCACCACCCGCTCCCACTGCCCCGACGAAAGACCCGGCTCCACCTCCGTCAACACCGACTGATTCACATGCTGCGAAGCCACCAACTCCTGCTCGAAGAACCACCGCTGAACAGGCGTCAGCTCCACACTCCCCGACACCAGACCCTGCTCCGCCCGCACCAGCGCAGCATCCTGCCGCTCCACCACCCCAGCCAGCTCAGCAATCGTCTGAAACTCGAAAAGCTGCTTCACCGTGAAGAACAACCCACACTGCTTCGCCCGGAAAATCACCTGCAGACTCAGAATCGAGTCCCCACCCAGCGAAAAGAAATCATCGTGCACCCCCACCGGCCGGCCCGTGCCCAGCACCGACTCCCAAATCCCCGCCAGCCGCTCCTCCACCTCCGACCGCGGCGCCACAAAATCCCGCCCGTCCACCGCATGATCCATCCACGGCAACGCAGCCAACGCCCCACGATCCACCTTGCCGTTCGGACTCAACGGCAGAACCTCCAACGGAACGAACACCCCAGGCACCATGTGCCCCGGCAACCGCTCACCCAAAAACGCCCGCAA
Source organism: Streptomyces sp. NPDC056231 (assembly GCF_048270745.1). Lineage (NCBI taxonomy): Bacteria > Bacillati > Actinomycetota > Actinomycetes > Kitasatosporales > Streptomycetaceae > Streptomyces > Streptomyces sp. NPDC056231. Next base: position 177 of record NZ_JBLVKW010000202.1, on the reverse strand, counting down.
CTCCCCCGAATCCACCACACCATCCGAGACGACATACGCCACCAACCGCCTCGACCCCGCCTGCCCCTGCACCAACACCGCCGCACCACGCACCGCCGGATGCCCCACCAGCGCAACCTCGATCTCACCCAACTCAATCCGAAAACCACGAACCTTCACCTGGTCATCGACCCGGCC
>NZ_JBLVKW010000201.1:0-1407 GCF_048270745.1 Streptomyces sp. NPDC056231 | reverse complement strand
GCCAGATCAGTCCGATCGCCTACGAACAGAGATCCATTACGCTGACCACGGCCGCATAGGAATCGATGTCCACGATCCAGGGGGAAGCCCCGTCGGCCAAGTGGGCGAGACAGGCAGTGTGGACGGATACGCGGATGCCAGGGCAGCCGAACGGGCTTTCCGGACTGGCGCCCTCGCCGCAGTGCTGCCAACGAGGCGGGGTCAGGGACGGTCCTTGGCGTGGTTGAGGCATACCCGAGAGACGATCGAGCACAGCCCAGCGGTTGCCGATCCGGAGATCATCTCCTGCTCGATCCGGGTGTGGGTTTGCAGACGTCGCACGCTGTGGCCCAGCCGTGCTGGACAAAGATCGCGGCCTCGCTGCTGCTGGCCGGGGTGAGGCGCCCTTGGGCGGCCCAGCAGTCGGCGCTGTGAAGAACGAGGGCGCGCTGATCCGGGGTGTCCTGGGGGAGGGCCTGGAGTACCCACTCCGGGCGGCCGCCAGCCCGTTCGGTGGGGACCTGGCCGTAGTCCTCGCCGTCGACGGGGCGAACGGCCGCAGCGGGTACTTCGATCGAGACTTCGTACAACCACTGCCCGGCGTCCTGTCGACGCGCATGGAGGCGCCCTGCGACGGCACGTCCCCCGGGGAGGGTGACAGCCACACGCGGGGCCGATTGTTCGTTCATATGTTCGATAATAGTCGGCCTGAGAAGGAGGGCCGGTAAGAACGCTGTCAGTGAGATGTGCCCGATCTGCAGTCCGGAGACAGGGCTGATCAACGGGTAGGCCGTCCGGACCGCCCCGGGCGCCGCCCGAGGTAGAGGCTTGCAAGATCGTCGTGTGGAGTTCCCGGTCAAAGTGGCGCTGGCCCAGGCGGTTCCGACCCTGCCTGATGGGCCGGGCTGGTGGTACGAAGCCAAATTCGACGGTCACCGGACCGTGCTGCGCCGCACCGACGACACCGTGATCCTGTACGCCCGGTCGGGCAGGGTTGTCACCCAGCACTGGATGGACCTCGCTGTAGCCGGCATGGCCCTGAGGCCGGGCACGGTCCTGGACGGTGAGGCGGTGATCTGGCGGGACGGCCGGCTCGACTTCGCCGCGGCGCAGTCACGGGCCGCGTCATCGGTCACCCGGGCACGTGCCCTTGCCGCCCGGCATCCTGCCTCGTACGCCTGCTGGGACGTTCTGCAGCACCCTGACCCGGCGATCGGGGACTGCCGGAGCCGCCCGTACACGGCCCGCCGCGCCTACCTGCTGGAGCTACTGGCTGACGTTGGGCCGCCGATCCAAGCTGTGCCCGCGACCGAGGACCGGGAGGTGGCAACCGTCTGGTACGAGACCCTCCGGGCGCAGGGGATCGAGGGGATCGTCGCGAAGCGGGGCGACGCCAGCTATCCGGCGGGGCGCCGCGGATGGGTGAAG
>NZ_JBLVKW010000200.1:0-1454 GCF_048270745.1 Streptomyces sp. NPDC056231 | reverse complement strand
GACAGTGATAGTGGTATCCGGGTTCCCGGTGGTCGTGACTCGATCACTGACTGACGTCCTGCTGGGCTGTCTTCGCCTTGGTCTGTCCGGCTGCCGGGGCCCGTTCCCGAGGCCCCGGCCGGGTGGATCATGACCTTATAGGAGCCTGGCCAAAGGCCCCATCACTGTCCTGTCTGCCCCGCCCGGCCGGAGCCACCTCCGGTCAGGAAGGCATCTCCAGCATGACAGGAACGGACACCGAAGCCGTCGTCGAACACGTGGTGATCGGCGGAGTGGACTCCCACGCCGACACCATCCACGTCGCCGTGGTGACTGACCGCGGCGGGCAGCTCGCCGACGCTGAGTTCCCCACAACGGCCGCTGGATACACGGCTGCTATCGCGTTCATGGCCGCTCATGGCACTGTCGTCTCCGTCGGAGTGGAAGGCACATCCTCCTACGGCTCGGGGTTCACGCGAGCGGCCCGCGAGGCCGGCCTGACCGTGATCGAGGTCAACCGGCCGGACAAGGCCGAGCGCCGCAGGATCGGCAAGTCCGATCCCATCGACGCCTACGCCGCCGCTCGGGCGGTCGTGTCCGGCCGGGCCACCAGCGCCCCCAAGGGCGATACCGTCACCGGGATCCGGGCACTGCACAACGCGGCACGATCCGCGATCAAGGCCCGTACCGCGGCACTGAACCAGATCGGACACATCCTGATCTGCGCACCCGACGGGATCCGCGCGAAGTACGAGGTGCTGCGGGGCGACATGCGCGTCGCCGCCCTGGTCCGGCTCCGCATCGGCAGCGATCCCATCCACGCTCCGGTCCTGACCGCTCTGCGCACGCTCGCGCGGCGCGTCCAGAGCCTGACCGCCGAACACATGGCTCTGACCTCGGAGTTGGACGGCCTGGTCACGCGGCTCAACCCTGGCCTGCGCGCCGCCTACGGCATCGGGCCCGACACCGCGACACAGCTGTTGATCACGGCCGGTGACAATCCCGCCCGCTTGCGCACGGAGGCGTCCTTCGCCGCCTTGTGCGGCGTCGCCCCGGTTCCGGCCTCCAGCGGCAAGACCAACCGGCACCGGCTCTCCCGCGGCGGGGACCGCGCGGCCAACGCGGCCCTCCACCGGATCGCGCTCGTCCGTATGCGCCGAGATCAGCGCACCCGTGACTACGTTGCCCGACAGACCGACGCCGGACGGACGAAGAAGGAGATCCTCCGGCTTCTCAAGCGCGCGATCGCACGTGAGGTCTTCCGTCTCCTGACCACGACGGTCGAAGTCCCCGAGATCGCGGACCTCAGGCCAGCCCGCCAGGCCAAGAACATCACGCTCACCGCCGTCGCGAACCACTTCGGGGTCTGGCCCGCCGTCATCTCCAACATCGAGCGGGGCCTTCGCCGCGATGACGCCTTCGCCAGCACCTACCGCGAGTGGCTCGCTGCCGTTTGACCAACGATAGGAGCATCA
>NZ_JBLVKW010000199.1:0-1518 GCF_048270745.1 Streptomyces sp. NPDC056231 | reverse complement strand
CGCACGGTTCTGTGAGAGCCGAGGGGTGAGATTCCCCTCGGCTACTCGGCGGCTGACAAGTGGCTGCCGTTCGTGGCTTCAGGTGCTTGGCCGCCCGGCTCCCCACGACGACTCGGCCGCCGATTGGGAAGTGCGAACAAGTCGCTGTGTAGAGCAATGCCGGCGAGGTCGTCCGTGGTACCGCAAGGCAAGTACGAGCGACTGGAGCACGATGAGCCGGATATGGGCGGGGACCGACTGCGGAAAGACCCATCACCACACGCTGGTCCTGGACAGCGAGGGCGACACGCTGCTGTCGCGTGGGGTGGCCAACGACGAGCCGGAGCTGCTGAAGCTGATCGGTGACGTCCTGGACCTCGCCGACGGCGGCAGGACGACCTGGGCGCTGGACATGACCGGCGGTGAGCCCGGCCTGCTGATCGCCCTGCTGGTCAACCATGGCCAGGAGCTCGTCTACATCCCCGGTATCGCGGTCAACCGGGCCACCGACAGCTACCGAGGCCAGGGCAAGACGGACGCCCGTGACGCCCGCGTGATCGCCGACCAGGCACGGATGCGCCGCGACCTCCAGCCGATCCGCCCCGGCGACAAAGCCACGATCGAGCTGCGGCTGCTGACCGACCACCGCGTCGATCTGGTCGCCGACCGCACCCGCACCATCAACCGGCTCAAGGCCCTACTGAACGGCATGTTCCCGGCTCTGGAACGAGCCCTCGATCTTGGTAACGCCGGCCCGCTGGTTCTGCTGGCCGGATACCAGACACCGGCAGCGATCCGCCGCGCGGGCACCCACCGGCTGACCACTTGGCTGCGCAACCGCAAGGTCTGCAACGCTGCTTCCCTCGCCGAGAAGGTGGTTGAAGCCGCGGAGCGTCAGCACACCGCCGTCGCGGGCGAGAAGGCCATCGCGAAGATGGTGCACACCCTCGCGAGGGAGGTGATGGCCCTCAACGAGAAGATCACCGAGACCGACAAGCTCATCGACGGCCGGTTTCGCGAGCACGAACTTGCCGACGTGATCCAGTCCATGCCCGGCATCGGCACGGTCCTCGGTGCCGAGTTCCTCGCCGCCGTCGGCGGCAGCCTGGACGCTTTCCCCACCGCCGACCGGCTCGCGGCCTTCGCCGGCGTGGCACCCGCCCCACGCGACTCCGGCCAGGTCAGCGGTAACGACCACCGACCGACGAGATACCACCGCCGCCTGCAACGCGTCTTCTACACCTCCGCGCTGATCAGCGTCCAGCACGACCCCAACTCGCGGAAGTTTTATGACCGCAAGCGCGCCGAGGGGAAACGTCACGTCCAGGCCGTCCTCGCGCTCGCACGCCGCCGCGTCAACGTTCTGTGGGCCCTGATCCGTGACCGACGGTGCTACCGGATCACACCCCCTGTCACCGAACCGGCTTGACAACAGCATTGGGAAGCACCTGGACGAGGTCTTCATCAAGATCAACGGCGAGCTGAAGTACCTGTGGCGGGCTGTGGACCAGGACGGCAACGTCCTGGACATTCTCGTCC
>NZ_JBLVKW010000198.1:0-1597 GCF_048270745.1 Streptomyces sp. NPDC056231 | reverse complement strand
GACAGCGACAGGGGCCCGCGTCGCAGGGTGCGGTGCCGGGCTCGCTTGTGGTGCAGGCTGATCGGCGGGTGGCCAAGGAGGTACTGCTCGACCACAGCCAGCAGGTCGGTGAACGCGGCGTGCTCCAGGCCGGTGAGAGTGGGGTGGTGCAGCCAGTCGGGGGCCCGGTCGTTGGGCTGGGTGCGGTCGTCGCGGCGCGGGAGGGGCGCCGGGGCCGGCGCTTCGGGCCGCAGGGTGTAGTTCCACGTGCCGTGCCAGTCGTGCACGGTCAGAGGCAGGGCCGCCATGACCTCGTCCGGCACGGTCACCCCGGTGGGGTAGGCACCGAGATCGAGTTCGGCGTGGACGGTCAGTCCAGTGCGGGTGCGGGTGGCGTCGATGGTGTTCACCACGACTTCGTGACTGGTCAGCGGGCGTCCGCGCCAGTTGGTGCTGATCCGGGAGAAGAGCCGATGCTCTATTTTGTTCCACTTCGAAGTTCCGGGCGGAAAATGACAGACCGTCACCTCAAGGCCGGCCGCGTGCGCGAAGTCGGCCAGCTCCTTCTTCCAGGCGCGGACCCGGTAGCCGTTGGAGCCGCCGGCGTCAGCGGTGATCAGCAGCCGGGTCGCGCCGGGGTAGCGGTGCCGTCCCTCACCGTGCCACCAGCGGCGCAGGGTGGCGACCGCGAACGCGACGGTATCCCCGTCACAGCCCACCGACACCCAGCCGGCATCGGCATGCAGGTCGTAGATCCCGTACGGGACTGCCTTCTGCGCATCCTTCTCAGGAAAGTCGTGCGCACGCACCTGCACTGGCTGCCCGGCGCGGTGCCACTCGGTCCCGGCGACCGCGTAGTTGCCCAGGACCTCCTTCTTCTTGGTGTCGACGCTGATGACAGGCTGTCCTGCGGTGGTGAACTCCGTGACCTGGTCATTGATGTAATGGAACTGCGCGTCGCGGTCGGGGTGGCGGGCGCCTTCGGTGGTCCGCGAGGTGCCCTGCAAGGAGAACCCCTCGGCCTCAGCAGGGCCGCAACGGTGTCATGGCCGACCCGGTGCCCCTGACGGGTCAGCTCGGCCGCCAGGTTCCGGGTGGACTTGACCGTCCATCGCAGCGGGGACTCCGGATCGCCGCGCTGATCGGGCTCGATGAGTGACAGCAGGGCCGGAACCAGCCCCGGATCGATATCGGCCAGCCGCTTGCGGCCCGCCCCCGACGCCCGCACGCGCCCAGACAGCTCCAGTCCGCAGTCCAGCTCGCCGACACCACGCGAGACCGTGGACTCCGCAACCCCGGCGGCACGGGCAACAACACGGACCCCGCCATGCCCGAACACGCCAGCCGCAGCCCCGAGCACCAGGCGCCGCTGCCGCTCATCCAGATGCGGCAGCAACTTGCCGAGCTGTGCCGCCAATACTGCCTCAGTCCCGTCCGCCACACCCGGATCCTACGACCTCAACCACCCCATCAAATCAAGGAGTTATTGATCGACAGCTCCCTGCCGACGATGTAGCGGCTGAAGATGTCGATGATCACGTAGGCGTGGAACCAGATGCCCTTGGCCGGTCCGGGCAGCCGCGTGATGTCCCACGTGAACACTTCCGACGGCCCGGTC
>NZ_JBLVKW010000197.1:0-1692 GCF_048270745.1 Streptomyces sp. NPDC056231 | reverse complement strand
AATCCCTCTTCACCGTGTAGCTCGAACACCTTCGGCGCGAGGAATACGCACTGCGCATAGCCCTGGCAGCGCGTGAGGTCCACAACGATCCGCATGGCTGGCCACTCCCTGAGTCCGTACCGGCGTCCCCTTCTCTTTTTACGCCGGTGTCCCACCAGGCGCTCGTTACGCCCGTGTCGCGTCGGGTGCCCGCCTGCTACCCGTTCGTGGTTCCCATAAGGAGTGGAAGCGGCAGTCTGCGAGGCCGTCGACGATGTGAGGGGGTGCGACGCAGTGTTTGTCGTCGGCCGCGCGCAACAGGGCCACCCGCATCAGCGGCCCGCGGGCAAAGCCGAATCCTTGTTGGTCTGAGTGGCCAGTTGCCTGGCCACATGGCCGGGACCGGCTCCGTGCCCATCGCACGGATCGAGTAATCGCAGGTACGTGGCCTAAAGCGGGCAGGGTGCTACCAGCGGCACCCTCAGGGCTCGTCCTGCGGGTCGGTCGGCAGACACACCTGAGAGGGCGTTTGATCTAGCCGAATTGCCCTTTAAGTTCTAGTAGGTTCCTCGCCAGGTTGGTGTGGTCTCGTCCGTTATGCGCTTGGCAAGGTTGTCCATCGAGGCGACGTGGATCATGGCTTCGGAGCTGGCGGTGAGGGTCTCGTAATCGCGGGCAAGGCGGCGGTGCATCATGATCCATCCGATACTCCGTTCCACCACCCAGCGCCTTTTCAGGACGTGAAATCCGCGGGTTCCGGGGTCCTTGTCGACGACTTCAACGTCGATCCCGAGCTTCGCGCCGTGCTCGACGACGGATTTCTTGAAGCCGGTGTCGACCCAGCTTTTCGTGATGGTGGGGTAGGTGCTTTTGGCCTGGTCGAGGAGGCGTATCCCCAGGGGTTTTCGGAGAGGCTGGCGGCTGCGACGGTCACGGCGAGAATCAGGCCGATCGTGTCGGTGAGGATGCCTCGCTTCCGGCCCACGATCTTCTTCGCGGCATCGGTTCCTTGGCTGGCCACGGGCACGTTGCTGGAGGTCTTCACGCTCTGGGTGTCGATGACGGAGGCCGTCGGCTCAGGTTTGCGGCCTTCCTTCACCCGGGCCAGGGCGGCGAGATCGTAATTGAGCTGGGCGAAAATTCCCTCGTCTCGCCAGATGGCGTAGTAGAAGTAGACGGTGCCGTGTCTCGGAAAGTCGTGCGGGAGGTATTTCCAGGGAATTCCGGTGCGGTTCAGATAGAGAATCGCGTTGAACACGTCACGGAGTTCGACCGTGGCCGGCTTTCCCGTAGGACGACGGTCGAGCCGGGCCTTTCGCCAGGCCGTCAGGGTCGGCTCGATCAAGGCCCATCGGGCGTCGGACAGGTCGCTGGGGTACGGCTTCCGCTGGCTCACGCCGTAGCGTTGCCACGGAGAGTGCGGAAGGAGTCGTTCCGCTGGTTGTTGGGCGGTTCTGGGGGATCTTCAAACCAGACGGACTTCCAGTAGCAGAAGCGCGTGAAACGGACCGCGGAGTTCGCGCGCCAGGGTGACGCGAATCGCACTTAAGGCCATAACCGGCATGAACTGGGACGGTAATAAAAGCCAACCTTCGGAACAACCCTACATAAACGCCCTCTGAGCTTGACTCTGTCGGGGATCTTGGAGTTTCGCTGTGCGGCGGCGTGGTCAACAAGCATGCTCGTGTCGTTCCGATGACCGATGCAGCTGCC
>NZ_JBLVKW010000196.1:0-1693 GCF_048270745.1 Streptomyces sp. NPDC056231 | reverse complement strand
CGAAGCCTGCTCCGCACCAGGGTCCTCGGCGGCATCATCAACGAGTATCAATACGCCGCGTGACCTGCAGCGACGACTTTTCGAGCCCCACAGGCTGAGCCAGCCGCTGACTTACAGCAGTGGCCGACCGGCTCCGATCGACGAGTAGGCCAGCGAGGTGCCGTCGGTCGAGGTCACCCACCCTATGCGCTGCTGCACGCCTTTCATTTGGGCGCGCGACGCACGACCGACTCTGGCTGGGGTTGCCCTTGTCAGCTGGCCGGGTCGTACTGGAACTGCCGGACCTCTTGCGAGCAGCGGCAGGCGACGGCGATCTTCGCGGCCCACTCGAGTGCCGCCTCCCGTGAGGGCAGCTCGAGAACGGTGTAGCCACCGTTGGGCACCTTGTGGCCTGGGTACGTGCCCTCGGTGACGATGCCGTCACCGGCCACGAGCACCGGGTCTACGTCCTCATCGATCCCGCCGCCGAAGACGTACACGCCCGCCGCCTTGGCCTCGTCGATGACGGCATGCGAGGCTTCGACCACCGCCTCGAAGTCCTCCTCGGGGAACACCATGGCCTCACCGGGGAACGAGATCAGGTACTTCGTCATTTCAGGACTCCTCTGCTCCGGCGGCGCCATCCGTCGGCTCTTCTCTGCGGCACCGCTCTGGTGTCCAGCCCGGTTATGGCTCCCGGCGCCCGACATGTGGTCAAGGTAGAGCATCGCGACCGACCCGCAGAACCTGCTCGAGCGGTACCGTCTGAGAGTGTCGAGTTCGGCGTGAACTTTCAGCCCCGTGCGGGTGGTGGTCGCCGCGATGCTCTGCACAATCACTTCATGGCTGGTCAGCGGCCTGCCGCGCCAGTTCATGGAGATGTGGGAGAACAGCCGGTGCTACACCTTGTTCCACTTCGAAGTCCCAGGCGGCAGACGGCGACGTCCAGACCGGTCTCGGCGGCCAAGGCGGCGAGTTCGGACTTCCAGGCGCGGGTGCGGTAGCCGTTGGAGCCACCCGCGTCGGCGGTGGTCAGCAGCCGGGCAGCCTGCGGGTAGCCGTGCCGGCTGACTGCCTGCCACCAGCGGCTGATGGAGGCGACCGCGAACGCGGCGGTGTCGTGGCCGGTGCCGACGCTGACCCAGCCGGTGTTCGCAGCGACATCGTAGATCCCGTACGGGATGGCCTTGCCCGGCCTGCGATCTCTCGGTTTGGGGACAGTGGTGTGAGAGACAGTGAGTCTCTGGGGTGTTGATGCTGGTCGGGGCGTTTTTCGGGCTCTGGTGTCACTGTCGTGGACGTGAGAGATCGGTGGGGGATCGCTGTCTTGGGGTGGTATCGCAGCAGGGGTGACGCTGTCTCAGTTTCGTGAGTTCTGATCCGTCGGCTGGTCCGGGGTCGGTGTGATGGGGCGGTGGACGAGGAAGTACAGCTCCCGGTCTCGGAGGGTTCGGGCGGGGTGTTGCCGACGGTGTCGGCTCGGGCGTTGCGGCCGCACCATCTCCCGCAAGTACGGCGAGTTCGGCCGCACGCTCACCACGTCCTACGTCTACGACGAGCACACCGGCTCGCTCACCGCCAGCTTGTGGGGCTCGAAAAGTCATCGCTGCAGGTAGGGTCCGCGTGCAAGGCCCTGGAAGGTGACTGGGATGCTGCGCGGGTGATCATCTCGATCCTGTACCGGGCTACTCGAGCACTGCTGTCCGTGCCAGCA
>NZ_JBLVKW010000195.1:0-1712 GCF_048270745.1 Streptomyces sp. NPDC056231 | reverse complement strand
AGACACCTCACGACCCCAAGGCGTCAAGCCGCAGCGGCCAAGGCAGTTGGGAATGCGGTGTTCTCATCGAACAGTTCGCGTCGCTGGAGGCAGTGGAACATCTGTCCGAGCATGCGGTTGAAGAGGTTGCGCTGGGCGGCAGCGTGCCAGTCTCCGTGCTCGTCGCGGCGGCGACGGTAGTGGTCCATGGCTCCGGGCGAGGCCCGGAGGGCGGAGAAGGCCCAGAGGTAGCCGGCGTGGTTGAGGCGGTCGTTCTTGACCCAGCGGCGGGTGATGCTGGACTTCTTGCCGGAAGCCCGGGTGATGGGCGAGGAGCCGGCGTATGCCTTCAGGCCGCGGGCGTCGGCGAAACGGCCGCGGTCGTCACCGATCTCAGCGAGCACCCGGGCGCCGAGCTGGACGCCGGGGCCGGGAAAACTGAGGATGATCTCAGCGTCCGGATGCTGAGGGAATGCTTCCTCCACCGCCTGGGCGAGGTCGTCGGTAGCCGTGCAGGCGGCCTGGAGCTGGACCTGGAGGGCGAGCATCTGCTTACCGAGCGCGACCTCGACGAGGGCAGGTTGGTGGGTGTAGTCCTCGCGGAAGACCTCACGGAGGCGTTCGGCCTCGGCTTCGATACCGCGTTGGCGGCCAGCCCGCTTGAGGGCGGCTTGGAGCTGGGCGCGAGTCAGTCGAGCAGCTCGCGTGGGAGTTGGAGCCAGCTTGAGGACTTCGTGGGCTTCAGAGCGGCAGAGACCGTTCTTCCAGGACTCGAACGCCGCCAGGGCGGCTGGGTAGTACTCGCGCAGCAGGGAGCGGAGCTGGTTGGAAATCTGCTGGCGGTTCCAAGTGGAGTCCTGCTGGGCGCGGGCGAGGACAGCGATGGCGCGGGCCAGGTCGCTGTCATCGGGCAAGACCCGGTGGGCGTGCATGTCGGTGCGCAGGATGTTCGCGAGCACCAGGGCGTCGCCCGGGTCTGACTTCTTGCGGGAGACACTGTGCCGGTCGCGGTAGCGGGCGGCGGCCATCGGGTTGATCGCGAAGACCTTCCGCTTGCCCTGCCGCAGCACGGCGACGAGCAGACCACGGGAGGTCTCGATCGCCACCGGGATCGGGTGTTCCTCGGTGTCGCCGTACTCGGCGAGCAGGTCCAACAAGACCTTGTAGCCGACCGCATCATCGGTGATGTGGCGTTTGGCCAGCAGCTGGCCCGAGTCGTCGACCAGGGCGACGTCGTGCGTCCTCTCGGCCCAGTCGATTCCGCAGTAGATCAAGGCATCCTCCCCATGGCGTGGGTGTTTGCGCTGGTCACGAGCACATGCGGGCCACGCAGCGACCTAATTCCAGGACTCGGCGACAAGGCCGGTCCGCCACCTCACTAGCCGTTCGTGGCACCAGCGCGTCACACGGGCCTCGGTCTCGACGGGAGCTCGCAAAGCTCGGGCATATCGAGAGGTCACCATGCAGCGGGCTCGTACCACCAACGTCAACGAGCAAGCACAGCCTGGGGTAGCGGCGGTCACGCAGGCGCGAGCGCTTCGCTCTTCGCTCAAGGCTTCTCAAGCCAGGCTTCGTGTAGGAATCCGTCCGACGCCCACGCGACCACCGCCAGGAGCACGGGGACTGCACGCCGCTCTATGCGGAGGTCTCAATGAACCCGGTTCGCCGCAGGCGTCGCAGCCTCGTACTCGAACAGCCCGCTGTCGCGACAACAGCTCTGTGTGGGCTGCTGA
>NZ_JBLVKW010000194.1:0-1762 GCF_048270745.1 Streptomyces sp. NPDC056231 | reverse complement strand
AGGGTGTGCAGATCTTTAACTCGTCTTTTTGGCCTTGGTTTGGGTGGGGTCGGAAGCGAGGAACCTCGCGACGTCGGCAGGTGTACGGAGGCGGGCGATTGAGGTGTTGATGTGATGGCCGTGTGCTTCCAGGAGTGGGTGGACCTCCTGTTTCGCACGGCTGATGGTCATCGCGGTGACGCCGAAGAGCTGACCGATGAGGTCCATGGTGGCGAGTTTGCGCAGGTGGAGCACGGTGGCCAGGATCCGCTCGGCTGGGGTGAGCCTGGCTTTTGCACCTGTGCCGGGGGCGACCAGACGCTCGTGACCGCGGCGGGTGCGGAGCACTCGCTCGCGTTGAACCTCCAGTGCAGGAGTCAGCGCGTCGATGAGCTCGCTGAGCTGTTGGCGGGTCATGCCGGTCAGCTCTGGGTCCTGCAGTGAATACGTCGTGAGGCGATGTGGCTCGCTCGCCGTTGTCTGGTCTGACGTGCTGCTGGTGGACGTCGTGTCCAGCGGGTGCTGGGGGTGGAGGGTGTAGTTCCAGTCGCCGTGGAAGCGGTGCCGGGTGATCGGCAGGGCGGCGATCTCGTCGTCGCTGACCTGGATACCGGTGGGGTAGCAGTTGGTGTCGAGTTCGGCGTGCACGGTCAGGCCGGTCTTGGTGGTGGTCGCGGCGATGCTCTCGACGATGACTTCGTGGCTGGTCAGGGGCCTTCCGCGCCAGTTCATGGTGATGTGGGAGAACAGCCTGTGCTCGATCCGGTTCCACTTCGACGTTCCGGGGGGCAGGTGGCAGACGGTGATCGCCAGTCCGGCCTCGGCTGCGAACCGGGCGAGTTCGGTCTTCCAGGTGCGGGTGCGATACCCGTTGGAGCCGCCCGCGTCGGCGGTGATCAGCAGCCGGCCGGCTGTGGGATAGGCGGCCCGTCCGGCTCCGTTCCACCAGCGGCGGATGGATTCGACGGCGAACGCAGCGGTGTCGTGGTCGGTGCCCACGTTGACCCAGCCGGTGTTCGCGGCGACGTCGTAGATGCCGTAGGGCACCGCTCTGCCCAACTCGCGGTCGGGGAAGTCGTGGGTGTCGACCCGCACCGGCTCGCCTCTCGGCTCCCATTCGCGGCCGTTGTTCTTGAAGGGGCCGACCAGTTCCTTCTTCTTTGTGTCCACACTGATCACCGGAGCCCCGCTGTCCTGGTGGTCGCGGGCCTGCTCGTTGAGGTAGTGGAACTGGGCGTCTCGGTCGGGGTGCTGCTTGCCTTCCAGTGTCTTGGCGTTGCTCTGCAGGCTGAAGCCCTCCTCGCGCAGGAGGTCGCCCACTGTGTCCGCGGAGATCTTGTGGCCCTGGCGGGTCAGCTGCTCGGCGAGCTTGCGGGTGGATTTGGTCGTCCAGCGCAGCGGCGACATGGGATCTCCGCGGACGTCGGGCTCGACCAGCATGAGGAGTGCCTCACGAACGGCTGGGTTCAGGTCGACGACGCGTTTGCGGCCACCTCCGGGTCGGCGGATGCGTCCCAATGGGGCCTCTTTGGAGTCGAGTTCCCTCATCCCGACAGACACAGTGGCTTCACGGACACCGGCGGCACGGGCGACTGCTCTGATCCCGCCGTGGCCGAGGGACTGGGCTTCCGCTCCTATCAACAGGCGACGCTGTCGCTCGTCGAGGTGCGGCAGAATCGCCCTGAACTTGGCTGCCAGCACAGCCCGTTGCCCTTCCAAACCGCTCATGCCAGACCAACGAATCACCGAGCGGAAAGCCACGAGTTAAAGATCTGCACGCCCT
>NZ_JBLVKW010000193.1:0-1780 GCF_048270745.1 Streptomyces sp. NPDC056231 | reverse complement strand
TTAGGGCTCGCAGAGAATCAACGTGTTGCTTCCGGCGATGCGGCTCGTTGATGTGGTATGGGCATAACGCAGGAGATTCGAGATCAACTGAGTGCGAAGTTCGGGGTGTTGTTCCCGCATCTGGACGAGCGGCAACAGCGTCTGCTGATGGGAGCCGAGGCCCGGCTCCTGGGACACGGCGGGATCCGGGCCGTCGCCCGGGCAGCCGGGGTCAGCGAGGCGACGGTCCGCAAGGGCGTCTATGAGCTGGAGGCTGGCGAAGGGCCCCTGGGGCGGGTCCGCCGGCCCGGCGGCGGACGGAAGAAGGCCGCCGACCTGGACGCGGGACTGCGTCCCGCACTTCTCGCCCTGGTCGAGCCGGACATGCGCGGGGACCCGATGTCGCCGCTGCGGTGGACGACCAAGTCGACCCGGAACCTGGCCGGCGAGCTGACGCTTCAGGGACACAAGGTCAGTGCCGACACGGTCGGTGACCTGCTGCGGGAGGCGGGCTTCAGCCTGCAGGCCAACTCCAAGACCGTCGAGGGCAAGCAGCACCCGGACCGGGACGCCCAGTTCCGCTACATCAACGACCGGGCCAAGGACCACATCAGCTCCGGAGATCCGGTGATCAGCGTGGACAGCAAGAAGAAGGAACTGGTCGGCCAGTACAAGAACGCCGGGCGGGAGTGGCAACCGGGGGGCGAGCCGGTCAAGGTCAAGACGCATGACTTCCTGGACCGGGAGGGGCCCGGCAAGGCGATCCCGTACGGGATCTACGACATCGCGGCGAACACCGGCTGGGTCAGCGTCGGCACCGACCACGACACCGCCGCGTTCGCGGTGGAATCCATCCGCCGCTGGTGGCAGGCCCGCGGCCGACACGACTACCCGCACGCCACACGGCTGCTGATCACCGCCGACGCGGGCGGTTCCAACGGCTACCGCACCCGCGCCTGGAAGAGTGAACTCGCTGCCCTGGCCGCCGAGACCGGCATGGACATCACAGTCTGTCACCTACCGCCGGGCACATCGAAGTGGAATCGGATCGAGCACCGGCTGTTCTCTCACATCTCCATGAACTGGCGCGGCAGGCCCCTGAGCAGCCATGACGTCATCGTGGAGACGATCGCGGCGACCACCACCCGCACCGGACTGACGGTCGAGGCCCGCCTCGACACCGACAGCTACGACACCGGCGTGAAGGTCAGCGATGCCCAGGTCGACGCGCTGGCGATGAGCCGGCACCGCTTCCACGGCGACTGGAACTACACGCTCCATGGCGATGCATGCCCGCCCCCACGCCAGGGCGCGGGCATGGAGACCGAAGCGCGGTCGCCCGAGCTCCCGAATGACGTTGCCGCCGGCTCGCTCCGTGACCCGGAGCTGACCGGCATGACCGATCCACAACTGGACGTTCTGGTCAGCGCGTTGATCCCAGCACTGGCGCGACGACGAGAGCAGGCTCGCCGCGAACGCCGGGGCGGTGAGCGCCAACGAGCACGCGGTGCGGGCGCCAAGGACAAGCTCTCCGACGAAGACCGCATCCTGGCCACCGTGCTCAGCCTTCGCAAGATTGGTACCCACGACCTGCTCGCCCAGCTCTTCGGCGTCACCGGGAGCACCCTCACGCGGGCAGTCCAGGAAGTACGGCCCCTCCTGGCCGAGCGCGACCACGCGATCCCGCCTTCAACCGCCAGGTTCCGCACCCCGGCAGACGTGGCCGCCCACCTCGGCAAGTACGGCAGCCGACCCCCATCAGAGATCAAACCAGCATGTTGATTCTCTGCGAGCCCTTACG
>NZ_JBLVKW010000192.1:0-1938 GCF_048270745.1 Streptomyces sp. NPDC056231 | reverse complement strand
GCTGGGTGTTTGTGTCCTGAACGTGGATGGAGCTGGTTGTAGGAACAGTTCTTGAAGTGATGCTGTGCGGAAGATGAAGGTTGTTGGCCCTTCGGAGTCGCCCTGCGGGGGGAGGCTTCAAACCACCTCGTGCTGCGTTGGCTGAAGACCGTCGTGGTGAGCGACGAGGAAAAGGCGTCGTAGGAGGCGTCAGGTGGGGATCGGGAAGACGAACGCAAGTGAATCGCTGCTGACGTGTCGTAAGAGCCAAATCTGACATCAAAACCGGGGTGTATACCCAATCCCGGGATGAGTCTGGCGGGTGCCCGTTTACTGGCCAGGTGGTGTCCGGCATGCAGGCGACGTGAGCCCGGTCTGCGGCTTCCGCATGGAACAGGAGAAGGCGTTCCTTGCCGCTGCTCGTGTTGATGGCGGGCGAGAGGGAGTGTCCCAAGCAGCCGAAACTGCAAGGGATCGAGTACCGAGGCTAGGCGCGCCGGCGGACCGGCTCGTAGTAGTGGTGAAGCCCCTGTAACGGGGGTGGAACGAAGGGGCCGGGCCGTTCGTGGCTGAGTTGATCGCGTCAACCGGGCGGTGCCCGGGAGGAATTCGGTGGACCAGTTGAAGTCACAGGCCAAGCCGTTTGAGATTTCGAAGTGGGAAGTCAAGGAGGCGTGGGAGGAAGTCAGAGCGAACAAGGGCGCTCCCGGAGTGGACGGGCAGTCTCTGGACGATTTCGAGAAGGACCTGAAGGGGAACCTCTACAAGGTCTGGAACCGGATGTCGTCGGGGTCCTACTTTCCGCAGCCGGTGCGCTCGGTGGAGATTCCTAAGCCGCATGGCGGAGGCACGAGAATCCTCGGGATTCCTTGTGTGGCTGACCGGGTGGCACAGACTGTCGTGGCCAGGCATCTCATGCGTCGGGTGGAACCGGTTTTTCACCCGGATTCGTATGGATACCGGCCCGGGCGGTCGGCACTGGACGCGGTTGCACGCTGCCGGGACCGCTGCTGGAAGAGGAATTGGGTCATCGATCTCGATGTCGCCAAGTTCTTCGACAGCGTCCGGTGGGACCTCGTTGTCAAGGCGGTGGAAGCCCACACCGATGCCGTCTGGGTGATTTTGTATGTGCGGAGGTGGCTCCAAGCGCCGATGCGGCAGCCCGACGGCAGCCTGCTGGTCCGAGACCGGGGGACCCCACAAGGGGCACCGGTCTCGCCCGTGCTGGCGAACCTGTTCATGCACTATGCGTTCGACACCTGGCTCGCCCGGGAATACTCGGGCGTCTGGTTCGAGCGTTACGCGGACGACGCAGTCATCCACTGCGTCACCGAGCGGCAGGCCACAGAGGTACTGGCCGCGCTGACGGACAGGATGGAACAGGTCGGGCTGCGGCTGCATCCCGGCAAGACCCGGATCGTGTACTGCCAGGACGGCAAGCGCCGGAAGTCGTACGAGCACACGGCGTTCACCTTCCTCGGGTACACCTTCCGCGCCCGCAGGAGCCGGGACAAGAAGGGGGAGAGCTTCCTCTCTTTCGACCCGGAGATCAGCAAAGAGGCCCTGAAGCGGCTCAGTGCGGAGGTCCGTTCCTGGCACCTTCATACGCGAGCCGACCTTTCCTTCGTTGATCTCGCCCGGTGGGTCAACCCACGGGTGGCGGGGTGGATGCAGTACTACGGCCGCTTCCGGCGGTCGGGGCTGGATCCCCTTCTGACGCGCATCAACGCCTACTTGGTGCGATGGATCCGCAAGAAGTACGAGCGGCTCAGGGCGAAGCGGAAGGCCATCGCGAAGATGGGGGAGATCGCCAAGCGGTATCCCCGCATGTTCGCGCACTGGCCTTGGACCACCGCCTCGGCCTGGTGACCAGGACGGCAGGAGCCGTGTAACGAGAGATCGTTCCGCACGGTTCTGTGAGAGCCGAGGGGTGAGATTCCCCTCGGCTACTCGGCGGCT
>NZ_JBLVKW010000191.1:0-1970 GCF_048270745.1 Streptomyces sp. NPDC056231 | reverse complement strand
CACGTGAGCTGGGCAGGTCGCCGTCGGCGTCCCCGGTTGCGGATGCGGGACACGACGGGGCGTTCACTCCAGAGACTGAACCTCCGGCCGCGCGGAGGGGGCCTGACCGCTTGAACTGACGGACGGGCTGGGGGGCGGGCCTGCTACCGCCGGAACAGAAGAGGACGCGGCAGGCGCCGGCGCCTGAAGCGGAGCCTGCGAGGCATCCTGCTGTCCGATCAGATAGACCGCGGCAAGAATCCCGGCACCAACCAGGAGCGACGCACCCAGCTTCGGGTTCTTGTACGCCCAGTACACGGCGACGCCCGCGAGGGACATCGCGACGATCGTGAACAGGGTCATCGGCCCGTCACCCCGTACGTGACACCCTGCGCTCGCCTGTCGAACGGAGCCGGAATGAATGTCGCACAAGCTTCGTAATGCGCCATTTGTCGCGTGAGCCCGCTCGACGGCAGGCCGTCGCGGAGCTTAGGCTCGGGAACGTCTTTGATGGTTCTTCTCCTTGTACTTGAGATCCAACTCGGTCGGGCGAGGGCTGTCGGACTACACAGGCGGTCCCCTGTTGGCGCAGGGGACCGCTGTTTTTTTGCCTCCAGGTGTTCGAGGGCTGTCGGACTACACGGCGACCGGAAACCCGTTGGCGCGGTCGGCGTCGAACTCGTCCTCGAAGGGCCTCGTTCGGACTCCGGTGCTGCCGGTCAGGGAGAAGCCTACGCAGCGCGAGCGGAGCCGCCACAATGCCAACGGAATCACGCACACGCATAAAAGCGCCTAAGTGGCCCTGACCTGCTGCTTCATGTCGGATGCTCAGCTCACGAGGTTGGTGACAGGCACTTCATGTAGGGGGGTCATGAGGCCGCCAGCAGATCGAAAGTCCTCACATGAACCCTTCGGTGACGCGCACCACGTGACCGAGGGTCACTGGACGGATACTTCCGCTGACCGGCCCTGTCGACGAACATCGAGCAGTCGAACTTCGGGTCCGTCTCTAGGACGTTGAGCAGGTCGTTCGGCCGGTCTAAGCGCTGGTGAACGGGCCGCGGAGGACACCCTCGAAACTCACCTGGCAGGGGACGCCGCCTGAGATACATCTTCGCCCCTGGAGCGAAACGGCTGCGGTCCGATTTCCGGTACCTCAGGTACTGGACCTGCTTCGCGAAGAACATCTCCGAGTTCTTCTTGCAGCACTAGACCTTGTCCTCGATCTCAGTGCCGAAGTCGGCGCCGGCGAGGAGGACGACGGCAAGCTCTGAGTCGCTACCGACCGGTCGCGGGCGGCCGTCGTTGACATCAGATCCGGGCAGCCAGTTGTGGCCTATTGGAACGTTAGGCCGAGCGTCGGGGGCGACGTCGGGCCCGGGCACGGGCAGGGGAGCAAGCTAAGCGATCAGATATCTGATCGGTCCGCCGTGCCGGTCGGTCGCTGCGCTGGGCGTGTCCTGCGGGGCGCAGATTCCGGCAGCGAGTTGTGGGTCATTGGGCCCAGTTTCGCGGTCGGCCGGGCGGCGGCTTGCGACAGCTCTTGCGCCATCTCCTGCGGCATCTGCTGCGGCATCTGTTGCGACTTCTGCTGCCCTTACCGGATTCCGGCCGACCCCGTCTGTGCAGGTCACCACGCGTGGTGGGGGTGTCCGTTTTCGCTGACATCCCCTCTACTGCCCGCCTCCGTCACGTCCCCACCTGAAATTGGCGGTGGGGACGGTGACGCGCGGCGGCCCGGAGAGGGGATCCGGCGCCCCTCGCTGTCGCGCGAAAGCGCCGGCGCCCCGGACCCGTGTCGGCATCAGATTCCGGCAGCGAGTTATGCCGGACTGATATCAGTTCTGCGGCTGGGCGAGGCGTCGGGCGATGTGCCAGACGGCACGTTCGCGGTCGTCGGCGTCGTCCTCCTGGTCGTCGTTCTCCTCGGCTTCGCGGCGACGTCGTGCAGCTGCTTCCTCGCGTCGGCGGGCGAGGGCTTCGACCATCTC
>NZ_JBLVKW010000190.1:0-2042 GCF_048270745.1 Streptomyces sp. NPDC056231 | reverse complement strand
GCCGGGGGGGGGCTGCGCCCCCCGGTATTCGGCTTTGCGGGCGGCCCCCGGCGGCCACACGGGCCGCGGCGGCAGGCCGAAACATGTGGTCGCCTCCCTACACTCCCCCTGGCCCGGGCGCGGCACGGTCCGAATACTGGAATGCTGGACGGTGTCGCGCGGAAGGCCGCGGGGCGAGGCCGTGGGAGGCCGAGGATCGTGAAGGACAGGGTGCGGGTGGTCATCGCCGAGGATTCAGTGCTGCTCAGGGAGGGCCTGACCCGGCTGCTGACCGACCGCGGACACGAGGTCGTGGCGGGTGTCGGAGACGCCCAGGCTCTGATCAAAACCATCACGGAGCTGCACAACCAGCAGGCGCTGCCGGACGTCGTCGTGGCGGACGTGCGGATGCCGCCGACGCACACCGACGAGGGGGTCCGGGCCGCGGTGCAGCTGCGCAAGGCGCACCCGACGCTCGGCGTGCTCGTGCTCTCGCAGTACGTGGAGGAGCAGTACGCCACCGAACTGCTGGCCGGTTCCAGCCGCGGGGTCGGCTATCTGCTCAAGGACCGCGTGGCCGAGGTGCGCGAGTTCGTGGACGCGGTGGTGCGGGTGGCCGACGGCGGCACGGCCCTGGACCCGGAGGTTGTCGCGCAACTGCTCGGCCGCAGCCGCAAGCAGGACGTGCTGGCCGGGCTCACCCCGCGGGAGCGGGAGGTGCTGGGGCTGATGGCCGAGGGGCGGACGAACTCGGCAATCGCCCGGCAGCTGGTGGTGAGCGACGGCGCCGTCGAGAAGCACGTCAGCAACATCTTCCTCAAGTTCGGACTGTCCCAAAGTGATGAGGATCACCGGCGTGTTCTGGCCGTGCTCACCTATCTGAACTCGTGATCGTCCGACACCGTGTCGGACCCGTGCGAACCGTTTCACCGGTGCGTCCAGCATGCGAACGATGCAGGGAAGGCAACCCTCACGATCGTAGGGCTGAAGCCGGGAAGGTCTTCGGGAAGGCCGCTCCCACACAGCAGCCTCGAAGGAGGTCCAGTTCAGTGACCAGCTCCTGCACCGCTTCGCCACCTGGTACCAACTGCGGCGCCTGCGGGCAAAGGCCGATGCCGGAACACTCGGGCGATCCCCCACCTCCGAGGCCCGGCAGTAAATCGCCCAGACCGACGCCTTCCTCACCTGGCTCGCAGCCCGCGACCTGACCCTCGACTAGTGCCAGCAGACCGACCTCGACGCCTGGCACGCGGACAACTACGCCACCCGCCGACCGGCCCAGCCGCTCCTACGCTGGTGCATGGACAACGCCCCATGCCCCGGCTCGTCCTGCCACCCCATGTGATCAAGCAGGACCAGGCCCCGATACACCAGCACCGCCGCCTCGCCGTCCTCCGCCGCGTCCTGCATGCGGCGAGTAGCACCAATGCCGTGCCGATCAGCGCCGCAGTGCCAACGAGCATCACCCCACGACCACCGATCAGCCGCTTGCCCCCGCCGATCGGCGGTGCGACGACCATTCCGACGATGCCGCGCGGCATGAGGTCGGCCCAGTGGCCAAGGCCGAACCACCCAGCCCGTAGCCGGTCTGTGGAGGCATTTCGACCAGGGTCGGCACCACAACGAAGACTGCTCATTTGCCAAACGGAAGATTCTTAATCAAGGGCAAATGTACAGGTCCGAGCGTCGAAGGATCGCGAGGGCGTCGCGGACCGGGCGGCCGTCGCGCAGCGCCCATACAGCGTCAATGATGTCGTCGGCGGCGCCGGGCACCAGGGCGCGGTCGGCACTACCGGTGAACTTGGTGGGCAGCTCATCGGCGGACAGGGGGTTGTCCGGTCCGCCGCGGTTGTCGCGTACCCGCTCGGGTGAGGGTGCGGCCGTCGGCGAATTCGGCGGTCAGGGTGGCCGCGAAGCTGCCGCGGGGGCCTTGTCAAGTTGTTTGTGTGGCAGGTGAGTTGTGGCGCTCTGATGGCGCTCGGGTGCCGTGCCGTGCACGGTGCTCAGGCGTGCGCGGCCGCGCCGGTGACGGTCTTCCAGAGGCGGAATCGTTCGGTCATCTC
>NZ_JBLVKW010000189.1:0-2055 GCF_048270745.1 Streptomyces sp. NPDC056231 | reverse complement strand
CGCATGCTCATCCGACGCGCGACCAAGCGTTACCGTTGGGACGGACGCCCCACCACCCGACGCCTCAAGTGATCCATTTGCCGGTCGGTCTAAGCGCCAGCTGTTCGATCGCGGCGTTGGTGTCGTCGAACGACTCCGGGTCATCCATCAGGTCCCGGTGGTCCCACACCGACTCCATGATCTGCACGAGGACGCCCGGCATTTCATCGCCCGCGCATGCCGCAGCGATGTGATGGGCCTTGTCGTTCTGGTAATCGCCACCGGTCGCTGTTACCCCGGATGGAGCATCGGGGGCCTGTGCCACGGTGAACGTGGTCGTGCGGAAGTTGAACGGGTTACTCGTCGGCCCTGCAGCGCCGGACGGCTACTTCGAAACGAAGTCGGTGAAGTACGAGATGCCGTTTCCGGCTGCGTCGATGAGGTTGACGTAGTCGAGGGTGTACTTACCGTTAGGCCAGTTGGACGGAATGTCCTGCTCGACACGGCCCGACAGCGGCGGGTTGGAGTACGCGGCGAATACGCGGCTGCCACCGATGGGATCAACGAAGGAGAACACCACACGCGAGAGTGAGCCGGAGTCTTCCTCAGCTGAGTAGTTGACGGCGAAGCTACTGCCCGGCGTCGTGTGAGAACCGGACAGAGAGAACGACTTCAACACCGGAGTCGTCAGCGCCGAGGTCACTCCCGACTTCGCGTTCCGCAAGACCTGGCCGTCCGGGGTCAAGGCGGGGGACGCGAACACGTACCCCTTCCTATACCGCGGCACCACGGCCGCCAAGGGCTACGAGGGCGACGACGGCATTCACATGAGCTACGTCATCACCTACTCCGACTACTCGCCCTCCCAGTGCGAGGGCGAGCTGTACATCGACCCGCGCTACACCCTGGACTCCAACAGCGACGCCACGACCTGGAAGATCGGGGTCATGGCCCGTATCTGGAAGAACGGCCAGTCCAAGAGCACGGAGTACCTGACCGGCTTCGGCACGGTCCGGATCAAGCGCGCGGCGAAGGTCACCGTCAACGCCTCCCCGGAGCCGGTCGCCAAGGGCAAGACGCTCACCGTGGCCGGCACGATCACCCGCGCCGACTGGGTGCGGCACAAGTACACGGGCTTCGGCGGCAAGTCGGCCAAGCTCCAGTTCCGCAAGGCTGGCACCAGCACCTACACCACGGTTAAGATCGTGAAGGCGAACTCGGCCGGTGCCCTGAAGACCACGGTCACCGCCTCCGCCGACGGCTACTGGCGCTGGACCTTCGGCGAGACGGACACGACCGGCGGGGCGACCGCGGCCGGCGACTACGTCGACGTCAAGTGAGCGGCTACGACGTTCCGCGCACGCCCGCCCGGTAGCGTCCCGGCGGCACGCCCACCAACCGGCAGAAGTGCCGGGTGAGATGGGCCTGGTCGTAGAAGCCGCTGGCCGCCGCCACCTCGCCCGGCGCCCGTCCCTCCAGCAGCAGGCGCCGGGCCCGGCCGACCCGCCGGGACATCATGTACTGGTGCGGGGCGATGCCGTACGCCCTGCTGAACACCCGTACCAGATGGGCAGATGGTGGCTGGGCCAGCCCGTGCGCTCCGACGGCTGCCTCGAAGACCGGCTCACCGCCGGGGCGGACGGTCGTCCCACACCGGTAGAACCGGCCGACCCCAACCGGTACCTCGAGAACCTCCACCTCGACTTCGGTCTCCTCGACTGGGCCGACGACATGGACGGCCACCGCGACGGCGAATACGGCCCCAGCGACTACGGGCACGACCTGCAAGGCCGGTCCGAAACGTACGTCACGTCCGGCGCTGTCTACGCTCCTTGCTCCTACAAGAAGCGCGCCCGCCTGCTCGCGTGGATCAACGGACTGGGGGTCTGTACGGTGAGCGGCTCTGGCTCACATCCGGTGGTGACTGAAAGTCACGGCGGCGACGAATAGGCCATCGATCACGAATCCGCAGGTCCGTGCACCTGAGTGTGCCGATTATTACGTCCGTGCAGGTCACCCCGCCGACGGCGGTGATCGCCGTCTGCGGCAGGATCGGTCGTCGTGCTGCTTCGCCTG
>NZ_JBLVKW010000188.1:0-2115 GCF_048270745.1 Streptomyces sp. NPDC056231 | reverse complement strand
GTCCGCACCACGATTCCGGAGCCGTCCGCGACGCCAGTGCCCGATCTGCTGCGACGCGACTTCACCGCGCCGGAACCCAACACCCGCTACGTCGGGTCGGGTAGCCGGAGGGAATCTCACCCTCCGGCCCCCACAGAACCGTGCGTAACAGTCTCCCGTTACACGGCTCTTGTCACCCTGATAGCCAGATGGTGCGGCACAGGCGCCAGTGCGCGAACATTCCCGGGTACCGGTGCATGATCCCCTGGAGACAGGCCCTGGCCTTCCTGTAGCCGGCGAGCCGTTTGTACTTTCTGCGGATCCAGCGCAACAGGTAGGCGTTGACGCGCTGGAGGAAGGCCCTCAGCTCGGAGGGGTAAAACGCTCCGTAGTACTGAATCCAGCCCCGCACGATCGGATTCATGAACCGTGCGAGCTGGGCGAAGGTGTGCCCGGTGCGCCGGTGGATGCGCCAACTGCGCACTTCGGCGCCCATCTTCTTCAGGGCGTCTCTGCTGACCGCGGGCAGAAAGCAGGGAAATGTGACCCCGTGCTTGCTGCGCGCAGAGCGGGCGCGGAACGTGAACCCCAAGAACGTGAACGACGTCTGCTCGTACGAGCGTTTGCGGTTCGCGTCCTTGCAGTAGACGATCCGGGTCTTGGTCGGATGCAGCCGCAGCCCGACCTCCTCCATCCTGTTGCCGATCGCTTCGACCAGCATCCTGGCCTGGCGTTCGGTGACGCAGTGCACCACCGCATCGTCCACATACCGCTCGAACTGGACGCCCGGGTAATTCCGGTCCATCCAGGTGTCGAACGCGTAGTGGAGGAACAGGTTCGCCAGCACGGGCGAGACCGCCGACCCCTGCGGAGTTCCTTTGTCTCGCCGCTGCAGAGTTCCGTCGGGCAGTTGCAGCGGCGCCTTGAGCCAGCGCGTGACGTACAACTTCACCCAGACGGCGTCGGTGTTGGCCTCCACCGCCTTGACGACAAGGTCCCAGGGCACGCTGTCGAAGAACTTCTGGATGTCGAGATCGACCACCCAGTCTTTTCCCCAGCAGCGTTCTCTGCACCGTTCCACCGCGTCCAGCGCCGAGCGTCCGGGCCGGTAACCGTAAGAATCCTGATGGAATTTTGGCTCCACCCGGGATTCCAGCCGTGCGGCCACTACGGTCTGCGCGATTCTGTCCGCGACGGTGGGCACTCCGAGAATCCTGACTCCCCCGCCATGGGCTTTGGGGATCTCCACCGCTCGCACCGGGGGCGGGAAGTAGCTGCCCGACGACATCCGATTCCAGAGCTTGTAGAGGTTTCCCTGCAAGTTCTTCTCGAAGTCCTCGATCGAGCAGCCATCCACTCCCGGTGCACCCTTATTGGCCTTGACCTTCTCCCATGCTTCCCATACTTCCCGCTTCGAGATATCAAACGGCTTCTCTGGAGACTTCAGCTTGTTCACGCGACTCCTCCCAGGCGCTCTGGTTGATCGAACGAACACAGCCACGGATGACCCGGCCCCTTCGCTCCACCCCCGTTACAGAGGCTTCGTCACTACTACGGGCCGGTCCGCCAGCGAGGCCCGGCTCGGTACTCAGTCCCTCGCGGTTTCTGCCGTCTCGGGACGCTCCCTCACGCCGCCCGTTCGAGCAGCGATGCCGGGACTCGCCTTCCCACGTTCCACGTGAAAGCAGCAGATCAGACTCGCGTCGCCTCCATGCCGGGCACCACCTGGCCAGTAGACGGGTGTCCGCCAGATTCGTCCTGGAGCCATATCTACACCCCCAGTTTTGATGCCATCTGTAAGTTTTCGACACGTCATCAGCGATTCGCTTGCGCTCGCCTTCCTGATCCCCACCTGACGCCTCGTGGGCGCCTTTTCCACATCGCTCACCACGACGGTCTTCAGCCAACGCAGCATGTGGCGGTTTGAAACCTCTCCCCGTAGAGCGGTTCCGAAGGGCCTTCCTTCATCTTCCACGCAGCATTGCTTCCAAAGAGGTTCCTACCTACATTCCACACCTCTCTTTTCGCGTTCGTGGCACACCGACATCACGTATCTCCCGGTGGGAGACGGTCAATTCCTTTACCTGGCCACGGTGTTGGATCTGTGCTCGAAGCGGCTGGCGGGCTGGTCGATCG
>NZ_JBLVKW010000187.1:0-2154 GCF_048270745.1 Streptomyces sp. NPDC056231 | reverse complement strand
CTCCCTATACCGCCTTTCCAGCGGTGCTGGGGGGGTTTTTTTTTTTTTTTTGACCCTGCTCGTGGACGCCGTCCGGCGTCCACGGGCCCAGAGCGTGCCATCGGATGAATAGCGCGGAACTGCCCCCTCCCCAATGGTCCTAACGACCTCGTGCATGAACGCTGGTGTGGCCGTTGATGCGCATGTCCGACTATCTGATCAGCCCGGGGGCGGGTCGGCCTCGATCCACGTCTGTCGATCATCCCGGTCGGAGGTATTCACGCAATTCCCCACTCCGTGCGGGTTCAGGGAGCCGCCGGAAAATAACTCCACGGTTTGGTGGGGGTGTTGGCCGATAGGGTACTGGCTGTGTCGGAGGGGATCGGGGCTGCGCTGGCGGATGTGTTCGCTGTGCTGTTGCCGCAGGTGGATGAGCGGCAGCGGCGTCTTGTTCTCGGTGCGGCGGCGCGTGTGCTGGGGCATGGCGGTATCCGGGCGGTGGCCGGTGCGGCGGGAGTTGTGGAGTCCACGGTGTCCCGTGGCGTTCGCGAGCTGGCGGTTGGCGGGGAGCTGACCGGCCGGGTGCGGGTGGAGGGTGGAGGGCGCAAGCGCCTGCGGGATGCGGATCCGGGCCTCATCCCGGCTTTGCTGACACTGGTCGAGCCGGACCAGCGTGGTGATCCGGAGTCGCCGTTGCGGTGGACAGTGAAGTCCACCCGCAAGCTGGCCGCCGAGCTGACGAGACAGGGACACCCGGTGGGCGCCGACACCGTCGCGGCCCTCCTGAAGGCCGAGGGGTTCAGCCTGCAGGGCACCTCACGCACGACCGAGGGAGCCCGCCACCCAGACCGGGACGCGCAGTTCCACTACATCAACGACCAGGTCAAGGCCTACACCGCAGCGGGGCAGCCGGTCATCAGCGTGGACACCAAGAAGAAGGAAGTCCTGGGCGACTACGCGGTCGCCGGGCGTGAGTGGCACCGCGCCGGTGAACCGGTCCAGGTGCGTGCGCACGACTTCCCGGAGAAGGGAGCGGTCGAGCGCCTGATGCGCGAGGCCGACCTCGCTGGGATCAGCCCGCGTCGCAAGGGTTTCACGCGCCGGGACCCCAAGGCCACCCTGGCCCCGGACCTTGTCCAGCGCGACTTCACCGCGAGTGCACCGAACCGGCTGTGGGTCACCGACCTGACGATGATCGCGACCGGCGAGGGCCCCTTGTGGCTGTCCGCGATCCGGGACGCGTTCTCCCGCCGGGTGGTGGCCTGGGAGACCTCCGCCCGCGCGGACGCCGACCTGGTGCTGTCCACGCTCGAGTACGCCCTCGCTTCCCGCGAGGTCGAGCCCGGAAAGCTCATTCATCACGCGGATCACGGCTGTCAATATACGTCGATCAAGCTCACAACTCGCCTGCTGCGATCGGGAGTTCAGGCATCCATGGGCTCGGTCGGAGACTCGCACGACAACGCCCTCGCGGAGAACCTGTGGATGATCACCAAGACGGAGTGCATCCGCGGCCGCGTCTTCGCCACCCGAGCCGAGACGAACCTGGCGCTGTTCGAGTACATCGATGGCTTCTATAACTCCCGGCGCATCCAGAAACGGCTCGGTGCCTCTGTGTCTTGTCAAGTCGCTTGAGACAGTGGGTCCTTGGACATTCGCTCGTCTGCGATCATGGTGCGCCACACGTGATCGGCGAGACGGCGCTTCAGACAGCGTTTGGCTTCCCGAGGTGTCTTTCCTTCGGAGAGTTTCCGCTGGTAGTAGGCATGTCCTGGAGAGTTCGGCATCCTGATCTGGGTGACGGCAATGGTGTGGAGAACGGAGTTGAGCTGGCGGTCGCCGGAGCGTGAGAGCCGGTGGCGGGCCTTGTCCGCGCTGGCGATCTCGATCGGGGCGGCGCCGGTGTAGTTCGCGAACGCCGCAGCGGTGGCGAAGCGGCTGGCGCGTCCGACGCGGCCGACGAGCCGTGCCGCCAGCACCGGCCCGACGCCGGGCGTGTTCATCAGCGTGCTGCCCGAGGCCCCGACGAGTTCTTCCATGCGGGCAGCATTCTCCGCCAGCCGCTTGTCCAGCGCGCGGATCTCAGCTTGACTCTGTCGGGGATCTTGGAATGAGCGGTGTCAACTACCGCTGCTTCTCCAGGACTTCGGCCGGTGGATGTTGTGCTGGTCCAGG
>NZ_JBLVKW010000186.1:0-2197 GCF_048270745.1 Streptomyces sp. NPDC056231 | reverse complement strand
TCTTGGTTGCGCCGTGAGGCGCTGTTGGTTCGAGTGGAGGTGAAAGACCTGCACCAGCACCCTGTCGCAGCAGGGTTGTTGAAGCTGAGGGCAGCCTGATCCGGGTGGTGCCGGGAAGGGCGGGAAGCGGCCCTGACAAAGCCGGGACGTGCCAGTACTGCCAGATGGTGCGGGTTCGGCGAGCGTGATGGAGAGGAGTACGCGAGGAACCGGCGTTTTACGTCTCTCAAAGCGACACCGGCTCGAACCTGGTGGATCTGGGCCGGGCGTGGCGCGTATCCGGGTCGCTCTTTCGGGTGGTCTGGAGAACTCCTGGGGCGGTATTCAAGAGCTGCCCGGGAGGCCGTGGGGAAGGTCTGCGGCGTACTCGCGGCGATGCCACAGGGACACAGTCGGGCTCCTACTTCATCGAGCGAACCACAGTGAACACGGGAACCGTCCCGGTCCTTGCCCTGCACGCCGCGTCCGGCGGTGGTGGCGGGGCTGAGTCCACCGACGACTGATCGGTCCGGGACGGGGCGGAGCCGCCGTAGTACTCCGAGGCCGGGAGAGCCGGTCACATGGGGAAGGGCGGCAGCGGTATCGAGAAGGGAAGGATGCTGCAATGCCGGAAGACGCGCCGCCGAACGGCGGTGCTCCGTCGGCGGACCCCGAAGTGGGGCCCCGTCAGCGGGTATCGGAGATGCAGGCCAAGCTTCACCGTTGGGCGGCGGCCGACCCCGGCCGCAGGTTCGACGACCTGTTCAACTTCGTGCACGACCCGGCCACGCTGCGCATCGCGTGGGACCGGGTCGCGGGTAATCAGGGGGCGCGGACTCCCGGCGTGGATGGCCGCACGGTCGTCTGGATCGAGTCCGAGATCGGCGTCCCTGCCTTCCTGGCCGAGGTGCGTGAGCGTCTCAAGGCACGGGCCTGGAGCCCGATGCCGGCGCGCGAGCGCAAGATCCCCAAGCCCGGTGGCTCGGGAAAGGTCCGCAAGCTCGGGATTCCCCGGGTGGAGGACCGCTTGGTCCAGGCCGCACTGAAACTGGTGCTGGAGCCCATTTTCGAGGCCGACTTCGAGCCGGTCTCCTACGGGTTCCGGCCCGCCCGACGGGCCCAGGACGCGATCGCCGAGATCCACTACTTCGGCACCCGAGGCTATCGATGGGTGCTGGACGCGGATCTCGAGGCGGCCTTCGACAACGTCTCGCACCGCGCCGCCATGGACGCGGTGCGGGCCAGGGTCAAGGACAAGCGCGTACTGGAGCTGGTCAAGGCGTTCTTGAAGGCTGGTGTCCTCACCGAGGACGGCCAGTACCGGGACACCTACACCGGCACCCCTCAAGGCGGGATCCTGTCACCGTTGATCTTCAACATCGTCCTGTCGACGCTCGACGAGCACCTGCACAGGCCGTGGAAGAACGGCGGGGAGATGAGTACCGGCTCCCGGCGGGATCGACGTCGGTATCTGGGCCTGCCCAGATGGCGGGTCGTCCGTTACGCGGACGACTTCGTCGTCCTCGTGAACGGCACCCGCGACGACGTCGAAACGCTGCAGGAAGACATCGCTCATGTGCTGGAACCTCTGGGCCTTCGGCTGTCACCGGCCAAGACCCGAATCGTGCACATGACCGACGGGTTCGACTTCTTGGGGTTTCGCATCCAGTGGCGCCGCAAGCAGGGAACCAACGACAAGTGGCACGTCTACACCTTCATCGCCGACCGGCCCCTCCGGTCGCTGAAGGCGAAGATCCGTGCCCTGACACACAGGACGTCGCAACACCCTCCCAGGGACGTGCTGATCCGTCTCAATCAGATCATGCGCGGCTGGGCCAACTACTTCAAGCACGCAGTGGCGAAACACACCTTCAGCATGTTGGAACACTTCGTCTGGTGGCGGGTGGCCCGGTGGCTGAGAGCCCTGCATCGCTGGAGGTGGAAGGACGTCCGCCGGTGGCTCGCCAACCCCCACGGGGGCTGGCGCCGCCCGCACGCGGACGGGATCGAACTGTTCGACCTCCAGACGGTAACGGTCACCCGTTACCGCTACCGGGCGTCGAGGATCCCCAATCCCTGGACCGGAACCAACCACGCCTGACGGCAGAGACCGTGGAGAGCCCGTTGCGTTGAGAGGCGCACGGCGGGTTCGGCGAGAGGTCCGGAGAAACGGACCGGGAGCAACCCCGGCACCGCGCTCCGGGCCTACTCAGCGGAG
>NZ_JBLVKW010000185.1:275-2252 GCF_048270745.1 Streptomyces sp. NPDC056231 | reverse complement strand
GGAGAATATCGCTGGCCAAAGCCTTAGCGTAGGATTCCGCCCCCTCCCGCAAACGACCCCAAGAAGAAGGGCTGCGAAATTCCCCGCTAAATACGTCGTGATGCAAAGATCACGGCCTATACCAGGGGGAATTATGAAACTGCTTAATGTTATTGAAGCTGTACTTAACTGCCTGCATCTGGCGGCAGAACTGTGGGAGTGGCTGGAAAAGCATTTGCCGGTTTTCGGGGCCTTCACGCTGTTTTTGGGCTGAATCCTGCCGTCATTCACCTGGCTGCATGGCTATGCAGTCGGGTAAAAATTATCTCCCGGCTTAACGGAGGATGTAGCGTTGCTTAAGCCGGGTTTTCGGGTGCCAGGTGCCGTCTGCGCCGTCAGTGCCGATCCGGCGGTGCAGACAACGGATGTTATGGTAAAAGCATGATGCCTGGCGGGTACGGAAAAATTGTGGCGACCGAGCCTGCAGACGCAAAAATCCGGCCCATACTTATTCGTCTCCTTCATCAGGAATGCAGTACTATCCAGCCACTGCAGGTATTTGGCCCCCAGCGGGGGCTTTTTTTGCCTGTTGTTGGGGCAGATAAAGAAAAGGGCCGCATTAGCGGCCCTTTTCGGAGAGAGCGATGCCTCAATGCGGAATTTCAGAGACTTCTTTAACGTCGGCTTTATTGATCTGCTGTTTGACACCATTTGCGTCTTTATAGCCCAGCAGGCCTGAGTCTGATTCTGTAGGCTTGCCGTCGCTGACAATTGTACGCCCGTCGTTGGTGTGGATGGCATAGCTTGTGCGCGTGCAGCCGGTTAGGGCTGAAAGCGCAACTGCCGCTGCGAACACTGAAACAAAAATCTTTTTCAAAGCCAGCTCCTTTTATCCGTATCAGTTGTCTAGTTCACTCATGTTGGTAATTTTGTCACGGTTGATCTGTTCGGTTCGGCCTGTATGGGCATCTTTGTAGGATACTAACCCCGTATCACTGTCAACTTTGGGTTTGCCGTCTGTAACGATAGTGCGACCATCTGTGGTTTTTATTTCTTGGTTTGAAGAACATCCAGCAGCGGCAAAGGTCACCAACGCGACCATCATGGCCGCCAACAGCGTTTTTTTATTCATAATAGGTTCCCTGCTTAAAGGTAAAGTGGATATGGTCACTAACCATCTAAGTATAGGTCGTTTTTTCATGCGAAAAGAGGATTGAAGGTGGGCATCATGCCCAGCAGTAAAAATGAATGAAAAACGATTTTGGAATGTTGCTTGTTTTTGAGGATTGAAATGGCCTTATTAATTTCACTGGTTGTAGTGGCAGGTCTTTACTATCAATTTTGGTATAAGCCACATAGAGCGCCGATCTTGCGTATATGGGGGATCGCGCCTGATGGACAAGAATTTCGATTATTGCTAACAGAGCATGGAGAAAAAGAGGCTGTTTTACTGTTCGGAAAGAAATCTTTTGTTGCCGTGCCAGATACGCAGAACCTTTATGGTGGGTGTTATTACCTTTATTTAGAGGATGCTCACAAGAACGAGCTTTTAATTGAGTTAAACGAAAGTGATTTATACCCCGGTGGCGCAATAGAACTTCAACACAACGGCGGTCGGAAGATTCATTGCGAGATACTAAAAGTAAGGTGGAGTCGTTAACTCAAGTAATGTTTCCTAAGTATGTTGATAGGCAAACATAGTGGTAGTTAGTCTCTCTGAGTAAATGATCTTCTTGTGATCCTGTCGTTACAGTCGTAATCTCTTGCTCTGAAAACGAAAAAACCACCTGGGGAGGTGGTTTGATCGAAGGTTAAGTCAGTTGGGGAACTGCTTAACCAGGTAACTGGGTATACGAGACCGCAGAAACCAAAAATGTTCTTTCAGTGTAGCCTCTCTCAGGCCCATACTTCAAGACCTCTTAATTTGTCTCTCGTATACCTCCAGTTACTAATGGCTGCTGCCAGTAGCGATTTTTCGTGTCTTTCCGGGTTGGACTC
>NZ_JBLVKW010000185.1:0-265 GCF_048270745.1 Streptomyces sp. NPDC056231 | reverse complement strand
GCAGTCGGACTGAACGGGGGGTTCGTGCATACAGTCAATCCTGGAGCGAACTGCCTTCGCGGAACTGAGTGTCAGGCGTGGAATGAGAAACCGCGGCCATAACAGCGGAATGACACCGGTAAACCGAAAGGCAGGAATGCGGGGGAGCACGAGGGAGCCATCAGGGGGAAACGCCTGGTATCTTTAAGCCGCATCGGGTTTCGCCACCACTGATTTGAGCGTCAGATTCTGTGATGCTTGTCCGGGGGGCGGAGCCTCTGGACTG
>NZ_JBLVKW010000184.1:0-2295 GCF_048270745.1 Streptomyces sp. NPDC056231 | reverse complement strand
GCCGCGGCGGCGGCCCCCCCCCCCCCCCCTACCCCCCCCCCCCGGGGGGGGGGGGGCGGGGGGGGGGGGGGGGGGGGGGGGGGGGGGGGGGGGGGTGGGGGGGGGGGGGGGGCCCCCCCCCCCCACGGCCACCTGCGCCGTAGTGGTCGCGCCGAGAGTGGTGTGCAGCTGGCCGGCGAATGACGCCTTGACGGCGTCCTCGCCCACGGCGGAGGAGCGCACCGCGAACGGCCCGGAACCCAGACCTCGCAGCGTGGCTCGACCTCGCCACCCGCGAGATCATCGGCTACTCGATGGCCGACCACCACCGGGCCGAACTCGTCGTCGATGCCCTCGACATGGCCGCGAACCTCGGTCGCCTGCAGCCCCACTGTGTGATCCACTCGGATCGCGGATCGGAATACACGTCGACTCAACTACGGGCAAAGATAAGAGAGTTGAACGGTCGACAGAGCATGGGCCGGACCGGGATCTGCTACGGCAATGCCGCGGCCGAGAGCTTCTGGGCCGTCCTCAAGGAGGAGATCGGCACCCGCTTCTGGCCCGACCGGGCCACCGCCCGAGCCGAGATCTTCACGTTCATCGAGACCTTTTACAACCGTCGCAGACTACGCAAACACATCAACTGGGGCTACCTCACGCCCCACGAGACACGCCTGCGCTACCAACAAGACCAGACCCTCGCGGCGTAACACGGACGTGTCCAAGATCACGGGGAAGCTTCAATAGCTCTGGCCTCTCCGTCGGAGTACACCGCCCAGGCCACCACCGGATCAGCGAACGAGGTCCCCTCACTCGGGTCCCTGCCACTCCGTCATCCAGCCCCCACCCGGGACGACACCCACAGCCCGACCTGTTCAACGCCGACGTCCGCGCCTTTCGCTGCTTCCGGGACGAGGCTACGAACGGGGCAGGGCCAAGGGATGTCCGGAGAAGGCGACCGGGGGCAGCACGGGTATGACCGGGGCCGGCGTCGTACGGTCCAGGTTGCGGCGGCGGGCCAGCCAGACCACCGCCCCCGCGTACAGCAGGATGCTCGCGACATCGACCGCGACGAGCAACCCGCCCGCGTCCGCCGCCGTCTCGTCCGCCGCCAGCCCGTCCACGGTGGCGGCAGACAGGACGAAGGCGATCAGGTTGTTGATCCAGTGCAGCCCGATGGCCGCCTCCAGGCCGCCCGTCCGCCAGGTCAGCCAGCCCGTTGCCACGGCGAACACCACCAGGTCCGCAAAGCCCCAGGGGGTGCCCAGGCCGTGGGCAAGCGCGAACAGCACGGCCTGCGGTGTCAGGGCCAGCCACAGAGGCCGGAAGTAGGCCCCGGCGGCCTGCGTCAGCCAGCCGCGGAAGAGATACTCCTCGGCCGCCGCCTGGAACGGGATCAGCACCAGCAGCATGCCCAGCGCAGGCAGGAAGAACCCCCAGCCCGCCCACTCGAACCCCGCGCCGCCGCCGTCCCCGGGCAGGAGCATTGAGGCGAACATCGCCACGGAGACGATCGGCGCGGCCAGCAGCGCGCACAGCCCCAGCCAGCCCCATCTCAGCCTCCCGGTGACGGAGGAGACCGTGCCGGCCGGACGCCCGCCTATCCAGCGTACGGTGAGCAGGACGAAGGGAATCGCCATGGCCAGCAAGGCCAGATCGAGTGCGGTGTCCGGAATGGGGCTCAACTTGGCTGTGCCGTCTGCCCCTGTGGCGTACCCCCGGCCCGCGGCCAGTTCGTCCACGACGGCGTACAGCGCACCGGTGACGAGCAGGTATAGCCCGAACGCGACCAGGGTCCCTACCAGCGGTCGCCACCAGCTGTACCGCAGGGTGATCCGGGCCAGCCGGTGGTAGGGAAGCGGCGAATCCGCCATGGCTGCACCGTTGTTCAGGTCCTGCACGCCGTACGGACCGGGAGCGCCGTACGCTCCCGCCCCCGGCACCCCGCTCGCACCGCCGCTGCTTCTCCCGCTTTGGGCGCTCTGATCGCCCTGCATGCCCTGAAAATCATGGTGTTGACTGCTGCCGTTCATGGTCAAAGTCTGCCCAGTGGGTCCCGGCCCCGTCATCAACCCCTGGCATGAACGGTCTCTATCCCTGGTGACGACTCCACCCAGGGGGCCGGTGCTCACCACCGCGGCCGCGATCTACGCTCGAAGACGTTGTGACTCCTCCCCCTCGTAAACGAGGGGGCTTCTCGCTATGCCGGTTGGGCTTTGCGACGGACCAGCCCGGCCCGTAGGACGTTCAGGGCGCCCACTGTGTCCGCGTGTGCGTGGTGGCCGCACGAGACGCAGTGGAACTTCTCCTGGG
>NZ_JBLVKW010000183.1:0-2440 GCF_048270745.1 Streptomyces sp. NPDC056231 | reverse complement strand
TTATTTAATAAAGGTTTTTGATTACCTCGGGATTTTCGGGTCTCCATTTTCAAGACCTGAAAATCCAGTCCCCAAATTTCTCCGTACTCATCCTTAGCTTTATCAAGGATTTGAGCCTTTTCTTCGGGGGAAAACGGTACTTTTCGGAAATAATAAACGTACTCCCACTTCTTCCCGACACGATATTTAAACTCGATAATATAGTTCGCGGACATTAGATCGTTCCATGCTGATTTAACCGATTCCTCCTTGTTCTTCCCAAAGCGTTTATATAATTCAGTTTTATGTAATTCCCAAGTTGTAGGGTATGAAAGAAGATTTACAAGCAAACCTAATGCCTGTAATGAAATAGGTTTTTCATTGTTTTTTTGGACTGCCTGTGCGGTTGCAGTCGGAACGATAATATCAGAGTTGTAAGGTAATTGAATCATTTTTGCCATTGTTTATTTCTCCTTTTTGAGAACAAGAAAAAGGCACTATCTCCCTAACAAGCTGGGAAACAATGCCTTTGATTTTTTTCTTGAAACTAACAGGAATATACACTAAAATAAGCGTATAACTTAAAATGTTAGTTACAAGAACTTCGGCAAGTGTTTTCCCTAGTTGGGTAGGGGGAACGGTTATAGTAGGGTTGCAGCCCTCTATAACAGTTGGAGTTCTTTTTCCGTTCATATGTAATTTACTAGAATTATACTTCTATCAAACTAGCAATGCAATGAAATTTGAAGGAAACAATCTTTCTTCAAATCTTTATATCCTAATAGAAAAATGAGAAAGAAAACGTATAGGATAGTTAACAAAAGTAAAGTAATGTGATACCATGATGGTGTATCGTTCACCATGAAAAGTATTTTTTACCGTCATGTGAAATGATACTTTGTGAAGGAGGGTCCGAAACCTTAGACTGTGGGAAGTTAAGTTTTCGGAACCAGTGATCGGAACTGATCAGATGAATGATCAGACCAACAGTGAAATTTTAACGTAAAAATTCTAAACGATTTAGACGTACTCTTTTCGCAGAGAGTGGGAAAAAGAAAAGTCACGGGTGTGGGAACCTGTGACTTTTTCTTGTTTATGAATATCATTTTTTGGTTAAAATCATAATAAGTTTTAGGAAGGTGAGTGGGAAATGGCTTTGAATGACCTATTTAAAGTCCGAGGTGCGGGAACACCAACCATAATCACCTTCCCAGGTCCAGTGGCTAAAGCAACATTCTACGGCTTAATGCTATAGTGTGGGAATCACTTTAGCATTATCACTCGGTAAACCAAATAAGCTAGGCGACCGATTGAGTAAAACCAATCGACAACCTTTCTTAATTTGGTTTCGTGAGTGGTAATAAATTTTAACGATTTTTTAACGATTTTTTTCATGGACATGACCTCTTTCTTTCGCAGATTTGGGAGGCCATTCCTTGGACTACTACTACATTATAGCAGGAATCTTTTTCACGTAGATTGAATCTTTTTCATTAATAGAAAATAATGTTACATTTTTAGATAAATTCCTTAAAAAAGTTATTCGAAAAACTAGCAAAAAAATCAAAAAAGAAAAAAAGCTATCATTTACCTTGGTATTTGATAGTGTTATCTACGATTTCCCATACAATGTATGATACATTGCATTTTAGTATTAAAAATACACCATAAAAAACCACCTTAATTTTTAGGTGGCTTTTTATTTTTCTTTCCGTTCCCGTGTTTCCTTACTAAAAAATATATCTTTATACCGTGATAAGCCAAAGTACCTGCCACATTAAAAAATAAAACTAGAATAAAACCTATTAACATTAAGATAATTCGCAAATAAAATATTTCCATTTATAAAAACCTCCAATAAGTGATGTTAGGTATTTTTAGTGAAAGAATAAAAATCCTTTTTTCTTTTCACTTCCTACATGGATTTTTGAAAAATTTTTCAACTTTATACCTCACTTATTTAAGTGACTACTAAAGAGGAATTTCACAAATAATTACTTTTAGTGTCATAACTTAAAAAAAGAATCCCTAATCACTACCAACGATTAGGGATTCCAATTAGGGGTCTCACCAACATTTAGCGGAAAACATACGCTAAGCAGATTTCGATAAGTAAATTACGGCCTTTTATACGTTTAGACATTAAATTCGTTCACAAACTTAATATTTTAATAATTATTGAACATTGATTATTGAACGAGTTAATGGACACTTCCGAAGGGAAGAAACACTTATAAATCCTTTAATGACAAGGTGTTCAGCAACTCAAGATTTTCTGAACAATTCCTTAGCGTATGTTTTCAGCGTTTCGTTGGTGGGACCTCAATTAAGTTTTCTACAGAAGAGAAAGACAAGGTCTTTCTCTTCCCTTTATTACTTTTAGTTAGGGTTGACATAACATCCAATACAGGAAGTTAATTAAAAACTAAAAGGCGATATTCGTCCATATTTAGGTGAATTT
>NZ_JBLVKW010000182.1:0-2525 GCF_048270745.1 Streptomyces sp. NPDC056231 | reverse complement strand
TTCGCGATCTGGGAGCAGATCACCGGCACCGCCGGCCTGCCCGCCACGGCCTGAGCGCGGAGCCGGAACCCGACCCCAGCACGCCCCGACGCCCCACCAAGCGCCAACACCCTCGACAACGTGACAACGCCATCCCCACGGGTCGGCTTACGATTCAGCGGGGGCTTCCTGACCTGGAATGGGGTCGGGCTGTACCTGCTGGCCGGTGACGGCATCGATACGGAGAGCCGCTTTCGCCTCGCCGCTCTTGCCTACGTTGACAAGCCAGAGAGGCCGCCAGGTCCCGTTGACTTTCTCGGCCAGCAGGAAAGTTTCACCAAGGCTGTCCATTTTTGTCAATTCCTCGGCGCGGTGCTGAGCCTGGGCACGGCCGAGTGCTGGCTTGGGAAGGTTGGGGTCTTCTGCGGTCCTCACTGTGATGGCCATGATGCGGCCCGAAGAGCTAACCGTGATGTCCAGTCGCATGGGCATGAGAACGCCATCGTGGTACCGGCGATAGCTGAGCGCATACGGCCCGTTGCCACCGCCCAGCGGGTCCCAGGTGACCTTACTGCCCTTCACCTCTTCAGGGAACCAACGCGCTGCGAAGCGCTGGCCAACGGCTTTTGCCTGAACAGAGGTCAGGTTCCCGCCGTCGTCCTGGTGATCATCCGCCTCCGCAGCGAGGATTTTCCGCTCGGTCCACGAGAGGTTAAGGACGCCTTGATCAGTGGTGACGTCGATCTTCACTGGCTCCCCGGCCACGCTGGGGCGCAGCTGGACCTGTACTACCTTCGACTGCTCGCCGAAAACGCCGACGGCAGCGGAGCGCGCCCAGCGATCCTGGGCGGCGCTGACTCCCAGCCCCTCGGAAGCGCCCTCAACAGGGGTTACCGCTCCAAAGAGGGCGAATATAGCGAGGAGGCAAACCGTCGCCGCGCCACCGCCTCGGACGAAGTCGCGCCGCGAGAAGAGGGGCCTGCGTGCCACGAGACCCAGTACGGCCAGCCCTACGCACAAGCCGACCGCGGCACCCATGCAATTGAGAGTGATGTCGGAGTAGGTACAGGTCCTGCCCAGCGGGAAAGCCGCCTGCGCGAGCTCCACGCCGGGCACCGTGACACTGGCGATCGCCAACGACAGCATCGGCTGGCGGGTTGCCATAACGAGGGAGAAGCACCCAGGCGCGAACAGCAGCACGTTGAGCAGGCCAGACGTGGTATGCAAGGCGTCGCTCAGGGGTGTACCCGTAACACACGTCATGTTCGTGGCGGCGTCCCCGACGTTACCCGGAGTCAACGTCACCGCGAACGCGCCCGCGAAGAGGACTGCGGCGGCGGCGCTGTACAGGACAGGGCCATTCTTCGCCCGCGCGATGAACACGGCAGGTGTGGTGAGCAATACCGCGAACACCAGGAAGAGGGGAACGATACCGGACAGTGCCCCGACAGACGCGCTGATCAATGGAATTCCTTGTTCTCAGTACAAGGCTTCCGGCCCCATGAAAGAAAGGGGCCGGAAGCAGGAGTGCCGTGGCGTATCAGCAGGGGTTGAGACTCGGAGTCCAGAAGTAACCCTGACCCGACACGGTCATGCCGCCGGTCGCGACAGCCGGAAGGCACCGGCTTACCTCCGAAGCTGTAGGACTTGGACGCACCCGCGGCGACGTTGGACGCCGCGGAGCTGTAGACCGTGCTCCCGGAGTCCATCACGAGGATCGCACTCACAGTGCTGCCGCCCGACTTGGAGTACTTGACCGTCGAGTAGAAGAGGCTCGAGTTCCCGGACACTATCCTCCCGTTCTCCACGGTCGAGTACAGCGTTCCGTTACTCAGCTTCGTCGACGTACTCGCCGCCCACGCCGACGAGCCAGCCCCGAGCACACAGAGCGACGCCGCAGCGATCACTCCGACCTTCTTGGCAATGCCCATGCCCATATCCCTCTCTCCGAATGCACGATTTTGAGCAAAACTGGCTGTCGACGCCAGCAACGACGACGACAGTACGATCTGAACGTCGATATCCACGCCGAGCGGAACGCGTTCACGGCCCTCAACCCGACGGGGGATGCTGCTTGGTCTGGCGGTGGGGGAGACGCTGGGGGCCGCCGGGGGCAGGCTGCCGGCCGGTGGCCCGGTGCGGGCCGGTGTGAGTACCCAGTTGGCCTGCTTCACTGCGGAGGGCACCATCCGTGCGATCGTCCGCGGCAACAACAAGGGCATCTGCCATCCGCCGTCGGTGGTCTGGCACGCGTACTGCCGGTGGGCGGCCCTGCAGGGCATCGAGGCCGAGCGGATGCGGCGCCGCTGGGCCTGTGGGGCTCGTAAAATCATCGCTGCTGGTCAGCACCCGCCTCCAGGGTCGTCGGTGGGGATTTGTAATGCTGCCCTGATGATCGTGTCCCTGCTCTACGGCACCGCCCGCGCACTGTTGTCCGTCCCCGCGGTCCTCCTGCGTCGAGACACCGCCAAGGATGCCGAACTGCTGGTGCTGCGGCACGAGAATGCCATCCTGCGCAGGCATGTGAAGGGCAGGGTGCGCTATGA
>NZ_JBLVKW010000181.1:0-2707 GCF_048270745.1 Streptomyces sp. NPDC056231 | reverse complement strand
GGCGGAGCGCTGGTTCAGCGGGGCGGATGGGGAGTCGGGGAAGCGGTTCGGGAACGAGACGATCCGCGTCACCCCGGACGGCGAGGTCAGCATCAGACTGCCTGCCCCGCTCGCGCACCTGGCCAACGCCGAGCACGGCCGGTACACCCTCACTACCCGGATCGCATTCGCGCACCGGGGCGCGGAGTGGGCCGACCGCATCACCGCAAACCGGGCCGTCGCCTACCGCATCCACCTCGACACCCGGCGCGGCCGCTGGTACCTCACCGCGTCCTGGCAACGCCCCGTCGTGCAGACCATCCCGTTGGAGACCGCCCGCGCCCGGGGCATGGTCGGTGTCGATACCAACGCCGATCACTTCGCCGCCTACCGGCTCGACCGGCACGGCAACCCCGTCGGTGACCCGCGCCGCTTCCCCTACGACCTGTCCGGGACCGCCAGTCACCGCGACGCGCAGATCCGCCACGCCCTCACTCGGCTGATCAACTGGGCCAAGCGTGGCGGTGTCGCCGCGATCGGTATCGAAGACCTCGACTTCGCCGCCGAGAAGACCCGGGAGAAGCACGGCCGCAGGAAACGGTTCCGGCAGCTCATCTCCGGCATCCCGACCGGCAAGCTCAAGGCCCGGCTGGTGTCGATGGCCGCCGAACAGGGCCTTGCGATTGTCGCGGTCGATCCCGCCTACACCAGCCTGTGGGGTGCGCAGCACTGGCAGAAGCCGCTGGCCACCCCGCACCGCACCATGTCCCGTCACGATGCCGCGGGCATCGCGATCGGACGACGCGCCCTCGGACACCCGGTCCGGCGAAGGACGGCACCGCCCCCGCACGACCGGAGCGATCGTGCGGGGCATCGGACCGTCCAGGCCGGACCAGGTGACTGGGGGCGTGAGGGAACCCGCCCACCCGCAACG
This sequence comes from Streptomyces sp. NPDC056231, assembly GCF_048270745.1. Lineage (NCBI taxonomy): Bacteria > Bacillati > Actinomycetota > Actinomycetes > Kitasatosporales > Streptomycetaceae > Streptomyces > Streptomyces sp. NPDC056231. Next base: position 1,794 of record NZ_JBLVKW010000181.1, on the reverse strand, counting down.
GACCGGCCCCCTGGAGGGCCGTCACCGAACGGGACGCGAAAGCGGGAACCCAGCGCATCCAACACCGTTCGGGATGCGCCCGGTACGCAGCAGTGGGTCCAGGACTCATTTATGCACACTGGCTAGGAACGGTCGATCTCTACTCTGGCGGCGCGGGCGGTAAATCGGTACGTCATGAGAGGGCTCTATCAGTGTGTCCCGCTGAGGCATGAGGCAGCGCGGACCCCGACAGTGGAGGGGGGCGCAAGCCACCCGCAAGGATGCCCACGAAGTCGCAGCGCGGGTCCGCAGAGAAGCCGAGGTCACACGCATCATCGCCATGCGGACGACGAGCCGCCTCTGGCGTAATCACCTAGCGCAGACCATCTCCACGCTCGAACTGGGCCTGCCCGTTGACCATGCCTCCTTCGACGGGGCGGTGGCCACCGCCCGGAATGCTGCGCAGTCCGCCCCTTGACCACGGTCTGCACGATGGCATCTGGGGCAAGCAGACCCAGCACTTCCTGATCCGCAGGGCGAACGACCCGTATCGTCCAGACATGGACACCACTGCTTCACCCCGCGTCCTCGTCATCGGCTTTGATCCGTATCGGGTGCCCGGGCCATGGGATCCTGAGCCGGTAGCCAAGGCGATCGAGGCGGGACTGACCAAGTTCGCCGAACATGGCGTGGGCGTCGAGACCTGTCTAATCGGCCTTGATGGAAGTGACGACGTGGAAGCGGTCGTCGGGAATGCGCTGCGAGCCCATCCGTGGGAGTGCGTCACCATCGGCGGTGGCCTGCGGCACTCAGACGATCAAGTTGAACTCCTCGAGCAAGTAATCAACCTGGTTCGGCAGCACGCCCCCGATGCGGCCATCGCGTTCAACAGCACCCCAGCCACTACCTACGAGGCTGCTGCCCGTTGGATCGAGTGATGGCAGCAAACTACGGGACCTGAGCGCCACCTCCTGACTCATCGTCGGGACGCTCGACGAGCTGGCCGCGCTGGAAGCCGGCGCCTGCTCGGACGAGGTGACGAGGTGGGGTGCGTTGACCGCGCGCCAGCCGGCCCGGGCAGGCTCCACGAGCTTGAAGACCATGGCCAGGGCCGCGGTGCGGGAGCCAGCGCCCCGGGTGACCTTGGTCCGCAGGCGAACGGTGGAGAACGTGGACTCGATCGGAATCGTGGTCCGCAGATAGATCCAGTGCTCGGCCGGGAAATCGAAAAACACCAGCAGCTCCTCTTGGTCGTCAGTGATCTTCTTGACGGCTTTCACGAACTTCGCCCAGTAGGGCTGGGCGAACGCCTTGATCGCCGCCTCGGCGTGGTCGCAGTCCTCGGCCGTGCAGATGTCCTGGATCGCCTTCTTCGCACCTGGCTGCACGGACTTCGGCATGGAGTCGAGCACGTGTGTCAGAAATATCTGGAGTGCAGGCAATCGATGGCTCAACAAGGACTACTGGCAGCGGAGAGGGTGCCATGGATCGCAATCACTGATCGGCGGCCGGACTCCCCGCAGGTCATCGCCTGGCGAGCCGCGTGTCATTGCCGACAGAGAGCGACGGAGAGCGCCGCGCGCGGCGAAGACGTGCGCCGGCTCCCTGCCCGGCTGTTTTGGCTTTCGGCCCGCCAACTGGCCTGTCGCTTTACGTGGGGCTTGTTGTATGACGGCCTGTTAATTCTGGAGCGCAGCGGAGGAATCGGCCCCGAAAGGCATGCTCTGTGTGGGTGGTTAAAACGACAATATGTGTGGTGGTGTTGGTGTTGGTGGGGGTGGGGGTGGGAGTGTGGGGGTGGTTCCCGGCGATGGT
>NZ_JBLVKW010000180.1:0-2755 GCF_048270745.1 Streptomyces sp. NPDC056231 | reverse complement strand
GGCCGGATCGACGCCGGGCGGGCGGCCGGGCAGCGTGGCGAAGACAGGAGCGGCCCGGCCGACAGCCGGGCCGCGCCGGCGCGCAGCGACGGCCTTGAACCAGTAGAGAAACTTGTAACAACTGCGCCCACGCGCCGCGCCAGAGGACGCGCCGCGTACGGTCGTCGGCCATGAGCACTGAGACACCGAGGGACGCCGACGGCAACAAGCTCTGTGGCTGGTGCGGCGGCCCGATCCAGCAGAAGGGCGTCGGCCGCAGCCGGGACTACTGCACGCGCACGCACAAGGAGTACGCGTACAGGGCTCGCCGGGACCAGGAGATCCGGTTCCGGGCCTACTCCAAAGGCCGGGCCGACGAACGCTTCTTTTCGACAACAGCCGAAACTCCGCAACCCTCCAATACGTCTGTTGTCGAAACTCAATCACCGCAGGTCAACGCCACGAATTCCCCGTCACCCCCCGCACCTTTGCCTCCCTTGAAACGGGCTCGCCGCAGGTCCGCACAGACTGCGTCCGCCATGCCTTTGTGGCCGCCGGCGGATGACGGAGAGCCGGACGATCAGCCACCACGGACCGATTCCTAGCGGAGCGCCCACGCGTCGCTCGGCCACATCGCGGCAGCAGCTGCTCCCCCTCAGCCGCGGAGTGCCTCCAGGTCGCCTTACGCACCCGCATCCGTGACGGCGGGGGTACGGCGCTCCGCCCCAATCCGGGCCCGGCAGACGGCCGCTCAAGCCGCGCAACCCCACCCCCCTTCCCGCTGGCCGTCGTTGGTCGTCCGGAGCACCCGCAGACGCGTATGCGGTAGGCCACGGAGGATTACGGGCCTCAGGCGGCCTGTACGCCCGCCTGAGGGCTCGTGAGCGCTCCGGCGGACCGAGAGTCGCAGGAGCGGGAGAACGACGCTCAGAGGCTCACGGGAGGCCGTGTGCCGGTACGTTCGGGACTTGGCACGACGAAGCCCCCGCCGAATTCGGATCGGCGGGGGCTTCGGTGTGTGCGGGCGGAGGTCAGCTCCGATGGGCTCGCCAACGGCGGGCTGGTGCGACGGACTCCCCAACCTCCACCGTGTCGCCCTGCGCGTCGACGTACACGTTCCGGCTCAGCAGAACGGGGGCGCCGGGCTCGACGCCAAGCAGAGTCGCCTGTTCCTCGGTTGCTGCATCGGCGGCGCTGGCTTCCTCGGAGGCCACGGCGCGTCGACCGGTGACGGCCTCGATGGCTGATGGGGTGCCGCCCGGGATCCGCTCGCGCTGCAGCAGAGCGGGCACGGTCTCCGCGAGTTCAGCGACGAACCAGCTCGTGCTCGCGGAGACCGGCTCCGCGTCGGCGTTGTGCGTGACCCGCTGGCGACGCAGCGCCTGGCCGCCGTCCTCGACGCCCAGGAGGTCCGCGACCCACTCGGGGGGAGTGGTCAGGTCGGCGCCCGTGATCACGGCGTACTCGCCGTCGGCGTAGATCCGCCCGGTAGTGAGCGCCGCCTCCAGGCGGTCGGCTGCGGTGCGGTGCAGGGTCCGGCGCGTGCTGACCGTGGTGGCCGCACCCTGCCGGCCTTCCGCGAGGCCTTCCGCCCTCAGCGTGCGGTGGACCTTCTGCGCGGTCGCAGTCGAGATGCCGTACTCCGCCGCGAGTTCGCGCACGGACGGCAGCACGTCGCCGTGCGCGAGTTCGCCGCTGACGATCTTCGACTTCAGCGTGCCGACGACTTGGAGATACGGAGGCGTGCGCTCCAGCGAGGACATGGCGGGGCTCCTTCGACGGGTGAACGGTGCGGTGATCTATCACAGCATCCGGAGTAGTGATCTAGCACAGTGTATGGCTTGACACAGCAACTGTGCCCCCACAGTATGGGTCTTGTTCGGCGGCGCCTCCCGAGGGGTCGCCGAACGGCTCGAAAATCCGGGGCCCTCGCGCGCACACGCGTAGGGGCCCCACCCCGGAAACCACCGCAACACCGAAACTCGCAGGTCACAGGCTTGCGGGGGCGCAACCGCCCGCAAGGGAGGTTGCGGCCCGGGGGTTGCGGGCTCAACCGCCACAAAACAGGCGGGCCGGAACGCCGCGCGAACGGCAATCCCGGCCCTGATCCACGACCACCCAAGGAGCGACTCGTGGACTACGCAGCAGCATGGAACAAGATCGGTACTGGTACCAAAACGGCCCGCGTGATCACGGCGGACCGGATCAACAAGACGACAGCGGCGGCGAGCCAGGCACTCGACGGCGCCGCCCCGATGTGTGCCCCGCTCGCGCACCGCTGGGACACGGAGGCCGAGCGCAGGGCGAAGCTCCGGACCCCGGAGAACCTGAAGGCGTTGATCGCTGCTCAGCGGGCCAACACGTCGGCGCGGTCGACGGCTGCGACCGCCGCGAGCCAGCGGAAGGCCGCACGGGCGGCGAGCAGCAACCCGTTCAACGGCGGCCGCCGCGCGGCCCGGACGGCGGACAAGGCAGGTCGCGCTCACGCCAAGGTCGCGCGCCGCGACCTGAAGTCGGCTCGCCGGAACTACCCGCTGACGCTCAACCAGCTCGCGGTCCGCGCCCACGCCGCGCACCTGATCCCGGCTGGGATCACCTCGTACGCGATGTCGTCGGCGGAGCACTGGGCGATGTGGCCGGCGGGAAGCTCGCTGAGCCTGATCGCCCTCAACGCTGCACTGCTCGCCGTCGGCCGCCGCCAGGTGCGGGTGCCGCTCGACGACGACGCCACGGCGGAGGAGCGCCGCCTCCTGGAGCGCCACGACCCGTCGTACTG
>NZ_JBLVKW010000179.1:0-2785 GCF_048270745.1 Streptomyces sp. NPDC056231 | reverse complement strand
CAGGCGAAGCAGCACGACGACCGATCCTGCCGCAGACGGCGATCACCGCCGTCGGCGGGGTGACCTGCACGGACGTAATAATCGGCACACTCAGGATCCAGCATCGTGGACGACGCGGGCTGGAAGCCCGGTCAGGGCGTGAGCCGAGGCCGCGACGCTGACGAAGTTTGCGATGGCCTACAACGCCGGCACCCTCAACCTCACCCACAAAGCCGGGGGCACATGATGGAGGTCTTCGACGGCGCAGATTGTGGCTGGACCGGACACCGAGACCCCGACAAGGCCGCCCGCACCCTGCGGACGATCGAGGACGCCGCTGGCTGGCCAATCTGCACCCCCGGTGCGGCAGAGCGCTCGAGCCGCGCCCAAATCTGATCGCCTAGTCGGCTTCCCCGACCAGGGACGCGAGGTGATCGAGGAGCCGGTCGAACTCAGGGGTACTCGTGAACTCCTGGTGCTTTTCGGCGTCGGCGAGTTTGTGGCGGATGTCGCGGACCCGTTTGCGTACGTCCTTGGTCTTGTCCTTCCCCTTCTCTCTGCCCTCAGCCAGCTTGTCCTGGGCTTCGGAGATCTTGTGTTCCAGATCGTCGGCGAGGTGCGGGTCGAGCCGACCTTCGCCGGCGGCAGCGCTCAGTTCCTGAGACACCTGGCCGAGCAGCACCCCGGGGTCGTTCGACAACGCTGCGGGTGTGTCGACGGCAGCGGACGGGCTCGACAGAGGAGAAGCATCTGAAGCAACGGATGGCGAGGAAGCGGGGTCGGTGGTGGGCGGCACTGCTCCCTGGGTCGCGGCAGGGGGGTCGGCAGCGGCCACCTGTGCGGAGTCCGGCTGGAAGAGCAGGTATCCCACGGTCGCCAGGGCGGCCGCTGCCAGTCCCGAGATCACTGCCGTGCGCGACCGGGAGTCACGCCTGCGGGATCGTCGTGTGGCAGGAGCAGGCAGCACGGCCGTGCGTCCCACCTCGGCGGCCGGTCGTGAGGACGGCGGTGATGTGGGCTGTGCCGTCGCGGCCGCGCTCGACCTTCCCGGAGCGGACAGCCAGTCCGCGACCTGTTCGGCGCCGGGGCGCGCTTCCGGTTCCTTGGCGAGCAGCGCCAGGATGAGTTGTTCGAGCTCCGCCGGAAGCTCCACGCCCACGCTGTGCGGGGGCAACGGCGACTCCTGGACATGCTGGTAGAGCAGCGCTGTCGGAGTGTCCGCGCGGAACGGGGGGTGCCCGGCGAGAAGCTCGTACAGTACGCAGCCGAGCGCGTACATGTCGGAGGCAGGACCAGCGTCCTTTCCGAGGGCGCGTTCGGGGGCAAGGTAGGAAACCGTTCCCACGATCATGCCCGCGCTGGTGAGGGCGGCCGCCGTGTCATCGGCGAGACGGGCGATACCGAAGTCCACCACCTTGACCGTGCCGTCCGGCACCAGAAGGAGGTTGGCAGGCTTGATGTCGCGGTGGATGATGCCCCGGTGGTGCGCAGCGGCCAGGCCTGAGGCGGTCTGGCTGCCGATGGCAGCCACCTCGCGGGGCGTGAGAGGTCCCCCCGAGGCCAGCCGCTCGGCGAGACTGTGCCCCTGGACCATCTCCATGACCAGATACAGGCGGCCGTCGGCCTGGCCGAAGTCGTATACGGCGACGACGTTGGGGTGGCTCAAGCGAGCGGTCGTCTGCGCCTCCTGGTGGAAGCGGGCCGCAGCAGTCGGGTCAACGCCACCGGCCAGGAGCAGCTTGACCGCGACCGGGCGGCCGAGGACCTCGTCGCGTGCGCGCCAGACCTCTCCCATTCCACCTCGGCCGAGAAGCTCCTCGAGCTGGTACCGACCCGCCAACAACACGCCGAACGCCCCCACATAGCCGTCAGAACCGAACTCACAGGTACGCACCATGCCGGATCGCAACTGCCGGCTCACCACGGCATCGGGAGCACATTTCGTTCACGAGATGAGACACCGCCCAGTCAGGACCGCTGACCGCGCGGTAGCCGGGTTGCGCGCCAATGCTGATGAGGCCCGCTCACCAAGGCCTCGGCAGGCTATCAGGCCATGATCCACTCGGATGGAGAGCCATCACCACGGCAGGGTGCCCGCCGAGTAAGAGGGGGGCACCGGCGGCAACGCGCCTTCGCGTGGCGGCTTTACGGGCGCTACGAATTCGCCGTGGAAGGCGGCACGGCGGCCGTCGGCGTCTCGGCCCACTCGGAGCCCCCTGGTGGGCATTCCTGTGCTCCGTGCTATGCGCTGTGATCGCCAGCGTGGCCGCACTTCTGCCGCAGGAGTCCGAGCACCGGCGTGACGTGGTGCGGGACTACCTCCGCCACCGCGAGCGCATGTACCGGCTGCGACGTGAGCTGCCCCGGCAGCAAGCACAGGGGGACCGAATGACGGCGCCGAGTCCGGCCGGGTGGCGAACCGTCGTCCCTTGAGATCCCGCGGTGCGGGTGCGCTGGGCCCTCTTCGCTACCCTCACCGGCATGCCGAAGATTCTGCGAGCCCTGGTCTCCTCTCCGCTCATCAAATCCTCGACCAGGCCGGCAGTTGGCTACGCCTGGCCGGAACCCGAGACTGCGACATGCGCACCTTCCAACTCGTTGGCCTGGACACCGTGATCGGCTGCTACTCCACCCTCAGCAGCGCCCTGAACGCCTGACGGGAGCTGTCGGCTCGTACAAACTCGGTGCCGTAGCCGCACAGACCCGGCCAAACGTCACGCAATGCGACATCGAGCCAGGGCTGTTCACCTTCGCAGGAGCGGTTGCTGTGACAGATCTGTGCGACCAGCCGCTAATGATCACGGCG
>NZ_JBLVKW010000178.1:0-3093 GCF_048270745.1 Streptomyces sp. NPDC056231 | reverse complement strand
CGCTGGGCTGCTCCGCTGATTCGGTATCCGTCACTGATTCCTCAAACATGTCGATGATCCTTGCCCGCTGAGACCTTTCGCCCGAACGGGTGCCCCGCAGGGCAGGGGTGATGCGCCTGCTTGTCTCGCCCATGTGAGGACTGTGGTGATGTTTCGGGGAAGCTTCAATCCCGTCGTCGCCCCTCCCTTGGACGGTCACGCTCTGCGGCGGCGCAGGGTGAGCCATGTGGGCCTCGCCGTCTTGCCGGGCTCCTCCATAGCCCGCAGCTCGACCAGGTCAGGGAACCGGGCACGCAGCGCCGACTCAAGGCGCGAGTGAAGGGTGAACCCGGCCGCCGGGCAGTGCGTGCAGGTGCCTGCCATCCGCACCTCCACGTGCCGGTCGTAGGCGGATACGACCGTCACTTCGCCGCCGTGGGAGCGGATGTAGTCGCCAAGAGATCCGTCCAGGACGTCCTGCAGCGCGGCGCGCAGCATGTCGTCCTCGGTGACCACGTCGGCCGGCCTCCACCGCTGAGGGTGCCGCAGTGCGGCGCTGAGCGCTTCGCGTACCCGTACTCCGGCGCCGGACCAGCTCCGGCCGTCGGCGAGCCGGATCACCACGGCCTGTGTCTCCACCTCGATGGAGGCGACGTCTTCGGAGTGGAGCATTTCCCCGAGCTCGCCCGGTGCCTCGGCGATCTCTCCGACGACCGGCAGCGTGCCGGCGGGGATGACCCAGCGGACGGACTGCGGGTCGGCCGTGGCCTCGGGGTGCATGGGGACGATGCTCATACCAGCAGCCCTACGAGGGTGTGCGTCAGGAAGGCCATGGTCCAGGCCAGCACGAACATGTAGCCGAAGGCGACCGCGGGCCATCTCCACGAGCCGGTCTCACGGCGCATGACCCCGATGGTCGACATGCACTGCAGCGCGTAGAGGAAGAAGACCAGCAACGCGGCCGTCGTGGCCGGAGTGAAGAGCTTCTGTCCCTGATGGGGCCCGTCGGTATAGGTCATCTGTGCCAGAGTTTCAGCCGGCTGGTCGGGGTTCTGGGCGGCAGCGACCTGGCCGAGCGTGGCGACGAACACCTCGCGGGCGGACAGCGATCCCAGTACGCCGATATTGATCCGCCAGTCAAAACCGAGGGGTTCGAAGACGGGTTCGATGGCGTGACCGATGTCGGCGGCGTAGCTGTGGTCGACCTCATAGGCCGAGACCGCGGCCTGGTCGGCCGGGTTGACCCCGGCGGAGCGCAGTTGCGCATCGCTGTGCATGGGCAGGCTGAGCAGTAGCCACAGCCCGATGGTCACGAGCAGGATGATCCGGCCGACCTTGTGCAGGAAGCCCTTGCAGGCGCCCAAGATGGATTCGGCCACCGACCGCAGCCGCGGCAGCCGGTAGGACGGCATCTCCATGTAGAACGGCAGCACCGGCCCGCCCCGGCTGCTGAACCGTTTGAAGACCCAAGCCGTCGCCATGGCCGACAGCGCACCGACGAGGTACAGGGCGAACATGACGACGCCCTGGGCGCCGAAGGGCCCGACCCTGGTATCGGGACTCACCAGCAGGCCAGTCAGCAGCACATAGACCGTCAGGCGCGCCGAGCAGGTCATCAGCGGCGCGCCCATCATGGTCGCGAAGCGGTCCTTGGCCGACGGGAGGGAGCGGGTGGCCATGATGCCCGGGATGGCGCAGGCAAGGGAGGAGAGCAGGGCGACGAACGCCCGGCCCTCCAGCCCGGCCTTGGCCATGAGCCGGTCCATCAGGAATGCCGCGCGGGAGAGGTAGCCGCTGCCCTCCAGCAGCGAGATCATGAGGAACAGCAGGGCGATCTGTGGCAGGAAGACCAGCACGCTGCCCAGGCCACCGATCAGGGCGTTGCCGAGGAAGCCGGAGAGCAACGGGTTCGAGACGTACTCGGTGACCAGCGTGCCGAGCCGGTCGAAGAGGCTCTGCACCGCGTCCTGCAGCGGTGTCGCGACGGTGAAGATGATCTGGAAGAACGCGAACATGGTCGCGAAGAAGATGAGCGTGCCCCACAGCGGGTGCAACAGCACAGAATCGATGCGCCGCGTGCGGTGATCGGCCTCGGGTACCTCGTAGCCCACGCTCTGCAGCAGCGACTCCACCCAGGCCCGCCTCTGCGAGGGATCGGTGGGCGGCGGGACGACCGGCCGCTCCCATGCGTCCCGGTCGAGCAGCATGGACTGCAACTGCGCCAGGTCGTTGCGCGACCCGCTCGTCACTCCGACGACCGGCACGCCCAGAGCGCGCCGGAGGGCCGAGACGTCGAGGGTGCCGCCGCGACGGGCCAGCTCGTCGCGGCAGGTGAGCACCACACAGATCGGCAGGCCGGTCTGCATGACCTGGGCGAGCAGCCCGAGGGAACGGCGCAGCGTCGTCGCGTCGATCGTGACGAGAATCCCGTCGGGTGTGCCGATGCCCGGGTTGTCCGGGTCGAGCGCATCGGCGACGACCTGCTCGTCCGGGCTGATCGGGTCGAGGCTGTAGGTGCCGGGCAGATCCTCGAGGACCACCTCGTGCTCGCCGATACGCGCCAACCCCTCATAGCGCGCGACGGTCACTCCGGGGTAGTTGCCGGTCTTGGTCCGCAGGCCGGTCAGGGCGTTGAAAAGCGTGCTCTTGCCCGAGTTCGGGCTGCCGACCAGAGCCAGACGAGTCTTGCCGGTGACCGTCTGGGCCACCGGACCGCAGTGCGCGCTCATGCGTTACGCCGTACATGGATGCCGACGGCTTGCTCTTTGCGCAGCGCCACCTCGTACTCCACGACCTGGAAAACGACGGGGTCGCCCAGCGGCGCCTTCCGCAGCACGGTGACCTGCGCGCCGGGGGCGAACCCCAAGTCGAACAGTCGTCGCGCGGTGCTCGGCTCGACCGACTCGTCGATGTCGATCACCTGGCCACTCATCCCGGGTCGCAGGTCGGCCAGCCGCGCATCCCCCGCTGAATCCGTCGACACGGACGGACCGCTCTTCTGACGCGCACCCAACTGCACTGAGACCATCGACATCCTCAACCCCGGGATCACCTAAGTAGCTTAGGGCAGGCTAACCTTTTATCCCGGTAGCAGCAATATCCACCCCTTCCCGA
>NZ_JBLVKW010000177.1:0-3148 GCF_048270745.1 Streptomyces sp. NPDC056231 | reverse complement strand
TGTCCAGGACGGCGAGCTCCGTATGGAGTGGACCTACAGCGGGGCGGCTCATGAGGAGGAGACGATCCGGCGGGTCGCCGAGCACACGCTGGACGTCCTGCGGGCGCTGGCCGGCGAGGCGGCCCGGCCCGGCACGGTGGGCTACAGCCCCTCCGACTTCCCGCTGAGCGGCCTGACACAGCAGCAGATCGACGACCTCGTCGGCGAACTGCGCGCGCTGCCCCAGTGGTGGGGAAGCGGCCTGCCCCGTCCACTCGAGGACTGCTATCCCCAGACGCCCGTTCAGCAGGGACTCTGGTTCCAGAGCCAGTACGCCCGGGGCGAGGGCGTCTACCACGTCCAGATGATCCATCGCATCGATCAGGAACTGGACGTGGAGGTCTTCCGGCAGAGTTGGGCCGAGGTCATGCGACGGCATCCGATCCTGCGGACCGGTTTCCGGACCACGGCGGAGAACGATGCCCTCCAACTGGTCTGGGCCGATCTCCCTGTCCCGCTCGAAATCCGGGACTGGCGGTCCGAGAGCCCTGCCGCTCAGCAGGACCGACTGGAGAGTCACCTGCGGGAGGACCGCGTCCGGGGCTTCGACCCCCAGGACGCCCCGCAGTGGCGGATGCTCCTCGTCCGCACGGCCGACCAGCGGTACGAGCTGGTCTGGAGCGCCCACCACGCCATCCTCGACGGCTGGAGCCTCGGCCTGATCCTGAACGATGTGGCCCAGTGGTACGGCGCCCTCAGCCAAGGCCGGCGACTGGACCCGACGCCGTCGCGCCCCTACCGCGACTACGTGTCCTGGCTCCAGCGGCAGGACCTGGGCCAGGCCGAGGAGTACTGGCGCGAAACCCTGCACGGCGTCGAGGAGGCCACCCCGCTGAGCATCGAGCGGCACCCGGCCACGGGGACGACCCCGTCCGGTGCGAGCGGCCAGGAGGAACTCGACGTGTTCTTCGGCGCCGAGGACACCCGCCGGCTGCACGCGCTGGCCAAGGCCAACCGGCTGACCCTCAACACCGTCCTCCAGGGCTGCTGGGCGATCCTGCTCGGCCGCTACACCGGCGCCGATGACGTCGTCTTCGGAACAGTGGTCTCCGGGCGCCCGGCCGACGTGGAGGGCATCGAACGCACCGTCGGCCTCTTCATCAACACGCTCCCCGTCCGGGTGGGGCTGCCCGGGCAGAGCACCGCGCTCGCCTGGCTCCAGGACCTGCAGGAACAGAACCTGCGGATGCGGCAGTACGAGCACAGCCCGCTGGGAAAGGTCCAGCGGTGGAGTGGGCTCCCCGCCGGCGCCCCCCTCTTCGAGAGCCTCTTCGTCTTCGAGAACTACCCCGTGGCGAAGGACGACTCCGCGGCCCTGCGCATCGATCTCACCCGCTCCGAGGAACGGATCGACTACGCCATCGGGCTGGTGGCGACCGTTCCGGAGGACCGGCTCCGGATCACCGTGCAGTACGACACCAGGCGCTTCGAGCGGGACGCGATCGAGCGGATGCTCGGCCATCTCCGCAGCGTCTGCTCCCAGATCGCCCAGGAGCCGGAGACGAGGCTGAGCGGGATCACCGTCCTCACGAAGGAGGAGCGGCAGCAGATCCTGCGCCAGGGCAACTCCACTACCGAGCAGACAGCGGCCGACACCGACTTCGACCTGTCGGCCTACGCGGCGGGGATCAGGAACGCGGAAGAGCGCGAACTTCTTGAGCAACTCCTCGCCGAGGTTCAGGGAATGTCGCCGAGCGATTTCCAGGACCGGACTCCGAGTGCTTCACCGGCTATCGAGACGAGTGACGATCATGAGTGAACTGCTTCCTCGCCTGGAGAACCTGACTGCGGAGCAGCAGGCGATGCTGCGTCTGAGGCTTCAGCAGATCAAGCAGCAGTCAGCGCGTCCGGCGCCCTTTCACGAGCTGTTCGCGGCCCAGGTCCGCCGGTGTCCCGACCGGGTCGCCGTGGCCTTCGGCGATTGCCAGCTCAGTTATGCGGGTCTGGACCGGTGGTCGAACCGGCTTGCGCGTCTGCTGCGGGATCGTGGTGTCGGGCGGGAGAGCCTGGTCGGTCTGTGTGTGCCGCGTTCGGTGGAGATGGTGGTCGGTCTGCTGGCGGTGCTGAAGGCGGGCGGGGCGTATGTGCCGTTGGATCCGGCGTATCCGCGGGAGCGTCTGGCGTACATGGCTGAGGACGCGGGGCTGCGGGTGGTGCTGGCCGAGCGGTCGACGGCCGGGGTGCTGCCCGAGTCCGATGCGCTGGTTCTGACCGTCGAGGACGTCTGGCCGGAGCTCGACCGGTGGCCCGACACACCCCTGGAGACGGGCGGAACCTGCGACGACCTCGCGTACGTGATCTACACCTCCGGTTCCACGGGCCGGCCGAAGGGCGTGCAGGTCACCCATCGCGGCATCCGCGGCATCGCCCGGTGGCAGCACGAGAACTACGGCCTGGACACACCGCAGCGGGTACTGCAGGGAACATCGCTGAGCTTCGACATCTCAGTGTGGGAATTCACGGCGGCATTGCTGTCGGGCGGCACCCTGGTGCTGCCGCCCGCCGGGCTGAAGATGATCGGTTCCGATCTCACCGATCTTCTCGTCGAGCAGGCCGTCGAGAGCATCAACCTGACACCGGCGGCGCTCGCCACGCTTCCGGAGGAGTCACTGCCTTTCCTGCGCTGTGTCTCCGTCGGCGGTGAGGCGTGTCCTCTCGACCTCGTCCGTACCTGGTCTCCCGGCCGGTCGTTCTTCAACGGCTACGGTCCTTCGGAGGCCACCATCGCGGTGAGCGTGGCCCGCTTCGGGCCCGAACTGGAACGCGTCCACATCGGCCGTCCCATCGACGGGGCGCGGCTGTACGTTCTCGACTCCCGTCTCCAGCTCCAGCCGGTGGGTGCCGCCGGTGAGCTGTACATCGGTGGGGCGGGTCTGGCGCGCGGCTATCTGGGGCGTCCCGAGCTGACCGCCGAGGCGTTCATCGCGAACCCGTTCGACGAGGAGGCGGGCAGTCGGCTCTATCGGACCGGCGACCGCGCACGCTTCCTGCCCGACGGGAACGTCGAGTTCCTGGGCCGGGTCGATGACCAGGTGAAGGTTCGTGGTTTTCGGATTGAGTTGGGTGAGATCGAGGTTGCGCTGGTGGGGCATCCGGCGGTGCGTGGTGC
>NZ_JBLVKW010000176.1:0-3220 GCF_048270745.1 Streptomyces sp. NPDC056231 | reverse complement strand
CCGAGGGTGTAGCCGAAGCCCGGCTCCAGCGGCTCGATCACGAACCGGGAGCGGAACTCGTCGACGACCTCTTCGGTCAGCGACGGACGCTGAGCAATCAGCATGGGGCGGTTCCTCCAGATTTCGGCGCCCGCTATTTGACGCCATAGACACCACAGGGTATCGGCAATACGACCTCACAAGAGGCCGCACCGCCCGACGCCGCTAGGAGCGTGGGTCAGTAACGAGCAGGCCGGCAGTTGTTCTGCGGCGAGGACTTCGCCCAGCTACCGTGACGTGTCGCTTGCCCGTCCGGTGGTCGGGTTGCCGTACACCGTCGGCTCCCCCGTGGGGTTGGTCGGGTCCGGGTCGGTGGCCAGGCGGGCGTGCAGGTGCTCGTCGTGGTATGCCCCATCGCCGAAGCGGTGTGAGTCGCGCAGGGTTCCTTCGGGGAGGTAGCCGCAACGGTGGGCCACCCGGCAGGAGGCCTCGTTGCCGACTGCGTGGGCGATGATGAAGACCTCGTCCATGTGCCATTTGTCGCCCGGCCGCGGGCGGCGTCGGCGCAGCCGGTTCGCGTAGTCCTGGCCGAACTTGGCGCACCAGCGCCGCACCGTCTCGTACGAGACCTCAACACCGCGCTCGAACATCAGCTCCTCGACCTCCCGGTACGACAGCGGGAAGCGGAAGTACAGCCACACGCAGTGGGAGATGATCTCCACCGGATACCGGTGCCCCTTGTACGACGGCGCGGTGTCCACGACAAGCCCCTCCCACGATGACCCGAAGATCATCTCACTGGGCCAGGCCAACGTGACAGTGCCCAACCGGCCCATATATGTGGCCCTGGCCGTCACCGTCGAGGGCCGGCGCGACAGGCGACCGTCCTCGTCGGGGCCATCAACGAGTGGCTGTAACGGCCCCCTCCCGTGTGCGTGGGCGGGCGCTGTGCACGACGGCGACGGCCGAGAGAGCCGCCGTCAGTCCGATGGCGGTCTGGAGGGTGAGCGGTTCGCCGAACATGGCGGCGCCCCAGACGGCCGTGACGGGCGCCATGAGGAACATGAGCGTGTTGACCTTGGTGATCCCAGACCGTCGCAGGGTGAGCCAGTACAGTCCGTACCCGCCGAAGGTGGACAGGGCCACGAGCCAGGCGATCGCGGCCCAGAACCAGGGCTCGGCGGGCGGTTTCGCGGCTCCGGTGCATGTGGCGAGTGCGGTGAAGACGGCGGCGCTGGTGGTGCAGTGGATGGTCATCGACACCGCGGGGGCGACCTGTGTGCGCGAGCGGCCTTCGAGGAAGGTGGCCGCTACGAGCGAGAGCATGCCGAGGAACGGTATGAGGTAGGCCCACCAGGCCGCGCCGGTGGTGGCCCTGGCGTCGGCCGTGGTGACGAGGGCGACGCCGCCGCCCCCCAGGCACAGGCCGAGCCACTGGGTGCGGGTGACGTACTGGCGCAGAAGCGGTCCGGCGAGTGCTCCGGCAACCAGGGGCTGGATGCCGTCGATCAGGGCAGTGGTGCCGGTGGACACGCCGAGCTGGATCGCGGAGAAGACGGTCAGCAGGTAGCCGCTCTGCGACAGCACGCCGATCACGGCCTGCCAGGCCACGTCCCGTGCCGTGAGCCGTCGCCACGACGTCCTGGTACTGAACGCGGCGACGGCGATCAGGATGGCCGCCAGCGGCAGGAAGCGCCACATCAGGAGCGTGACCGCAGGCGCGCTGTCCGCGCCGAGCTTGGCCCCGATGAACCCGGAACTCCAGCAGAGCACGAAGGCGATCGAGAGCAGGGCGTTCACATGATCCTCTCCGGTATACAGATCGGTCTACCCGACTGAGTATACAGATCGGTATACTTGATGCCGTGGAGACTGTGGAGAGGCTGCGACGCAGCACGATGACGCCAGCCGCACTGCGCGTCCTGGAGGCTGCTGCGAGGCTGTTCTACGAGCGCGGCATCCATGCCGTCGGAGTGGATCTGATCGCCGCCGAGGCCGGGGTGACGAAGAAGACGCTCTACGACCGCTTCGGCTCCAAAGAGCAGATCGTCGTCGACTACCTCGCCGACCGCGACGAACGCTGGCGAGCATGCGTCACCGAGAGGCTCGAACATATGGAGCCGGGATCCGTCGACCGCGTCCTCGCGGTCTTCGACGCCTCCAAGGCGTGGATGATCGACAGCAGCCCCAAGGGGTGCAGCATGGTCAACGCGCACGCAGAGATCAGCCACGCGTCCCACCCCGCGTACGCGATCATCACCGGCCAGAAGAAGTGGATGCTCACCCTGTTCACCGACCTGGTCCGGGAGCTCGCCCCGGACCAAACCCGCGAGCTGGCCGGCACGCTCATGCTGCTTCACGAGGGAGCCCTGGTCGCCCACGGCCTGCGCATCTTCCCGGACCCGATCGGTCGTGCCCGTGATCAGGCGAGCGAACTCCTCAGCGGCCTCGGTGCCGGTGGGGACAGCTCTGCGTAACGCGTCAGAAATGGTCCGTGGGTGTCCCCTTCAAGTGGTCGTGATCAGTGTTTTCGAAAAAACACGCTTCTACAACCCCCGCCGCATCCAGAAGAAGCTCGGCTACCTCAGCCCGATCGAGTTCGAGGAGAAGTACTACGCCGAGCAGGCAGCGACCGAACAAGTGAACCTGGGTCGCGGCTGCTCGACGAGGTGCTGGCGGTAGCCGCCGTCGACCCAGACCTTTCGGATCGTGGGGTGCTCGGCAGCCACCGTGTCGATCAGGCTGGTGCCGGCGACGGAGTCCTGGACGCTCGCGGCCGTGACCAGGACCGCCAGAAGCAGGCCGAGTGTGTCCGTCACGATGCTTCTCTTCCTGCCGACGATCTTCTTGCCCGCGTCCGTGCCCTGGCTCGTGGCGGGAACGCTTGTGGAGGTTTTCACGCTCTGTGCGTCGATCACGCACGCGGACGGTTCGGCGTTGCGGCCTTCGTCCGGCAGCGAGACCAGCAGCATCTCCTCCACCGCGCCGTTCAACGACTCGATGGTGCCCTTCCGGTACGGCTTGTACGCTGGAAGATCATCCACCGGGACCGCGAACGCGCCCAGCGCACGCTCCACCGTCCGCAGCGCCGCCAGCACCGCGTCCCGGGCCGGCTGATGCGGAGTGAGGGCCACCCCCACGATCATCTTCGTCGCGACATCGATGAACCACGTCACCCACGGACACGCCGCGGACCCCTCCAGGTCCACCCGCACCGGAATCCGCTTGTGATCACCCTCCC
>NZ_JBLVKW010000175.1:0-3733 GCF_048270745.1 Streptomyces sp. NPDC056231 | reverse complement strand
AGGGCCTGACCGAGCGCGACCTGACCTACGCCGTCGCGGTCAAGGGCACCACCACCGCCTACCCGGGCGACGCCGTCCCCAAGCGCCCGCCCTACTGCGGCCAGGGCCGCCCGCCCGGACCGGCCTACCCCGTCCAGCACAGCACTCTGCGCCAACTCGCCCTGAGCACAGGGCGATCGTCGGCACGAACCGTGACCTGGCGCCAGGGCAGCAAGACCACGAAACACAACCCCCGCGCCGAGATGCGCTCGCGGTTCCTGGCGCTGCGGGTCAGACCCGCAAACCGGACGATCCGCCGCGCCGCCGACGGCTCCCTGCCCGAGTGCTGGCTGCTGGCCGAATGGCCGCCCGGCGCCGCCGAGCCCACCGACTACTGGCTCTCCACCCTGCCTGCCGACACCCCGCTGCGCGAACTGGTCCGCATCGCCAAGAGCCGCTGGCGCGTTGAACACGACTACCGCGAGCTCAAGGACGGTCTGGGCCTGGACCACTTCGAGGGCCGCAACTTCCCCGGCTGGCACCGCCACGTCACCCTCGCCTCCCTCGCCCAGGCGTTCTGCACCATGCTCAGGCTCGACCCAAAAGCGCCTGCGCCGGCCTGACCCTCTACGCGGTCCTCCGCGCGCTTCAGGCCCTCCTGGCCACCTGGACCGGCGCCTGCTCGATATGCGGCCAATCCGCACCGACACCAGAACCACACCACAGGACCTAACAAAGCCCTACTAGGGGTGCTAACAGAATGCGATCCAGGTGATGGGCTGTCGGTTAGCCCACCTTGGCGGCGGCACGGATGCATGTACGGTCCGAGGCAACCGTATTGCCGAAGTAGGAGCTCTTGCATGCCTGTTGCCTTCACCTCGACTGAAGCGCATGACCGCGGAATGTTGGACACTGGGGATGGCAATCTCGTGTACTGGGAGGTGCGCGGCAATCCAGACGGCAAGCCCGCGCTCATCGTCCACGGCGGACCCGGGGGCGGGAGTCCGTCCGGCACCCCAAAGGCATTCGACCCGGAGCGCTACCGGATCATCCTGTTCGACCAGCGGGGGTGCGGACGCAGCACGCCGCATGCGAGCGATCCTGCGACGAACATGCGCCTCAACACAGCTGAGCTGCTGCTACGCGACATGGAGCAGTTGCGTGTGCACCTGGGGGTTGAACGCTGGTTGCTCTTCGGCGGGTCGTGGGGCTCGGCACTGTCGGTCGCCTACGCCGAACGGCATCCGGAACGAGTGTCGGAGATGGTGCTTCCCGCATTTTGGATGATGGGCCCTTCGGAGGTGGACTGGCTGTACCGCGGAGGGGTCGCCCGGCTCTTTCCCGAGGCGTGGGAGCGGTTCAGGAACGGCGCACCCGAAGGCGAGTGCGATAGTGACCTGATTGCTGCTTATGTGAAGCTCTTGGAAGACCCTGACGCGACGGTACGGGCGCAGGCGGCACTCAACTGGGCAGCCTGGGAGGACGCCGTTCTCTCCTTGGAGCCCAATGGCAAACCAGCTCCCTATAGCGACCACGCCTCGGACGCCGTGCAGGCGTTCGCGCGGATCTGTGCCCATTACGCAGCCAGCGACGGATGGTTGGAAGACGGCGTGCTGTTGCGGGGTGCCGGGCGCCTGGCCGCGATCCCCGGTGTGATCATCCATGGCCGGCACGATCTGAGCTGCCCGCTCGGTGCCGCATGGGAATTCGCGCGGGCCTGGCCAGGCGCGGAACTCGTGGTCTTCGACGACGCCGGGCACAAGGGCAGTGCCGCCATGAGCAGGCACGTGCGTGCTGTGCTGGAGCGATTCGACGGGCGGTGATGGCAGTGATCAGCCTGGGTGTCGTCATTGCCGGGGCGCAAGGACGTGCCACACCTTCGGCTCGTAGTCGAGATCGTGTCGTGCCGCATCAAGGAAGGCCATGCGGGCGTTAGTCGTGGCTTGCAAAACGGTAGAGAACTCTTCCTGTTCCAGCTCCCTGTTGGAAGACCACACGGCCATGACCCCCTCCGCTTCCCTGATGACGTACTCCGGCGCAGAGACGGATTCCGGCCACGCACAGAGCAGTTCGATGTTGGCTTCGGCTTGTCGCGTCAGGAGGTGGCCTACAAGGTCATCTTTGCTCTCGTAGTCCACTCCGTGCAGGTTGCGTATCCAGTGGGTTGGAAGGGTGTTCGCCGTGATGGGGTCAGGGAATCGGCGGTACGCCTGCGCGCGGTCCTCTGCGCTTCCGGTTCGGGCGACTCCGACGGGGCGGTCGCGGCTGAGGAGGGCGCTGTTGCAGATCAGGGACGTGTGTACTCACTCGTAGAAGCAGGCCGCCCTCAGCATGTCGGCGATCAAGCTCCAGTCGGGCTGGTCTGGAACGCGCTCTCCTCGATTGATGAAGTAGCCGTCCATGTCATTGGTCCAGGCGCTGAGTGCTTCGAGGTAGCGGTCGAGTGATCGGTTCTGCCAGCCGCCGGAAGCGGTCTCGGCCTCTTGGCTGAGCTTTCCCATGTAGGAGACGAGGTCTGCCCTTGTTCTCACCCAGCTGGTGTCGTTCAGAGAGTCCATGCCGCAGATCCTGCACTCTCCCCGGCTGGGACCTCCATCGGGGGTTGGCCCGCCGGCTGGTGCGCTGCGTGATGCGACGCGGGCCTGTAGCTCGACGGTGGAGTTCTCATCGCCAGCGCGGCGGAGCTCGGCGCGGGCGCGGCCGCGGACGGCGACGGCGTCCAGGAGCTCGGCTGGGGTGTCGGAGCCGGGGTCGGGCATTCGCTTGCACCAGGCCGGGATGCGGGGCGGCTGCAGGCCCGCCTCGTGGCATCAGGCGAGCCAGCCGCCGACCGCGCCGCGGCGGGCGTGCACCTGGGGTCAGAGGTAGGCGCCTGGGGCCTTCACTGAACGACGTCATTCGGCCACGCACAGTTGTCGATCGTGCGTACGGTATTGCGACGGCCCCGGGAGGCGCCCGCAGGGCCGGTGAATGGGAGGGGAACCATGTCCAGCATGTCCAGACGAACCCTGCTCGGATACTCCGGGACGACCGCCGCGGGTGCGGTCCTGGGCGGCGCGGCGGCGGCGCAGCCGGCCCAGGCCGCCGAGCCCCAAGCCGTGCTGGCCCAGGCGCAGACCGCCTCGGCCGACTTTCCCGCGGGGACCCTCTTCGAAGGCAGGGTCGGCATGGACACCGGCGCTGAAACCCCCGCCGAGCTGCGGATCAAGTTCAGCGTGATGATCGAGGAGACGCCCCCTGCCAACTCCGTCATCTCCTCGCAAGAGATCGCCGACGCGCTCAACGAACTCGCCGCCCGCAAGGGCTGGCCGACGATCACCTTCTACGGCACACCGGCACCCGCCCGGCTGAACTGACGCATCACGTCAGCGGCCCCGCACCGTTCACCGGCACCACCACGGGCCGGTCGGCGCGGGGCCGTCCCGCGGGCTGACAGGCGAATGGCTCACTGAGGATGGCGTTCTCCTCCGTGATCGCCAGGGGCATATCGATTCCAGGTTCCGCCGGCCCCTGCGAAGATGTTGAGTTGTCCCGCCCCCGCACCACCACGCTGACCGACAACGCGACGCAGTCCCTGGCATGGAGCCCCGACGGCAGAACCCTTGCCGGCGCCACCTCCCAGTACAGCGTCAAGAACACATGCGGTAGGGCAGTCCGGGGCGGTCGACCCCGGTGCGACGACCCGCACTTCAAACAGGCCGTCGTGAAATCCGGTCGCGGCGTACAACCCTTGCAGTACACAAGGTGTCGTACA
>NZ_JBLVKW010000174.1:0-3779 GCF_048270745.1 Streptomyces sp. NPDC056231 | reverse complement strand
ACGCCCAGCTGCGGATCCCGCCGACCGGGCCGGAGGTCGGGATGCTGTTCACCGGCTGGGGCGGCGAGCTGGCCACCTGCCGCAAGTTCGCCCCTACTGCCAGGAACTACACCGCCTCCAAGCTGATGTCCCAGGTCGGCCTGCGGGTCAGTGAGGCGTGCAAGCTCGACCTGACGGACATCAAGTGGGACCTGGGGCGCTTCGGCAAGCTCCATGTCCGCCACGGCAAGGGCGCCCGCGGGTCGGGCCCGCGTGAGCGGATGGTGCCGCTGATCAACGGCGCTGACCGCACGCTGCGGTGGTTCATCGAGGACGTGTGGGGCCAGTTCGACGACGACCACACCCGCCCCGGCGCCCCGCTGTTTCCCTCCGAGCGCAAGAACGCCGACGGCTCCTCGCGCCGGGTGGGCGACGACGCCCTGCGCGGCGGGCTCAAGGACGCGGCCAAGGCACATCTGCCGGGGTGGGGCGAGAAGCTGACGCCGCATGTCCTGCGGCATTTTTGTGCGTCCCAACTCTATGAGAACGGGCTGAACTTGCTCGCAATTCAGGAGGTTTTGGGACATTCCTGGATCGCCACGACGATGCGATATGTCCACGTCCAGCAGACCCGGGTCGAGGACGCCTGGGTCGCCGGGACCGAGCGGGCCGCGAAGCGGCTGGAAGGGCTGATCCGATGAGGTGGAACCTGCGGCTGACCGCCGCGAACAAGGGTATCTGGAAGGCGTCCGAACTCCAACGAAGCCTGGCCGAGCACGGGTTGGTGATCTCAGCGGGGAAGATGTCCGGACTGTGGTCCGGCCAGCCGGTCTCGCTCAAGCTGGAGGACCTGGACGTCATCTGCGTGGTCCTTGGCTGCGAGATCGGTGACCTGCTCATCCCCGAGCCGGAGAAGGTCCGCCGCCCGGGGCAGGCGGAGGGGACGGAGCGAGCCGCGGCTGGCGCGGGGACCGGCGCACGAGCGGTGGTCCCCAAGCGCCGGGACGGCCGGTCGCTGCCGCCGGAGTAAGCCGGTGGCACGGTTCCCGAAGGGCTACGTCAAGCCCACCGACTCCTGCGGAAGCTGCCTGGCCTGGGGAAACTTCAGCGGCCGCCTCTGCCCCACCTGCTACATGTTCGGTCGCAGTCACGATGCGGCCGCATGCACCGGCTGCCGCCGAATCCAGCCGTTGAAGTGGGACTACTGCCGCCTATGCTGGTGCCAGGCCCGCCTCAACGCGAGGGCCGTCACCGGCCAGCCGGCGGACGAGACGGACGTGCGGGATCGGCTCGCCGCCGTCCGGCACCACCAGCTGTTCTTCATGGGCCTGCACTACCGCAGAAGACCGACACCCTCGGCACGGCGGCGCGGAGGACGGCGGGGAGCCCCGCGCAAGCCGCCCCCCGCCCCGACCTGGCGCCCGGATCCCGGCTGGCGGCAGTTGCCGCTGTTCGAGCAGATCCCCCGTGACTACAGCCGACTCGCCCTCGCTGACTCCGACCTCGCCAGCCCCTGGCTGGCCTGGGCGAAGTACCTCGCCCACCGGCTCGCCGAGGCCCGAGGCTGGGGACGCGGCATCCGCTTCGCCGTCAACCGCGGCCTGGCCATCGTCCTCACCGGCTACGTCGACGGCGACGTCATCCGGCACACGGAGATCTTCACCCCACTGCGGGCCCTGGACCTGCCGGTCGGCCACACCATCACGGTCCTGGAGGAGATGGGGATCTTCGAAGACGACAGCGAACCCTCCTTCGAACACTGGCTCGTCGAGAGGCTGGAGGGTCTCGCACCCGGCATCCGCTCGGAGACCGAGCGCTGGACCCGTGTCCTGCGCGACGGCGGCCCGCGCAGCCTCCCGCGACGGGAGGGCACCGTCTGGCTCTACCTCAACCGGGCCCGTCCGGCCTTGATGGAATGGTCGAACCGCTACGACCACCTGCGGGAAGTGACCCGCGACGACGTCCTCGCCTACATCAAGACACTGCACGGCCGCCAGCGACACGACCAACTCGTCGCCCTGCGCTCGCTGTTCACTTGGGCCAAGCGGAACGGACTGATCTTCCGCAACCCCACGAGCCGGATCAAGGTGGGGCAATACGAGTACGCCGTGCTGCAACCGCTCATCCCCGAGCAGGTCGACCGGTCCGTCGCGGCGGCCACCACCCCGGCGACGCGGCTCATCCTCGCCCTCGCAGCGGTCCACGCCGCCCGAGTTGCCCAGATCGCCACCCTCATGCTCGACGATGTCGACCTCGGCAACCGCCGGCTGACCATCGCCGGCCGCGTCCGCCCGCTGGACGACCTCACCTTGCAGCTGCTGCTGGACTGGCTGGAGCACCGGCGCCGCCGGTGGCCGAACACCGCGAACCTCCACCTGCTGATCAACAACCAGACCGCCAACACGACCGGCAGGGCCAGCAACCACTGGATCAGCACCGCGATGCGCGGCCAGGAAGCGACCCTGGAGCGACTCCGAGTCGACCGCCAGCTCGAAGAGGCCATGGTCAAAGGCCCCGACCCACTCCACCTCGCGGAGGTCTTCGGGCTCGACGAGAAGACCGCGATGCGCTACGCGGACTCCGCGCGGGCCCTGCTGGAGCAGGCCGCCGAGGCCGGTCCCTTGTCTTGACGCAGACTCACGGGGCCTTCCCCAGAATCAGGGCAGCGGACCTGAAGTTCGTCGGAACCCTCACTCCGACGATACTGTGGTGATCCGCTTCTCGAACCAATGATGGGCATACGGTTCGTCGTTGAAGGCGGTGACCTCCTGGAAGCCATAGGAGTAGTACAGGCCGATCGCGCGGCTGAGAGCCTTGTTGGTGTCCAGGCGCAGTACGTCAAAGCCGTGCCGGGCGGCCCGCGCCTCCAGCTCGGCCAAGAACCGGCGGCCGAGGCCGAGGCCCCGGGTGTGAGGCGCAACCCACATGCGCTTGACCTCGGCCGGGGCACCGGGCGGCAGCTTCAGACCCGCGCAGCCGACGGGCTCGCCGTGCAGCCGGGCAACCAAGAACAGCCCGTGCGGCGGCCGGAGTTCGCCCGCGTCGGGCAGCAGGCTCCGCGCGGGGTCGAAACCGGCCTCGAAGCGCTCCTGCAGCTCGGTGAAGTAGGACCGCAAACAGTGCTGGGCGTCGGGGTGGTCCGGGTCGACACAGTCCAGCGCGACCGTCGCGGCGGTCAGCAAGCGGTCAACCTCGGCCATGGCGGCGACCAGTCGGGCGCGCTGGGCGGTGTTGAGCGGCTCCAGGAGGGAGCCGGCCAGCTCGTCGCTGCGGCGATCGAGCGCGACGCGCTCCGCACGGCCCGCGTCGGTGAGCCGGACGGTACGCACCCGTCTGTCCCGGGGCCGCGGCTCCACCGTCACCAGGCCGGCGGCCTCCAGGGAGCGCAATAGCCGGCTGACGTACCCGGAGTCGAGCCCGAGGCGCTCGCGCAACCGCCGTACGTCCTGGCCCTGCTCGCCGATCTCCCACAGCAGCCGCGCCTCACCGACGGGCCGGCCGCGGCCCAGGTAGTGGCCGTGAAGCACGCCCACGCGTTCGGTGACGGTGCGGTTGAACCGCCGTACCTGATCGATCTGTGTCCCATCCACTCTCTGACTCTAGTCAGAGAACCTCGCGCGCGACCAGAGGCAGTGCGCGACAGCACGCACCATCGGCTATCCGGCCACGGCCACAGCCCTCAGGATCGTTCAGCATCCTCGTGTTCACTCGAACCCACGGATGCGGCGGCCTGAAGCACACTGGCGGACCCGTGGGTTCGCGCTGAAGAAGCTTCGGTTTCCCTGAACCCACGGGGCTCA
>NZ_JBLVKW010000173.1:0-4008 GCF_048270745.1 Streptomyces sp. NPDC056231 | reverse complement strand
AGCGAGGAAGCGGAATATCCACCGGGACAGGCATCAGCCCCTTACGCACCTGAGCCTCATCTCACAGTTTTTATGACTGACTATTTCATCCCGATTCCCGTCGTGCCACCATAGTAAGCCAGTATACACTCCGCTAGCGCTACGTGACTGGTTCAGGGCTGCGCCCCGAAACCCGCCAAAAGCCTGACGCGCCTGCGGCTTGTCCAACCCCGCGCCGACCGGGAAAGGCTTTCCCGCCCGTCCCGGCGTTATCAGGAGACCGGTTTGTCAGAGAAACGGAACAAGATGCTCACCATGTGGGTGACGGAGGACGAGCACCGGCGGCTGCTCGAACGCTGTGACGGCAGGCAGCTGGCGGCGTGGATGCGGCAGACCTGTCTTGATGAAAAGCCTGCGCGTACCGGAAAGCTACCCTCGATCTCGCCGGCGCTGCTGCGCCAGCTTGCCGGCATGGGCAACAACCTGAACCAGATAGCCCGCCGCGTTAACGCCGGCGGCGGTACCGGCCATGACAGGGTGCAGATTGTGGCGGCGCTGATGGCAATCGATGCCGGCCTTGAGCAGCTGCGGCACGCCGTTCTTGAGAAAGGAACGGACGATGATCATTAAATTTCATCCGCGCGGTCGCGGCGGTGGCGCCGGGCCGGTGGACTATTTGCTGGGTAAAGACCGGCAGCGTGAAGGCGCCACCGTCCTGCAGGGCAAGCCGGAAGAAGTCCGGGAGCTGATTGATGTGTCGCCTTACGTGAAGAAATACACCTCCGGCGTACTGTCGTTTGCGGAGGCAGATCTGCCTCCCGGCCAGCGGGAAAAACTGATGGCCAGCTTCGAGCGTGTTCTGATGCCCGGCCTCGATAAAGATCAGTACAGCATTCTGTGGGTGGAGCACGCGGACAAGGGGCGTCTGGAGCTGAACTTTCTGATCCCCAATACCGAGCTGCTGACCGGCAGGCGGCTCCAGCCGTACTACGACCGCGCCGACCGGCCGCGCATCGATGCCTGGCAGACGGTGGTCAACGGCCGGCTGGGGCTGCACGACCCGAACGCGCCGGAAAACCGGCGGGCGCTGGTCACGCCGTCCGCGCTGCCGGAAGCGAAGCAGGAAGCTGCCCAGGCGATTACGCGCGGCCTGCTTGCCCTTGCCTCATCCGGGGAGCTGAAAACCCGTCAGGACGTCACTGAGGCGCTGGAAAGCGCAGGTTTTGAGGTGGTGCGCAGCACGAAAAGCAGCATCAGCATTGCCGACCCGGACGGGGGGCGAAACATCCGACTGAAGGGAGCCATCTATGAGCAGTCTTTTAACGCTGGCGAAGGACTTGGAGCAGAAATCGAAAGCGCAGCAGCAGAGTACCGGCGAGATGCTGAAAGCCGCATTCAGCGAGCACGAGCAGTCTGTCAGAGCGGAACTGAGCGCAAGCGCGAGGAGAATCAGCGACGCCATCAGCGCCCACGAACAGAGTATGAGCGAGGCGATGGAGAAAAACCGGCGGAGCGTGCTGCTGACAGCCGGGAGGGCATGGCTCACCATCCTGATGGTGTCAGCGCTGCTGATCGCCACGAGCGGGAGCATTCTGTGGTGGCAGGGGCAGCAGATAACCGACAATTACACACATCTTCGTCAGCAGGAAGATACCCTGGCGAAAATGACTGCCCGGACGTGGGGAGTGCGCTATCAGGAGAGCAGCGACGGCCGGAGGTTCCTTATCCTGCCGCCGGGGATGCAAGCCGAAGCCATCCCCTACGACGGGACGACCTGGATCCGCCTGAAACAGGAGTAGCGGAAAATGACAGAGCTGGAAAAGCAGTTGCTGACCGCATTAGAGCAGCTACATCAGGACTACTCGCAAAGGCTGGACGAATGGGAGAGCGCCTTCGCGGAATGGCAGAAGATGTCTGGGCTTATGCAACGGGAGAACGCGGTGCTGAACGAGCGCGTGTCGGACTTGAGCACGCAGGTGCTGAGTTTAAGCGAGCAGCTGCGCCGCTTGTCCGGGAACTGAATGCCACCGAGTTCCGGCAGGGGGAGAATGAGTATCAGAAAACACTGGAGCTGGAGCGCCAGCCGCAGAAAACCTACAAAGGACCGACGCTGGGCTGACGGATGCCGGCCCGTGATAAACCCCAAGAAGGGGTCGTTTGCGGGAGAGGGCGAAATCCTACGCTAAGGCTTTGGCCAACGATATTCTCCGGTAAGATTGATGTGTTCCCAGGGGATAGGAGAAGTCGCTTGATATCTAGTATGACGTCTGTCGCACCTGCTTGATCGCGGCCGCGATAGCTAGATCGCGTTGCTCCTCTTCTCCATCCGCGTTCCAAGCTGCGGAAAGGCACCCATAAGCGTACGCCTGGTCGAGCAGGCGACGCGGATCGACGTCCAGCGCACGAGAGAATGCGTCCGCCATCTGTGCAATGCGTCTAGGATCGAGACAAAGGTCGTCTCTGTCAGCCGGATCGTAGAACATATTGGCGGCGCCAAAGCCCACTTCACCGACCAGACCGACGGGATCTATCACCAGCCAGCCGCGACTGGAGAACATGATGTTTTCATGATGCAGATCGCCATGTAGCCCACGCAGTTCCGAGGCATTGCTCATCATTTGATCGGCTATAATCGCCGCGTGGACGTAGTCAGTTTGACAACCTGCGTTTTGATCATCGCGCGCCCGCTGAAACAAAGCTGCAAAGCGATCCCGGATCGGGAGAAGGGCAGAAGGCAGGGGTTCCTCAGATGCGGCATACAGCTTCGCCATTAGTTCCGCTGCAATTTCGGTCGCCTGGTAGTCGCCGTGCTCGGCAACGATGTGAGAGAGCATTCGCTCCCCGGCATATTCGAGCAACATCAGATTGTTCTCACGACCGAGCAACCGGACTGCTCCCCTCCCATTGCGCCATACCAGATAGTCGGCCCCGCGCAGTTCATCAGCAATGTCTTCTATAGGTTTCAATCCCTTGACGATTGCAGGAGTCCCGTCTGGCAATGAAACTTTCCAAACGAGGCTGGAAAAGGTGTCCGCAATGAGAACAGGTTGCGAAACGTGCCAATGAGCAGGAAAAACAGGCGGCATGAACATCAACCCCAAGTCAGAGGGTCCAATCGCAGATAGAAGGCAAGGCGTTCGCGGTCGGGGGCTTCGATCCCCAATACATTGAATAGGACAGCGAAGGCGCGCTCTGCTTCATCTGGCGCTGCCCAGTTCTCTTCGGCGTTAGCAATCATGAGTGCCAAATCGGCATAGCGATCTGCTGTTCCGAGCCGCCCAAGGTCGATCAGACCCGTGCATTGAAGAGTTTTAGGGTCCACCATGAAGTTCGGCATGCAGGGATCACCATGGCAAACAACCATATCGGTGCGCTCTTGGTCGAGCCGCACCGGTAGCTCTCGTTCGACACGAGCCAAAAGATCGAGCTGCGGCGTACTCTTGTCCTCGTCCGGTAAGAAGTCGGGATTGACGGCATTGCGGGACACCACATCAACGGCGCGTCCGAACATTCGCGACAGCCTGCGCTCAAACGGACATTGATCAACCGATAGGCTGTGAACAGCGCCAAGTTGCTGCCCCATTGACGGCCACGCTTTGAGCAAATCCGCTCCAGACAGATCAGCCGCCGGTACTCCCGGAATTGCCGTTATCACCAAGCATGCACCCTCCTGTTCCTCCTGCCAGTTGATCACCTCGGGGCAAGCCACACCTCGACCTTTGAGCCAAATGAGGCGGTCACGCTCTCCAGCGAGCTCACCGCGGCGGGAAGCAGGTGCGATTTTCGCGAAGGCATGCCCGTCACCACGTCGAAAAACAAAATCACCAGATTCTCCGCCTCTGACAGGCAACCAGTCAGAATGCGATTCACCAAAAAAAATATTAGTTCGATTCAATGGAGGTTCCTTCAGTTTTCTGATGAAGCGCGGAGGTGGCTCAACCTGCGAAAAGAAACGAGTTGCTACGTAAGTCCGAGAACATGCTTTCCATGGTCTCTGAGCTCGCCTTTGGGACCGACATATCGGTAGAG
>NZ_JBLVKW010000172.1:0-4149 GCF_048270745.1 Streptomyces sp. NPDC056231 | reverse complement strand
GAGCGCCGGCCGGTGGCCGTCAAATCCGGATCTCACCCGGAGATGTCGTCTTCACCCACCACGTCTGTGACTCCTCGATACACGGTTTACGTCATCAACCACCCTACCAGCTCACATATGCCCGCCCGCGGCGACTGTGACGTGGCGGGCCCTCAAGCCCCTCGCAGGTGTGTGTCGCCCGGCGCGTCGTTGACAGCCGGAGAACCTCATGTCACGATCGTCACCAGTTGAAAGGGTGACGGTAGAGGCTCGACAACGTACACACGTGTGCATCCCGCCCGGCCGGTGCCGTCGTCTCCCGCACGACCGCACACCTCCGGGGTCGTGATCACTGCGAAGGAGCGCACTGACCATGGCAGGACAGCCGAAGCCGAGGGCCGAGGGCGCACCGGTGGGACGACGGGCGGTGCTGGGCATGCTCGGCGCCAGCGCCGCGGGGCTCGCTGCTGCGCCCTACCTCCAGCGTGGCTGGGAGGGGCTCCTCGGCGCCGCCTCCCAGGTCGACGCGACCGGACTGACCGGTCTGCTGCCCAATCCGGGCGGCTTCCGCTACTACAGCGTTGTCGGCTCGGTGCCTCGCAAGGACGAGACGAACTACGCACTCACGGTCGGCGGGCTGGTGACGAAGCCGAAGACCTACACACTGGCCGACCTGCGTGCGATGCCGCAGACCCGGGTCGTCCACGACGTGGTGTGCACGGACGGATGGCGGGTGGACCAGACACCCTTCGAAGGGGTGAAGCTGGCGGACATCCTCGACGCCTCCGGAGTGCGCTCCCCGGGCGCGGCGGTCCGCTTCACCTGCTTCGACGGCGCCTACACCGAGAGCCTCACCCTGGAACAGGCCCGCCGCTCGGACATCCTCGTGGCACTGAACATGCAGGACAAACCCATCACCCACGAGCACGGCGGACCGGTCCGCCTCTACGTGGCACCCATGTACTTCTACAAGTCGGCCAAGTGGCTGTCCGGCATCTCGGTCACCGACAAGGTCGTTCCCGGTTTCTGGGAGGAGCGCGGATATGCGATCGACGGCTGGCTCGACGACGCCGACCGGCACAGCGGAGCGGCCTGATCCCACGGGACGGGTCCGCCGCTTCGGCACCGCCGAGCGCATGGTCCACCGGCTACCTGATGCTCGTGTGTCTCGTCTCCGCCGCCTGCCTGTACCTCGGGCCGCTCGCCCAGCTCGTCGGCCGGCGGCACGTGATGGTCAACGTGCACGAGTGGTCGGGCATCTCACTGCCGCTGCCCTTCCTGCTGGGACTCCTCTCGGCCGACTTCCGTGCGGACCTGCGCAGGTTGAACCGGTTCGCGGTGTACGACCGGCAATGGCTGCGGGCCGCCCGCCAGCGCCTGACCTCGCCCGAGGCACGCCCGGCCGGAAAGTTCAACGCGGGGCAGAAACTCTATGCAGGCTGGATCGCCGGCGCCGCCCTGGTGATGATGTTCACCGGCCTGCTCATGTGGTTCATGGGGCTGCTGCCCTTCATCTCCCGCACCAGTGCGATCTTCATCCACGACCTCCTGGCCTGGGCGATCACCTTCGTCGTACTCGGGCACATGCGCAAGGCGTTCGAGGACCCGGAGGCAAGACTCGGCATGCGTACCGGGTACGTAAGCCGATCCTGGGCGCAGCGATACCACTCCCGGTGGTTGCGGGAGGAGCGCGACGGCAACGTGGCCGAGCTAAGGGCTGTCCCGTAATCCCTGGCGGGCGCACGACGACAGCTGCGGCACCTCGCTGCGTTGTCGGAACGCCCGAATACACCCAGTATGAGGACGCCCCTCCGCCTTGCGATGCACCACATCTGACGCCGCGCGCTGATCCACCAGGGATTACGGGACAGCCCTTAGCGGACGAGGTGTGAGGTATCCCCGCTAGGGCGTGTTTCGAAAGCCTCGTCTGCCGGGCGGCGTCTCGCGAAACACGCCCTAGTGCCGCATCAGGCAACGTTCGCCCTGTTGACCACCTCGCGGAGCCGTTCGTCGGCGGCGTGCTTGTTCCGCCAGATGATGTAGCGGCGGATCATGCTGCCCTCTTCCTTGTGGCTAGGGTGGTCGGTGCCGTCCAGTGCGAAGTAGCGCAGGGCGGTGAACTGGGCCTCAATGCGGTTCAGCCAGGAGCTGTTGGTCGGCGTGTAAGCGAATTCGACGTTGTTGGCTGCGGCCCAGTCACCGACCCGGGAGTCCTTCTTCGTGGTCAGATGCGGGGAGAAGTTGTCGAGCACGATCGCGATACGGACCGTGGGCGGGTAGAGGCTGCGCAGATAACGGCAGAACTCCAGGAACCTGGTCCGGTTCTTCCTCGGCTTGATGTGGCCGTAGAGCCTGTCCTTGCCGAGGTCGTAGGCGGCGAACAGATGCCGTACCCCGTGCGGGCGGGTGTAGGTCGCCCGCCGGCGGGGCCGGGGCTCCCGCTCGGGGTCTTTGTGTCTGCCGCCGCGTTCGGCCCATTGCCGGCCGGGGTGGGGCTGGAGGTTGAGCGGACCGAACTCGTCCATACAGAAGATGACTTCAGGCTCGTCTTCGTCGGGTATGACTTGGCCGTCGGCGATCGCGTAGAGGTGCTCGACGCGGGCCTTCTTGGCCGCGTAGTCGGGGTCGCGGGAGCTCTTCCAGGTCTTTACGCGTTGAAAGGATTCCCAATGAAGTTGTCAAGCCTGGCTGGTGACTCGCTGTGAGCGTGTCAGCCCAGTGCGACAGGGCTCGGCGGCACGGTGATCTCGAAGGTTCGGCCGTCGCGTATGAGCGCCCACAGGACGTTCAGGCTGCGGCGCGCGAGGGCGATGACGGCCTGGCGGTGGCCTTTGCCCTCGGCTCTCTTGCGGTTGTAGAACGCCTTCGAGGTGGGGCAGCACCTGGCCGCGACCATCGCGGACATGTAGAAGACCCGCAACAGACGCCGACAGTAGCGGCGTGGTCGGCGCATGTTCCCGCTGATGCGTCCCGAGTCCTTCGGGACCGGAGCCAGGCCGGCGACACCGGCCAGGCGGTCGGAGCTGCCGAAGACGCTCATGTCCCCACCGGTGTGGGCGATGAACTCGGCTCCCAGGACCGGACCGAGGCCGGGCATGCTCAGGATGACCTCGGCGTGTGGGTGATCGCGAAACCGGCCCTCGATCAGGACATCGGTCTCGGCGATCTCCTCATCGAGGGCCATCACCTCCCTCGCCAGCTTGGCCACCACGACCGCGGCGAGCTTCTCCCCGGCGACGGCGGTGTGCTGGGCCTCAGCGGCCTCGACAGCCGTGGCCGCGACGATCTGGGAGTTGCGGACCTTGCGGTTCTTCAGCCAGGTCGCGAGGCGGTTCTTGCCGATGCGGCGCAGGGCGGCCGGTGTCTGGTAACCCGTCAGCAGCACGAGGGACGCCTTCGAGGTCTTGTAGTCGAAGGCCCGCTCCAGCGCGGGGAAGTACTCCAGCATCTGGGCCCGCATCCGGTTGATCGCTCGGGTGCGGTCCGCCGCCAGATCGAGGCGGCGCGAGGTCAGAATGCGCAGGTCAACGGCTATGTCGTCGCCGCGGTGCATGGTCTGAAGGTCGCGGCGCATGCGGGCCTGGTCGGCGATGACGAAGGCGTCCTTGGCATCCGTCTTCCCGTCGCCCCGGTAGGAGCCGGATGCGTGGTGGACCGTGCGGCCAGGGATGTAGAGGACCTGCTGCCCGTTGTCGATCAGCAGCGCGATCATCAACGCGGCCCCGCCGGCATTGAGATCGAGCGCCCACGTTGCCGGCTCCCCGTCGCTCAACTCCAGCACGTCGCCGATCAGTTTGAGCAGTGCAGTCTCGTCGTTGGGCACTCGCCGCGACAACTTCCGCTCGCCCTCGCTGTCGATCACCACGCAGTGATGCTCGGCCTTGCCCGCGTCCGTACCGGCCCACAGCTCGGGCACGGCCACCTCCGAAGTCGATCCGATTCGAGTCCCAGCAGACGACCTCGCCAGCGTGTCCTTACCAAGCGATCTTGCCGCGCGCATCCCAATGAGTGGTCGAGTCGTCGCGGGATGCCGAGCGGCCAATCCTTTCAAGCCACCGATGGGCTGGAGACACCTAGCCGCCGAGTAGCCGAGGGGAATCTCACCCCTCGGCTCTCACAGAACCGTGCGGAACGATCTCTCGTTACACGGCTCCTGCCGTCCTGGTCACC
>NZ_JBLVKW010000171.1:0-4236 GCF_048270745.1 Streptomyces sp. NPDC056231 | reverse complement strand
GTGCGCGAGAACGATCAGCGGGCCGGACCCCGCCACCTCGTAGGCGATCGTGCCGCCGTCGACGGCAAGGTACTCAGTCACGACATCTCCCAGGCATGGCTAACATTCTTAGCTAAAAGCTAATCTCATTAACCGAGCCTGTCAACGCGGCCGCTGTTACGGCTCCCGGTACCGGCTCCACGCCTGTGACCAGTGACAACGCGCCATTGATCACACCCCCGACCACCTTGGCGGGCTGACGTATGTCCTTCGCCATCTCGGCCACGCAGTCAGGGAAGCGCGGGGTGACCGCCATGACCGCGACCACGCCTCCGGCACGGCACATCGTGCACGTTCCCGACCACGGCCTCCCTCTCAAGATCCCCGTTAGTGACGACCGCACGCGAGCAACAGCTCTGGCAACGTGCTGAATGCGGATAGTGGTCGACACGGTCCATGCCACCCGCGAGGCCATAGCGCAGCAGCGCGCCGGGCAGGCGCGGCGTCCGGCCTCGACGTAAGACACCGCATAACGGAAGCGCCCGGCCCCTCGAATGGGCCGGGTGCTTACAGCGCCTCGGTGGCTTCCTCGTCTTCTCCGGCCCTTGCGAAGCCCTTCGCCGGGCAGCCGCACTCCGGGCCACGGGTTTTCCCCAGTACGGAGAGGATGAGGGCCATACCGTCGATTGACCTGTTTCCCGGATGGTCTGGCAGGCATCGAAACAACGAGGCTGAATGCGTACGGATCCACCGAGCAAAAGGGAACCCTCTGCGTACAGCTTCAGGTCACTTAGAACGAACTGACCTGCTGAAAAATCCCCTGTCCCTACGCCTCTCGCCCGCTCGGGCGGGAACGCGACAGGCCGCCGACGCCGGGAACCGGCGCTCGACGGCGGGGTACGGGAGCCCACCCTTCGCAGGGATGCATGGCACCCATACCCGCCAAGCGGAGCCTCAATCCAGAGCTCCGGAGCACAGCAAGGAGAACGATCATGAAGCACAACTTCGGGCGGCGGTTCGCCACCTCGGCAGCGGCACTCGCAGTCGCCGCGGGCACCCTCCTGACAGTGGGCGGCACCGCCTCGGCTGCGCCGGCAAAGGTAGCCGACCACACCGCGGTTGTGGCGCACCACTCCTCGGACCGCACCCAGTACGGCGACCACCACGACCATCGCGACATTCGCTGGGACGGCCACCACCACCGTCACAACATTCGCTGGGACGGCCACCGCAAGTGGGTGCGGATCGACAGCGTCTGGTACTGCAACGACCACGGCCGGCAGTACCGCTACGACGGACACCGGTTCTACGTGAAGAACAACGGCGCATGGCACTCCGTGAGCAGCCACGACCGTGGCTTCGACCACCGCATCTTCAACTGACCGCCCAAGGCGGGCACCGGGCCGGCTTTTAGCGCGCCGGCCCGGCCCGCCCCTGGGCCTCCGCGCACCGCAGGCGTTAGGGCGGCAGTGCGCCGACCGGCCCAGGCTCTCGAGGAGCAATCCGAGCCATGCCCGATCACGTAGACCAGACGTTGCACATGGAGTTGGTGCTTCCGTCCGGCGAGCACCTCGCGGTGCCAACTCGTCTGCATTACGCCACCCAAGACCCGTTTGCCGCGATCATCGTCTTCCAGACCGACACCGTCCATCAAGTCAGCTGGGCCTTGGCCCGTGACACGCTGGCAGAAGGCCTCAACCGGCCCACCGGGCAAGGCGATGTGCACGTCTGGCCGGTCGGTTCCGGGCGCGATGCCGAGCTGAACCTTGCTCTGTCCTCTTCGCACGGGACCGCTTGGCTCACCGCTCCCCTCCCAGTGGTCGCGCAGTGGCTGGGGCGGACGTACCACTTGGTGCCGGCCGGCCAGGAGGTCTCCGGTCTGGATATGGACGCCGAATTGTCACAGCTCCTGGATGAGGCGGCCTGAGATGAACATGCAGCAACGCCGACGAAACGCACGCCTCAGGGCCTACGCCCAGCTCAAGCGGCGGTATCCGGAGCTGTTCACCACCCTGGGCCCCACCCTTCCCGATGCCTCTCCGGGCGGAACCGAACGACGGGCCCTCCCTACGAACTGATCCCAGGCCGCCCCCGGCCGGGACCGTTACTGATACCAGTAACACTCGCTGCCGCCGGTTACTGCCCCCGGCCGCCCAACTTCCGACGGGAGGACCGGCCCGCCCTCCCGTCGCGCGACGGGGCCGCCGTCGGGCGGCCCCGGACACGACGGCACCCCCTGCGGGAGCCGATTCGAGCGGCTCCTCGGGGGTGCCTCGTCATGTTCGGTCTGGGGTCAGCACTCGCCGCCACCGCTCCCGGCGGTGGAGGGGAAGCTCGGGCCGGGCCGGCAACGCGGCCGACGGTGCCTGGCCGAGGCGGCGGGCTCGTTCCTCGTCCAGGGCCTGGTCGCGGCGGTGCTCGGCTTCGCGACGGCAGAAGGCCGTGCAGTAGATGGTGCGGACCGTGCGTTGGACCTGGAAGGGGTTCGCGCAGACGGGGCCGGTCCGGGTCTCCGTCTTGGCCTCGCGGGAGGCAGTGCGGCACTCAGGCGAGCAGAAGATGCGCTTCGGGCTGAGGGTGGTGGTGATGCGTCGGTGATGTGCTCACTCGCCGGGTTCCTCCTCGGGTGTCGGAGTGGTCCGCAGCCGGTCGGCCACGGCGGCATAGGTGTCAAGGTTGATCACGACCCGCTCGGCCGGACTCCCGCCGGCGGTCTGGCCCCGCAGCCGCTCGGCCTCAGCGAGCGCCTCGGGCGACAGCGGGCGGTGGGTCTTGGTCTTGCACGGGGCCCGGTTTCACTGACCTGCGCAAGGACCGCCCGCTCCAGCGCAATCACATGACCCGCGTCGCGGACCGTCCGCCCGGCCCCGCGCGGCGCGAGCCGGTGCCGGGCGACGACGGCCTTCCCCGCCGTGGCGATGTGCAGGTAGTCCTCGCCGAGCCGCTGCCGGACGGTGACCCGCATCCCCGACATCCCGGGCGGGACCGAGTAGAGGTTGCCCTCGAAGGACACCAAGCCTGCGGGCTGACCGTCCGCACGACCTCCAACTCGGCCGGGAACGGCAGCGTGGGCAGCTCAAGCAGCGGCTCGGCCGTGGCGAGGTCGGCAACGGTCACCTTGACGCCGTCGACGCTGCGGCGCCACTCGTCCATCCGGACGGCGAGCTTGTCGTCGACGCCAGACCGGGCCTGCTCGACGCTGAGACCGTCGGGGACCGTGCGCCAGAGCGTTGCACCGCCGAGTGGTTGGCCTTCTCCACCACGCCCTTGCGGTTGCCCCGCCGCGGCGGGCAGATCGCCACCTGGACGCCGTAGAACTTCGCGACCTCCGCGAACGTCGGGGTGACCTGGCGCTGGAGGGGTAACAGACGGTCGCCATCCGGTCGAACCGCCACCGTCTGGCGGTGCCGCCGAGCTTGCGCAGCACCTGGTCGAGGGCCTGGACCAGGTGCGGGAAGTCCTCCGACTCCGCCAGCACCGCCCGCCACCGGCCCGAATGCGCGAGCGCCCCGACCAGCAGGTGCGCGTGTCCGCCGATGCCCCAGCCCGCGGGTGGATCGGGCAACTCAAACAGTCGAACTGGACCTCCTCGCCCGGCGGGTGCTCGATCACCGCGCGATCCCGGCCCCGCGACGCATGGCAGGGCTCGCAGTACGGCTGGACTCGTAGCGGCGAAGCGCCCCGGTGAACGTCGAATAGGCGCCGCGGTAGCCGAGTTGGACCACCTCGTCGAACAGGGTGGATGCCCACAAGTGCGGGTCGTCCGCCACGCGTTGACGGCAGTAGTCCAAGAATGGAACGAACGCATCTGGAGCCTGGCGGCGCTGCCGCGGGGCGCGCTCGCCGTTCAGGTGGGCACGGATCGTCTTACGGTCGCGTCCCATGTGTCTGGCGATCGCGGAGATCGTCCAGCCTTGGCGACGCAGCGTGCGCGTCCACGTCCTCCTCCCACGTGAGCACCCAGCCTCCCGAAGAGGCCCGACCCGTTGCCCACGCAGGCTTGCCGTCGCACCCACCACCCATCCCGACACGCCGACCGAGATCACACGAAGGGTGGGGAGATCAACTCAGCAGGTTTTCCCCACTCCTGAGCACCGGGTGGGGATTTCCAAATAGCGCCATCAACCGAGCACATGGAGGAGGTACGTCTGCGTATTGGCTCTCAGAGGGCGGTACGTGAGCTGATGTCCGTTTCGGTGTTTCAGGCGGACTGGTCGCGGCTCGCTGGGTGGCTATGGTCGCGGCTGGGTGAACAAG
>NZ_JBLVKW010000170.1:0-4312 GCF_048270745.1 Streptomyces sp. NPDC056231 | reverse complement strand
CCGTCTCAGTCATCGCGGAGCTCCCTTCGAGTGGAGGCAGACCCTGCCATCCCGATCAACGGGCGACCAGGGGTTTCCTCCGCCGCCGCAGCCCGTCGGCCCCGGGACTCGAAGCACACCTCTTTCCCTCGGCTATCGCGTGGGAAAGGTGTCGGCGCACGGGACCGGCTTGCCCACAAGGGGTGACCTGCAGAAATAGGCGGTGTCCAATTTGGGGGGTCCACACCTGCGGCAGTACCTCCGGTCCCCCGCTGAAAGCAACCGTCCAACCCACTGTCCAGCCGCCCTTGGGTGCAACCCACTCCCCGCCGCACGGCACCGCTCCGTCAGTGCCGGGCAAGACCCTGGCAGCTCAGACAGCCCGGATCCCGGGCGCGGCCTCCAAGCGATCCAGTCGTTCAAAGTCATCGTGGAAGTAGAACGCCTCCAGTGGCCACACGGTGCGCTGCGCGGTGAACGGGATGATGCCCAGCGAGACGCACGCGAGCGGCATCACGGCCAGGAGGTGGCGCAGCTGGCTATTCATGGCGCCGGGGTCGCGGGCCTGGGCAAGCCGCCGTTCGGGGCAGCTTGCCCAGGCTCCCGTTGGGCTTGCCCAGGTCAGGTCCGGCGGCGGAACAGGCCGCAGCGGGGCTTGCCCGGCTCCTGGTCTCGGTCCTCCTCCGGCTCCGGCTCGGTGCACTGCATCATCACCGCAGCCACGTGGTGGAGTGCCGCACCCGGGACAGGGCGCGCATCGCGGCGCACGGCCGCGCTGCCGATGCGGTTCTGCCGGGACCGGGGCCGGCGCGACTGCCCGGCAAAGAAGGCGCACGCAGCGACGTCACACCTTCCGGGCAGGATGACCGGGCAGGGCCTCAGAACGGGGGATCGTCGCGCCAGGTGCCGTCCGACAGCTCGGGCGGCCGGGGGGTGCGCCGCTGGAGGACGGCCAGGGCGTCCTCGACGCGGCCGAGGTCGATGAGGTAGCCGGCCACGTCATGGCTGTTCGCGGAGGCGTGCTGTTCGAGGACGGTAACGGCCTCCTCGGTGCGTCCGGCGCCGGCGAGCAGCTCGGCGATGTGCGGCGCCGCGTACGAGGTGGCGCCCTCGGGATGGGAGCGGGCCTGTGCGATCGCTTCGTCGACGCCGTCGCGGGCGGCGATCAGCGGCAGCCGTATCCAGTACAGGTCCCACTCCTCCTGGCCCCCGCGGGCGGCGGCGAGGGCGTCGAGGTGCGCAAGGCCGTCCTCGGGGCGGCCCTGGTCGAGGCACAGGCCGGACAGAGTATGGAGGATCCAGTCGTCCCCGTTGCGGGCGTCGGCCTGGACGCGCATCACGTTGATCGCTTCGTTCCCCCGGCCGTGCCGGGCCAGGAGCTGTGCGAGCTCGCAAGCCGAGTTGGGGTCGTGGACCGCGGGTCCGTCGGACTGCCGGTATACCGCGATCGCCCCCTCCACGTCGCCGCGCTCCTCCAGCAACCTCGCGAGCCGTTGTACGGCGTACCGCGAGTCATCAGTCACCGCAGCTGCCCGCAGCTCGCCGAGCCGGCCGTGCCGTGCCAGCAGCGCGGCCAGTTGCTCACCGTTGGTGCTGCCGGTGCGCAGCAGGGCGATCGCCTCGTCGGTGCGGCCCTGGCGCTCGCGGATCGTGGCGAGCAGCCCGATCGCCGTGTCGCGATCGAGGCCTCGGCAGCACCACGGGAAGTCGGAACACCGGTGCTCGGTCCGGGCGGCGAGCAGCGCGGCGGCTTCCTCGTCGCGGCCGGCAGCGGCCGCGATGTCGACCAGGGCCTCGGCGAGGGATAGCTCGCCGATGTGCGGGCGCAGCAGGGTGAACGCCTTCTCGGCGCGGCCGTGCCGGGCGAGTAGGCGGGTGTAGGACTCCAGCGCCATGGGGTGCCCGGCCTCCATGCGGACCCGGGTGATCTCGATCGCCTCGTCGACGCGGCCCCAGCGCTCCAGCAGCTCGGCCGCGGCCACGACGGCCGTCCACCAGCCGGTTGCCAGGTACGGGGCGAGCACCTCCAACGCGTCGGCCTGCCGCCCCTGCTCACCCAGCAACCGCGCCCACGCCAGCGCGCAGAACCACTCCCCGCGTCCGGCCTGCAGCTCCACCACGCCGACGTGGCCGCGTTCGAGCAGCCGTGAGACCAGCTCCGGCGGGATGCAGCCG
Organism: Streptomyces sp. NPDC056231; assembly: GCF_048270745.1. Classification (NCBI taxonomy): domain Bacteria; kingdom Bacillati; phylum Actinomycetota; class Actinomycetes; order Kitasatosporales; family Streptomycetaceae; genus Streptomyces; species Streptomyces sp. NPDC056231. The sequence continues at coordinate 2,158 of NZ_JBLVKW010000170.1, read as the reverse complement.
GACCGCGTCCGGGCCCGGTAGTCAAGATCAGTAGCGTCCACGGCCACGCACCATAGCGCTCGCCGCTGACACCTTGCCGACACCACCGGCGGTCTCGAATACAGCACAGTTGGAATGACGCTCCCCGTCAGTCGGCGCCTCCGCCTGGACCGCGGCCCGTCGCGAGGCCTACGCCAACGACCTCGGCCAAACGTCCAGCCTGGTTGCGGTCACCGCCCGGTCCAACCGGTCAAAAGCCGACCAGGACCCTGCCGAATGGCTTCCCCCGGCCGCTGGCGCGCTGTGCCGCTATGCCTCGGAGTGGACCACGACCAAACTGCGCTGGGCCCTGGCCGTCGACGAGCTGAAGAAGAACCGGCTGCTGAATATCGCGGCCGGCTGCAGCAGTGACACCGTCATCTACACCCCCGCGCCCTAACCAGACACCGCGTGAAAAGGGGCCCTGGCGCCAGGCTTCTGCGATCTCGGCGCGCGGCTCATTCGCGAAAGCGGAGGCGATCTGCTTTGCGGACAAGGGGTACCTCTGAACGCCCTTGCCGGAACTCAGGCCCGCCCGGTCCGCACCGGCACGGCGTCAGTAGCCGGGGTACATGCCCAGGAAGGCAGCGATGGCCACGGTGATGGCAACGCCTTCGACGCCGAGTCCGAAGAGGAGGAGGACCACGGCGAGGACCGCGTCCCCAGCCGTAGTGGACCGCGATTCGCAGACGGTCACGAGGTGCGGTTTGGCCCGGTGGTAGGCGACCTGGACCGTCGTGGCGCTGCTCCTGTGGTGCGCGACGCGGCTCACGCCGTGCAGGTCCGTGTACACGTACGTCCCGAACCTGCCGCCCAGGACGTGCGTGTCCCCGACTCTGTGCGCCTCGACGGTGATGCCGTACCGGGGCAGGTACCACTTGCGGTACACGTTGTCCGCCGCCATGGCGCCGAACGCGATGATCCCCGCGCCGAAGGGGCCGACCAGCAGGGTCTGGAGCGCGATGGTCCACTCTCCGTGGATCCCGACGGCGAGTGCGAGGGCGAAGAAGGAGAGGCCGACGGCGAGCGCCCAGATCTTTCGCCTGCGCTTTCGCCGCTCTTGCGGGGACTCGGTCAAGGTGCGGGCGGTGACCATGGTTGAGCCGTCGACCGTCTCGGCCTCCTCGGCGCGCATAGGCAGGGCCGCGTTGACGGCGTCGGTGAACAGGGTGACGGCGGCCTCGCTCACGTCTTCGACGCGGTGGACGGAGGGCGCTGTCCCGGCGGGGGCAGTGAGCTCGACGGCGACGGCGCGGCCCTCGGAGCGGATGCGCCTGATCGCCAGGAGGGGGATCCGCACCTCCTCGGCCTTCCGGCGCAACACCAGTGCATCGCCGTCGAATTGGAGCACGGTGCCGCTGGAACTGCGCAGGACTGGTATAGGAGACGTGATCGACATGTGCGTGATCGTATGGGCTGGAGGGGGGTGACCGGGAGAGCCCGGGAGACGTGAGGCAGCTGGCTGGACGACCCGCGTGCTGCCCTGGTGCCCCCGGCCGACCGCAAGCTGCTCAGGACTCCTGGCGGAGTGAGTTCAGGCGTGTCCAGCAGATCAGTGCGCATCCGAGGGTGAGGAAGGCTTGGTGGATGTCGTTGCGTATCTCCCAGCGGATCCGCAGGCGGCGGAACCAGTGCAGGTGAGCGAACGCGCTTTCCACGACCTAGCGTTGGGTGCCGAGTCCGGAGCCGTGTTCTGTGCCCCGGCGGGCGATCAGCGGTTTCACGCCGAGAGCCCCTTGCCGATGGGCCCGTTCTCCTCGTGCCTGTGGGGCTCGAAAAGTCGTCGCTGCAGGTCACGCGGCGTATTGATACTCGTTGATGATGCCGCCGAGGACCCTGGTGCGGAGCAGGCTTCGGTCGTCGAGGTCGTGCACGATTGCGGGCTGCTCGGTCGCGCTGGGCGGTAGCTGTTGCCGGGATCGGTGCGGCCGGTGTGCGTTGTAGTGGTCCTGGTGGTCAGTCAGGACCTTCCTGGCGTGGCTCTCGCCCAGGATCAGGACGTGGTCAAGGGTCTCGCGGCGGATGGTGCCGATCACGCGTTCGCAATGCGCGTTCATGCGCGGTGCCCGGGGCGCGCTGAGCAGCACCTCCGTGTCCTCGGCGGTGAAGACGGCATCGAAGGCGTCGGTGTACTTGCTGT
>NZ_JBLVKW010000169.1:0-4480 GCF_048270745.1 Streptomyces sp. NPDC056231 | reverse complement strand
GCTTCTAGCCATCTGATTAAGATTATTTCCTATTGCTCCTATTTGGCGGTTTAATTCTTTTACGTCTTTTCTTTCGTTTGCTCCTTTAGGAGCTTTTAAATTTAGTAATAAAAACTTTGCAATTGCGTTAATACTCATGCTGTATTCATTAGATATTTTCTTCGCCTTATCCACTTCTTCTGCTGTTAATCGAAATTTAACTTCCTTAAGATTACTCATTTACAACCCTCCACACCATGTATTCTTTAATTATAAGTAATTAAACAAAACAATAAAAGTATTTAATGTTTTGCAAGCATACTAAAATGGGCCCATGCTCTCGCATGTTTCCATTTTAGGCTTGTTGGGGGTTTTCCCCCAATCCCCCTATATCAAAAATTTTTAGAAAAATTTCATTTTACCCCTTATGGAAACAAAGTTTCCATGCTAAATTAAGAGCATAAACAGAAATTAGCTAATTTAAATTAGGGGAGGAATTATGTGAATAAATTTAGAAAGTTTCTTGTACCAATATTAATATTTTTAATAGCATTTATAATTTTAACTCCATCAGTTCAAGCAGCAATTTGGGATTCCTTATGGTCAGATGGAGGGGATGAAAAAACAGTAAACTTTTTAAAAAAGTATCAAGATTATTTATCGTATGGAAACTTTTTTACGGTAATGTTTCATTGGATGGGATGGGCATTGATTAAAGGACTCTATTTTCTAACAAATGGGGTTGAAGGGTTAATACCAGACTCCTTAAGTTTGTTGAGTTTTTTAGATGATTCAGGAATACAGGGTATTACAAAAGCTATTATTAATGATCTTGTAGTAACACTCATGGTTTTGACTTTGGTGTACTTAGGATTTAAAACTGTTATTGCAAAAGAGCCTCCAAAATTTAAGTCATTAGGAGTAAATATATTTATTTCAGCTTTTCTTATTTTGGGATTACCCACTTTGATGACTACAATGCAAGATATTTCTAAAAACTTCTTTTACGCAACACAAACTGCTGGGAACAATGAACAAGTTTCAAGTTTATCCTGGAATCTCATTCAAGAAAATGTGGCTGATCTACTTTACATATCATCTCAAGGATTTTCTACTCTTGATAATAAAGAAAATAAAAGAAATGAATTAACACCTGACTCATTCAAAATAACTAATTTAAATGCGTTAATCACTTCAGACACTATCGATGATGTTGAGGGTGAAGAAGTAAAACATCTTGCGTATAAACTCGATACAAATGAAAACGGTAAAGTCATTGCAGATAAAATTAAAGGAGGAGTATTTGCTTTTTTTAATGACTCTTTTAAAGAAGGATATTTCCGTTATCATGCTAATTTCACACCCATGATAATAGGGTTAGCTGCTCTTCTTGTTGCTTATGTTTTTACTCTTTTTATTTTTGTTACTACAATCATAGAAATTGGTTTTAAAAAGGTTGTAGGATTATTTGTATTTGCCACTGATTTAGAGAATGGACAACGAACAAAAATGGTTGTACAGGACATATTAAACGCTTTCCTTTTAATTGCTTTTACAGGATTAAGTTTAAAAATGTATACTGTGTTTCTTTCGTTTTTAGCAAGCAAGCAACCAAACATTTTTATTTATGTAATTGCGATTATTTCCTCAACTTTCGTTTTAATTAAAGGTAGCAACACCATTATGCGCTATTTTGGTGTAGATGTAGGATTGAAAGAAGGGTTTGGTCAACTTGTAGGTGCATTTGCGCTTGGTCGAGCAACAACAGGAGGATTTAAAAGGTTAAAAAATCTAGGGAATTCCAAAAACAATGACAGTAACAATACGCACGATCAAAATGTAAATAAAGATAGGTTAAATAATCAATCAAATAATAATAAGAAATCGATTAATGATAGTGTTTCAGGTAATAACAAAAATAGAAATCAATTGGGTGATTTTTCTAAAGAAAAATTGAGTAGTAATGGATTGAGTAATAGTATTAATTCAGATGGTAAGATGGAAGGTCTTTCTACTGCTGCTGTTGAAACTTCTGGAGTCGCTACAAACGTAGCTAACGCACTTCAAGGGGAAAAGGGTTTAAATCAAAATAAACAGTCTTTAAATAGCAATAACGAACTTTCTAATGACCCTTCATCATCAATAAAAAGATATGATACGTCTAACAATGGCCAAGAATTACAAGAAAAAAATGCAGGAGATAACGCAACAATAACGCCAACTAATCAAAGGCAGACACTTCAACAAGATGTTATTAGCAGTGTGAATGATCGCGCAAATGGTAAAACACAATCGAATGAAGAAATTTTAGCAGAAATGAAATTAAAAGAATCATTAAATCCGAATGGAAATGTGGATGTAAATGCAGCAAGTAATATGCGATTAACTCCTGAGAATAAATCAATTAATCAACAAAGCAGCGAAGGGATTATTAATCGTACCAGACAAGAAGTTGCAGCTGGAAGCTCGGCTAATCATTCTATGCAAGATGCTGTTCAAAATATGAAGGCTAATACAGTGAATAGCGCTCCATTAAAACAAAGCATAGAACAAGATGTTAAATCCGTTCCACAGTCTAACCATATAGGCAAGCAATCCATTGTACAAGATATACAATCTAGCAACGGACAGGCAGTGTCGCAACGTCAAACGGTGATTCAAGATGTTCAAAATAGTTCCGAAACGGCACCGAATAGACAACGTGTCGTACAAGAAATAGAGCAAGCAAAAATAGCGACACCGCAACAAATACAACAAAATGTACAGCAAGTTCTTACAACAGCAAGGCTTCCACAAGAAGCACATCAAACAGTTAAGAGAGTAATAGAAGATGTTCAAAAACAAGGAAATATTGCTCCTGAAACACTCAAAATGAAAGTTGTTCAAGAGCTAGAAAAAACATCTTTTGGAGCAAAAGAACCAATTAAACAAGTCATCTTGCAAGATGTTCAAAAGGCATTTTCATCTACTCCAGAACCAGTACAGCAGAGTATTAAACAAATAGTTGAATCAACCCAAGATACAAAGAAAATCGGGCAACCAACAGAAAATAAAAAAGTTGAATCAAGTTATTTTGGCTCGTTGTTTGGAGAAAAGGTAAGTAATTATGAGAAGGGGAAAACGAAAAAAGGTTCTAGATTTGACGTCTTAAGAAATTTATAAAAAGGAGATTAGACTCAACATGGCTAGAAAAAAGGATCCACAAGAGGAATTAGAATTAGCGCTTAAATTAAGGGAAGAAGCAGACAAAAAGATTGCTGAAGCTAAGAAAAAATTAAAAGAAGAAGAAGAAAAAAAAGCTGTTAAATTAGCTAAAAAACTGATGAAAACATACGGAACTGTTGATTTTATAGAAATAAAGGAGAAAATAGCACAAGAATCAACTTCTCAAAACAGTATTTCAATAAATAGATTTTCATCTGTAAACTTAGAGTATATACAAACCCTTTCTGAAGATGATATAAATTATCTTCGTAGCACTGCGGAAAGATTAAGAAACAATGAATTCATACTATCTCAAGATGTAATAGACGAAATTAGACGGAGATTTTAGTATGATTGCTGTTCAAGTGATTGCTACCATTTTCCTATTAATAATTGTGGGATTTCTTTTCCTAAAAGGAATTAAATATTTGTTGGCAACAGGTTCTTTCTTCCTGCGATTAGTTTTGAAGTTTGGTGCTGTTTTAGTTACATTAAGCATACTTGGGTGGATTGTTCATTTTCTTTCGTAGTTAATATTGATTAACACTTTAAAAATTGAAATTTACTAGTTAACTAGCAAAGAGGACTCTAAAAGAAGTCCTCTTTACTTTATTATCAAAGCATAACAGAAATTGCATGTAACACCATCGCCACTAAAATTGGAGAAATTTCTAAATGAAATTCTTTAAATTGCATTCTCAAATCAAATCACCTCTCTTTTTATTTTTTTATAATAGATTTTTAAAGATTAAGTTATTCCAATTCATATGTACGACCTCACTTTATACTCTCTTGCACACTTAAACATCACGTTTAAACAGCCTTACTTCTTTTTTTATTTTCTATTTTAAAATGAGCGTGTAAAATGATTCATAAGCATTCTCATGAAAAAATAAAGGAAAATAATTGTGTTTTCTAGAATCACTGAACATAAGAAGATGGTAAACATGTGGGGTGAGAAAGTGAGAAAATGGTTTACAATTTCTGAAGCAGATAAAGAAACCGGTATACCACATCAAACGCTTAGACGATATTTAAATAATCATGTTCACCACTTAATCATAAAGAAAAAACATAAAAGCTATTTGATTGCTGAAGAGTCGCTTCAAATTCTCCTTAAAATTAGAGAATTGTATTCAGAAGGTAAAACCATAGAAGATGTAGAAAATGCTCTTACTGAACAGGGAATACCCATGAATATTACTGTGAATGATGATGAAAATGAAGTGAGCATAAACATAGGGGAAACCTTGATACACCTACAAAAGGACATGAGAGAACAGAAAGAATATAATGA
>NZ_JBLVKW010000168.1:0-4641 GCF_048270745.1 Streptomyces sp. NPDC056231 | reverse complement strand
CCCGTGGGGCGTCGACACGGTGACCGGCGAGCCGGTCATGGTCCCGCTCGGTCGCCGGATGCTGATCGCGGGGACCTCCGGGTCGGGCAAGAGCTGGAGCACCCGGGCCCTGCTCGCGGAGGCGTCCGAGGAGCCCAACCACCGCCTGGTCGTCATCGACCCCAAGCGAGTGGAAGGCATCAACTGGGAGCACCGCGCCCGCGTCGCCATCTACGCCGAAGACGTCCTCGGCGTGACGGACGAACTGGTCGCTGAGATGTACGAGCGGCTGGAGGAGATCCCGCGCGGCCGGGACACCATCGAGATCAGCACCCGCCGCCCCCGGATCACGGTCTTCGTGGACGAAGGAGCCGAGGTCATCTCCATGGCGCGCAAGAAGCGCGCCAAGGGCGGCGACGGCGACCCGGGCGACCCGGACTGGTCCCGGATCATGGAGAACCTGTCGACACTCGCCCGCATGGCGCGCGCCGCCGAGATCATCCTGATCTGGGCCACGCAGAAGCCGACCATGGACGCCAAGGGCGGCATCGACCCGCAGATCAGCGCCCAGATCACTTACCGCGCCGCCCTCGCCCTGAGCACGTCCGGCGAGAGCCGCGTCGTGTTCGGCGAGGACGCCACCGAGCGCGGCTGGCACGCCCACGACCTGCCGATGCCCGGCGTGGCCATGCTCCGCTCCGGACCCAAGGCGGCACCGCACCCGATCAGCACCCGGGCGTTCTCCCCGGCCGACGTCATCGCCCTCCCTGACCGCCCGGTCTGGCAGCGGTCGGCCAAGGCGCCGGCGCCTGTCCCGGCCCCGGCGTCCGAGCCGCTGCGTCTGGTGAAGGACGCCGCCCCCGCGGCTGCCGTCCCGCAGGACCTGACCGACAACCAGAAGGCCGTGCTTCAGGCCGCGATCGACGGCACGTCGACCAACGCCGCCATCGCCAAGGCGACCGGCATCAACCCCGGCTCGGTCACCCGCGCGGTCGACGCGCTGGTCAAGCGCGGGCTCCTCGCCAAGGACGGCACGACGATCCGTACGGAGGTCGCCGCATGAGCGCCAACCTCGCCCAGGCCGTGGCCGACGCCCGCGCGGCGGAGACCAACACCGAGCAGATCGCGCAGATCCTCGCCGTGGTCCAGGCCGTACAGGCGGCCACCCCCGCCCCGGCCGCGCACGCCGCCTGCAGCTGCTCGACGCAGAAGGCCAGCGGATCGTCCGCCGGGAAGGTCGCCGCGTGGATCGCGGGCGGTGCCGCCTGCGCCTGCGTCCTGGTCGGCCTGTTCCTCGCGGTCGCCCTGGTCGCCGTCGCCGTGACGGTCGGCGGCTGCGTGTCGTACCTGCTCATCCGCGAGATCCGGAAGGGGAAGTGACCATGCCCAAGCGCAACTACACCGCCGCACCGGCGGTCGCCATGACCGCCGTGTCCATGGTCCTCACCCTGGCCGTGGTCGTGATGTGGCTCGGGGACTCGATGCCGTGGCCCGTCGCCCTGGTCGTCGGACTCGGCATCGACGGCGGCTGGCTCGCGACCCTCGCGTACGACCGGCGCCTGGCCGCTCAGGGTGACCACAACACCACGGTCACCGTGGTCGGGTGGGCGTTCGGCGCGGTCGCGACCGGCGTCCTGGTCGCCCACGCGCTCACCGCCGACGGATCCGCCGGCGCATGGCTCGCCGTCGCCTGGCTGCCGATCGCGGCCAAGGCCTTGTGGCTCGTGCACGGTCTCTGGGAGCGGACCGCGCTCACCAAGACCGCCCTCGACCGGATCGCCACGATCCAGCAGGGCGCCCGCGATCAGGCGGCCATCGCCCGCGCCGAACTCCGTGCCGAGGCGGGCACCGAGGAGACCCGCCTCGACGCCGTGACGGGCGCCGGGAAGCGCGTCGCGGAGGCACAGGCCAAGGCGGCCAGGAGGCTCTCCGGCGCCTGGTCGGAGCTGGACGGAGTCCGGCAGGGCGACGGCACCGGTAGGGCTCTGACCTGCGTGACAGAGCGCGTCGCACCCGCGTCACAGGACGCGTCACAGCCCCGCTGGCAGCTCCCCGTCTGGGGCTCCTTCGAAGAACTGGCCGCCATCGAGGCACCCGCCCTGACGGACGACCAGATCGACGCGATCGTCGCGGAGCTCCGGGCCAGCACCAACCCGCCGATGTCGTACAACGCCCTCGCCCTCGCCTTCCGCAGGGCGGGCCACAGCGCCGGGGAGACCCGGCTCCGGGCGGCCTGGAAGCGCGTCACGACGTCTGAGGCGGTGGGCTCGTGATCGCCCTCGCCTACCTCGCCACCGTGGTGGTTGCCCTCGCGGTCCTGGCGGTGGCCCTGCGCCGCCGCCCGGTCCCGGCCCCCGCGCCGGTCCCGCCGGCGCCCGGACCCGACCGACTCCTGACCGACGGCACACCTGAGGTCCGGTTGATCCTCGCGGCCGCCACCCAGCTCGCCGACCTCGCCCACCGGATGGGAGCCGCAGCATGACCCGCCGACCCGCCATCCACGACGCGGCACCGAGCCTGGTCGTCTCGCACGGAGCCGACTTCTTCGGGCAGGACCACCACCTCCGCAAGGAGGTTGCCGCCCTCGCGTCCTGGGTCCAGACCTCCGTGCCGTACAACGACCGGAAGGCCGTGGCCTCACTGGTCGACGCCCTGGAGTTCCCGAAGCCCCGAACCTTCCCTGCTGCCGAAGCCGCGCTCGTCTCCGAGCAGCTGCTCACGGTCTCCCGGACCCGGCACCTCAAGCCGCGGGCGTCGGCCCTCGCCCGCGCCCTGGCCGACGCCGCCGCCCGCGCTGCCGCCGACGGCGAGTCGTGGGAGTGGACGGTCGAAGCCGCGTAACACCGAAGCCCCGCCGGCCTTTTCGGCTGGCGGGGCTTTCTTCGGTCCGTCAAACCCCAACAGCCCCAAGGGCCGTGTCGCGTGCCGGGGGGAACACCGGGCACGAAAGGTGCTTGGATTCTCTCCAGGAAATGCGAAACGGCCAGGGGGCCTAATCCCTGACCGCTTCTGACGTCCACCCGGTCTCCACAACCAAGGGACTCGTCTGTGTCCAGCGTACGGGACGCGTCAGCGTCTGCAACCCCCGAACCTCCGCGTGCCGCCACGCGGAACAGCAGCGGCCCCCGCTGCCACTGCGGCACGCCGATTGCCCATATTCCGGGCAAAGTGCCGCGTGTCTACTGCTCGGACCGCTGCCGGAAGGCCGCGAAGCGCGCAATTCAGCGCGGGATGACGTCCGGCAGCAACCCCGGACAGCTTGGGAAAGAAACAACAGAGTTTCCCGCACCCCGCCGACCTGCGGTTTCTCCGGACGGGGTGGATGGGGAGAGCCCGAGAGGCGACAGCCTCTCGGAAGGGCAGTCGCGAAGCGACGCCGCCCGCTTGCGCAAAGCGGCGCGGTACACCCGGCGCCGGACCCTATGGCGGATCACCGGCGACTCCGCGTGCAAGGGCTGCGGCCGGGCCCTGATGGACCCCGCGTCCGGCGTGATCGTCGCCCAGACCGCTGCCGGAACCTCCGTGGTCCTCGGCCTCATGCGGTGCGGGCGGATCTGGCTCTGCCCGGTCTGCGCCGCCGTGATCCGCCACCGCCGCGCCGAGGAGATCACCCAGGCCGTGGTCACCTGGCTCCAACAGGGCGGGACCGCCTACCTGGTGACCTTCACCGCCCGCCACGCGTACAAGGACGCGCTCGCCGACCTCATGGACGCTCTCCAGGGCACCCGCAAAACCGAGGACACCCCCCGGCGCCCCGGCGCCTACCAGCGGCTCATCACGGGCGGCACGTGGGCCGGACGGAAGGTCAGCGACGGCTGCCGGGCGAAGGACCAGGAGGGCATCCGCGACCGGATCGGCTACCTCGGGATGATCCGCGCGACGGAGGTGACCGTGGGTCAGGCCCACGGCTGGCACCCGCACATCCACGCGATCGTCCTCGTCGGCGGCCGGACCACCGGAGAGAAGGCGGCCAAGAGGATCACGGGCGCCTTCACGCCTGCCGAGGACCGGCTCACCGAGTGGGAAGACCACTGGCGCGCGACCTGGACCCGCACCCTCCAGGGCATCAATCCGAAGTTCCGGCCGACGGACGACTGCGAACGGGCCGACTGCCCGTGCGAGGGCAAGGGCCACGGCGTCGACTTCAAGCGGCTGCACACCGAGCGCGACGCGAACGACCTCGCCGAGTACATCGCCAAGACGCAGGACGGCAAGGCGCCGGCGCTCGAACTCGCCCGCGCCGACCTGAAAACCGCGGGCGGCGAGAACGTCACGCCGTTCGAACTCCTCGGCCGGATCGGAGACCTGACCGGAGGCGTTCCCGAGGACGACGCCCAGGGACAGGGCTCGCTGGAGTGGAACCTGGCGAAGTGGCACGAGTACGAGCGCGCGACCAAGGGCCGCCGCGCGATCGAGTGGACCCGCTACCTGCGCTCGATGCTCGGCATCGACGGCGGCGACACCGACGAAGACAACCTCGACTTGCTCGCGGCGGCCGACGCCGAGGGCGGCGAACTCCGCGCGGGCGTCCGCGTCACCGAGGACGGCTGGCACGCGGTCGCGAGGAAGGCCCTCGACCTGGAGGCGACGCAGGCCGCCGAGGGCACCGACGGCAACACCGACCCGGCCGCCATGGCTGCCCGCGTCCGTGAGGTCCTGGCG
>NZ_JBLVKW010000167.1:0-3172 GCF_048270745.1 Streptomyces sp. NPDC056231 | reverse complement strand
ACTTCACAGTGGACGCGAGCATCTGTGGCCAAGTTTTTAAGGGCGCACGGTGGATGCCTTGGCACCAGGAACCGATGAAGGACGTGGGAGGCCGCGATAGGCCCCGGGGAGCTGTCAACCGAGCTTTGATCCGGGGGTGTCCGAATGGGGAAACCCGGCAGTCGTCATGGGCTGTCACCCGCTGCTGAACACATAGGCAGTGTGGAGGGAACGAGGGGAAGTGAAACATCTCAGTACCCTCAGGAAGAGAAAACAACCGTGATTCCGGGAGTAGTGGCGAGCGAAACTGGATGAGGCCAAACCGTATGCGTGTGATACCCGGCAGGGGTTGCGCATGCGGGGTTGTGGGATCTCTCTTTCACGGTCTGCCGGCCGTGAGACGAGTCAGAAACCGTTGATGTAGGCGAAGGACATGCGAAAGGTCCGGCGTAGAGGGTAAGACCCCCGTAGCTGAAACATTGACGGCTCGTTTGAGAGACACCCAAGTAGCACGGGGCCCGAGAAATCCCGTGTGAATCTGGCGGGACCACCCGCTAAGCCTAAATATTCCCTGGTGACCGATAGCGGATAGTACCGTGAGGGAATGGTGAAAAGTACCGCGGGAGCGGAGTGAAATAGTACCTGAAACCGTGTGCCTACAAGCCGTGGGAGCGTCGCTGTTGTTCTTCGGAGCAACAGTCGTGACTGCGTGCCTTTTGAAGAATGAGCCTGCGAGTTTGCGGTGTGTTGCGAGGTTAACCCGTGTGGGGAAGCCGTAGCGAAAGCGAGTCCGAATAGGGCGGTTGAGTAGCACGCTCAAGACCCGAAGCGGAGTGATCTAGCCATGGGCAGGTTGAAGCGGAGGTAAGACTTCGTGGAGGACCGAACCCACCAGGGTTGAAAACCTGGGGGATGACCTGTGGTTAGGGGTGAAAGGCCAATCAAACTCCGTGATAGCTGGTTCTCCCCGAAATGCATTTAGGTGCAGCGTCGTGTGTTTCTTGCCGGAGGTAGAGCACTGGATAGGCGATGGGCCCTACCGGGTTACTGACCTTAGCCAAACTCCGAATGCCGGTAAGTGAGAGCACGGCAGTGAGACTGTGGGGGATAAGCTCCATGGTCGAGAGGGAAACAGCCCAGAGCATCGACTAAGGCCCCTAAGCGTACGCTAAGTGGGAAAGGATGTGGAGTCGCAGAGACAACCAGGAGGTTGGCTTAGAAGCAGCCACCCTTGAAAGAGTGCGTAATAGCTCACTGGTCAAGTGATTCCGCGCCGACAATGTAGCGGGGCTCAAGCGTACCGCCGAAGTCGTGTCATTCGTACATGTATCCCCAACGGGAGTACGGATGGGTAGGGGAGCGTCGTGTGCCGGGTGAAGCAGCCGCGGAAGCGAGTTGTGGACGGTTCACGAGTGAGAATGCAGGCATGAGTAGCGATACACACGTGAGAAACGTGTGCGCCGATTGACTAAGGGTTCCTGGGTCAAGCTGATCTGCCCAGGGTAAGTCGGGACCTAAGGCGAGGCCGACAGGCGTAGTCGATGGACAACCGGTTGATATTCCGGTACCCGCTTTGAAACGCCCAATACTGAATCAGGCGATGCTAAGTCCGTGAAGCCGGCCCGATCTCTTCGGAGTTGAGGGTAGTGGTGGAGCCGACGAACCAGACTTGTACTAGGTAAGCGATGGGGTGACGCAGGAAGGTAGTCCAGCCCGGGCGGTGGTAGTCCCGGGGTAAGGGTGTAGGGCGTGTGGTAGGTAAATCCGTCACACTTGTGCCTGAGACCTGATGCCGAGCCGATTGTGGTGAAGTGGATGATCCTATGCTGTCGAGAAAAGCCTCTAGCGAGTTTCATGGCGGCCCGTACCCTAAACCGACTCAGGTAGTCAGGTAGAGAATACCGAGGCGTTCGGGTGAACTATGGTTAAGGAACTCGGCAAAATGCCCCCGTAACTTCGGGAGAAGGGGGGCCATCACTGGTGATTGGATTTACTCCATGAGCTGGGGGTGGCCGCAGAGACCAGCGAGAAGCGACTGTTTACTAAAAACACAGGTCCGTGCGAAGCCGTAAGGCGATGTATACGGACTGACGCCTGCCCGGTGCTGGAACGTTAAGGGGACCGGTTAGCCGACTTTCGGGTTGGCGAAGCTGAGAACTTAAGCGCCAGTAAACGGCGGTGGTAACTATAACCATCCTAAGGTAGCGAAATTCCTTGTCGGGTAAGTTCCGACCTGCACGAATGGCGTAACGACTTCTCGACTGTCTCAACCATAGGCCCGGTGAAATTGCACTACGAGTAAAGATGCTCGTTTCGCGCAGCAGGACGGAAAGACCCCGGGACCTTTACTACAGTTTGATATTGGTGTTCGGTTCGGCTTGTGTAGGATAGGTGGGAGACTTTGAAGCAGCCACGCCAGTGGTTGTGGAGTCGCCGTTGAAATACCACTCTGGTCGTGCTGGATGTCTAACCTGGGTCCGTGATCCGGATCAGGGACAGTGTCTGATGGGTAGTTTAACTGGGGCGGTTGCCTCCTAAAGAGTAACGGAGGCGCCCAAAGGTTCCCTCAGCCTGGTTGGCAATCAGGTGTTGAGTGTAAGTGCACAAGGGAGCTTGACTGTGAGACCGACGGGTCGAGCAGGGACGAAAGTCGGGACTAGTGATCCGGCAGTGGCTTGTGGAAGCGCTGTCGCTCAACGGATAAAAGGTACCCCGGGGATAACAGGCTGATCTTCCCCAAGAGTCCATATCGACGGGATGGTTTGGCACCTCGATGTCGGCTCGTCGCATCCTGGGGCTGGAGTCGGTCCCAAGGGTTGGGCTGTTCGCCCATTAAAGCGGTACGCGAGCTGGGTTTAGAACGTCGTGAGACAGTTCGGTCCCTATCCGCTGCGCGCGTAGGAATATTGAGAAGGGCTGTCCCTAGTACGAGAGGACCGGGACGGACGAACCTCTGGTGTGCCAGTTGTCCTGCCAAGGGCATGGCTGGTTGGCTACGTTCGGAAAGGATAACCGCTGAAAGCATCTAAGCGGGAAGCCTGCTTCAAGATGAGTATTCCCACCTCCTTGAGGGGTTAAGGCTCCCAGTAGACGACTGGGTTGATAGGCCAGATGTGGAAGCCCGGTAACGGGTGGAGCTGACTGGTACTAATAGGCCGAGGGCTTGTCCTCAGTTGCTCGCGTCCACTGTGTT
>NZ_JBLVKW010000166.1:0-5440 GCF_048270745.1 Streptomyces sp. NPDC056231 | reverse complement strand
CCCGGATTCGAACCGGGGATAAAGGTTTTGCAGACCTCTGCCTTACCACTTGGCTATGCCGCCATTATTGGAGCGGAAGACGGGATTCGAACCCGCGACCCCCACCTTGGCAAGGTGGTGTTCTACCACTGAACTACTTCCGCAACTTTGATGAGCCATGAAGGACTCGAACCTTCGACCCTCTGATTAAAAGTCAGATGCTCTACCAACTGAGCTAATGGCTCTTATTACAAGAGACTCATATAGTATAACATATAAAGGTGGTGCCGGCAAGAGGACTTGAACCCCCAACCTACTGATTACAAGTCAGTTGCTCTACCAGTTGAGCTACACCGGCTTTATCTATCCTAACATTATGTAAGAATAAATATGGTGGAGGATGACGGGATCGAACCGCCGACCCTCTGCTTGTAAGGCAGATGCTCTCCCAGCTGAGCTAATCCTCCATAATTGCACTAACGTGCAATTGCTTGGCGGCGTCCTACTCTCACAGGGGGAAACCCCCAACTACCATCGGCGCTGAAGAGCTTAACTTCCGTGTTCGGTATGGGAACGGGTGTGACCTCTCTGCCATCATCACCAAACTTTGAAGGCATATTCCTTCAAAACTAGATAACATTTGCTACATATTATATGGTTAAGTCCTCGATCTATTAGTATCCGTCAGCTCCACGTGTCACCACGCTTCCACCTCGAACCTATCAACCTGATCATCTTTCAGGGGTCTTATTTACTTGCGGAAAGGGAAATCTCATCTTGAGGGGGGCTTCATGCTTAGATGCTTTCAGCACTTATCCCGTCCGCACATAGCTACCCAGCGATGCCCTTGGCAGAACAACTGGTACACCAGCGGTGCGTCCATCCCGGTCCTCTCGTACTAAGGACAGCTCCTCTCAAATTTCCTGCGCCCGCGACGGATAGGGACCGAACTGTCTCACGACGTTCTGAACCCAGCTCGCGTACCGCTTTAATGGGCGAACAGCCCAACCCTTGGGACCGACTACAGCCCCAGGATGCGATGAGCCGACATCGAGGTGCCAAACCTCCCCGTCGATGTGGACTCTTGGGGGAGATAAGCCTGTTATCCCCGGGGTAGCTTTTATCCGTTGAGCGATGGCCCTTCCATGCGGAACCACCGGATCACTAAGCCCGACTTTCGTCCCTGCTCGACTTGTAGGTCTCGCAGTCAAGCTCCCTTGTGCCTTTACACTCTGCGAATGATTTCCAACCATTCTGAGGGAACCTTTGGGCGCCTCCGTTACATTTTAGGAGGCGACCGCCCCAGTCAAACTGCCCACCTGACACTGTCTCCCACCCCGATTCAGGGGTGCGGGTTAGAATTTCAATACAGCCAGGGTAGTATCCCACCGACGCCTCCACCGAAGCTGGCGCTCCGGTTTCAAAGGCTCCTACCTATCCTGTACAAGCTGTACCAAAATTCAATATCAGGCTGCAGTAAAGCTCCACGGGGTCTTTCCGTCCTGTCGCGGGTAACCTGCATCTTCACAGGTACTATAATTTCACCGAGTCTCTCGTTGAGACAGTGCCCAGATCGTTGCGCCTTTCGTGCGGGTCAGAACTTACCTGACAAGGAATTTCGCTACCTTAGGACCGTTATAGTTACGGCCGCCGTTTACTGGGGCTTCAATTCAAAGCTTCGCTGACGCTAACCTCTCCTCTTAACCTTCCAGCACCGGGCAGGCGTCAGCCCCTATACTTCGCCTTACGGCTTCGCAGAGACCTGTGTTTTTGCTAAACAGTCGCCTGGGCCTATTCACTGCGGCTCTCTCGGGCTTGCACCCTAACAGAGCACCCCTTCTCCCGAAGTTACGGGGTCATTTTGCCGAGTTCCTTAACGAGAGTTCTCTCGCTCACCTTAGGATTCTCTCCTCGCCTACCTGTGTCGGTTTGCGGTACGGGCACCTTTCACCTCACTAGAGGATTTTCTAGGCAGTGTGGAATCAGGAACTTCGGTACTATATTTCCCTCGCCATCACAGCTCAAGGTACATGGTGACGGGATTTGCCTCGTCACCCCTCTAACTGCTTGGACGCGCTATTCCAGCAGCGCGCTTACCCTATCCTCCTGCGTCCCCCCATTGCTCAAACGGTGAGGAGGTGGTACAGGAATATCAACCTGTTGTCCATCGCCTACGCCTTTCGGCCTCGGCTTAGGTCCCGACTAACCCTGAGCGGACGAGCCTTCCTCAGGAAACCTTAGGCATTCGGTGGAAGGGATTCTCACCCTTCTTTCGCTACTCATACCGGCATTCTCACTTCTAAGCGCTCCACAAGTCCTTCCGGTCTTGCTTCACAGCCCTTAGAACGCTCTCCTACCACGGACACCAGACGGTGTCCATCCACAGCTTCGGTGATACGTTTAGCCCCGGTACATTTTCGGCGCAGAGTCACTCGACCAGTGAGCTATTACGCACTCTTTAAATGGTGGCTGCTTCTAAGCCAACATCCTGGTTGTCTAAGCAACTCCACATCCTTTTCCACTTAACGTATACTTTGGGACCTTAGCTGGCGGTCTGGGCTGTTTCCCTTTCGACTACGGATCTTATCACTCGCAGTCTGACTCCCAAGGATAAGTCATTGGCATTCGGAGTTTGACTGAATTCGGTAACCCGGTAGGGGCCCCTAGTCCAATCAGTGCTCTACCTCCGAGACTCTTACCTTGAGGCTAGCCCTAAAGCTATTTCGGAGAGAACCAGCTATCTCCAGGTTCGATTGGCATTTCACCCCTACCCACACCTCATCCCCGCACTTTTCAACGTGCGTGGGTTCGGGCCTCCATTCAGTGTTACCTGAACTTCACCCTGGACATGGGTAGATCACCTGGTTTCGGGTCTACGACCACGTACTCATTCGCCCTATTCAGACTCGCTTTCGCTGCGGCTCCGCCTCTTCAGCTTAACCTTGCACGGGATCGTAACTCGCCGGTTCATTCTACAAAAGGCACGCCATCACCCGTTAACGGGCTCTGACTACTTGTAGGCACACGGTTTCAGGATCTATTTCACTCCCCTTCCGGGGTGCTTTTCACCTTTCCCTCACGGTACTGGTTCACTATCGGTCACTAGGGAGTATTTAGCCTTGGGAGATGGTCCTCCCGGATTCCGACGGAATTTCACGTGTTCCGCCGTACTCAGGATCCACTCTGGAGAGAACGAAGTTTCAACTACAGGGCTGTTACCTTCTTTGGCGGGCCTTTCCAGACCTCTTCATTTACCTCGTTCCTTTGTAACTCCGTATAGAGTGTCCTACAACCCCAAGAGGCAAGCCTCTTGGTTTGGGCTTCTTCCGTTTCGCTCGCCGCTACTCAGGAAATCGCATTTGCTTTCTCTTCCTCCGGGTACTTAGATGTTTCAGTTCCCCGGGTCTGCCTTCCTTACTCTATGTATTCAAGTAAGGATACTACTCCATTACGAGCAGTGGGTTTCCCCATTCGGAAATCTCCGGATCAAAGCTTGCTTACAGCTCCCCGAAGCATATCGGTGTTCGTCCCGTCCTTCATCGGCTCCTAGTGCCAAGGCATCCACCGTGCGCCCTTTCTAACTTAACCGTTAAAAAGAATCACTATGTGATATCTTGTATTACTAATTGAATGTGATGTCTACTGTTATCTAGTTTTCAAAGAACACGTTTCGAAGGAATGATCCTTCAAAACTAAACAAGACAGGGAACGTTCTGTTTATAAGACCCAAGGTCTTATATTCCGTTAAAATCCTTAGAAAGGAGGTGATCCAGCCGCACCTTCCGATACGGCTACCTTGTTACGACTTCACCCCAATCATCTGTCCCACCTTCGGCGGCTGGCTCCAAAAGGTTACCTCACCGACTTCGGGTGTTACAAACTCTCGTGGTGTGACGGGCGGTGTGTACAAGGCCCGGGAACGTATTCACCGCGGCATGCTGATCCGCGATTACTAGCGATTCCAGCTTCACGCAGTCGAGTTGCAGACTGCGATCCGAACTGAGAACAGATTTGTGGGATTGGCTTAACCTCGCGGTCTAGCTGCCCTTTGTTCTGTCCATTGTAGCACGTGTGTAGCCCAGGTCATAAGGGGCATGATGATTTGACGTCATCCCCACCTTCCTCCGGTTTGTCACCGGCAGTCACCTTAGAGTGCCCAACTGAATGCTGGCAACTAAGATCAAGGGTTGCGCTCGTTGCGGGACTTAACCCAACATCTCACGACACGAGCTGACGACAACCATGCACCACCTGTCACTCTTGTCCCCGAAGGGAAATCCCTATCTCTAGGGAGGTCAAGAGGATGTCAAGACCTGGTAAGGTTCTTCGCGTTGCTTCGAATTAAACCACATGCTCCACCGCTTGTGCGGGCCCCCGTCAATTCCTTTGAGTTTCAGTCTTGCGACCGTACTCCCCAGGCGGAGTGCTTAATGCGTTAGCTGCAGCACTAAGGGGCGGAAACCCCCTAACACTTAGCACTCATCGTTTACGGCGTGGACTACCAGGGTATCTAATCCTGTTCGCTCCCCACGCTTTCGCTCCTCAGCGTCAGTTACAGACCAAAGAGCCGCCTTCGCCACTGGTGTTCCTCCACATCTCTACGCATTTCACCGCTACACGTGGAATTCCGCTCTTCTCTTCTGCACTCAAGTCTCCCAGTTTCCAATGACCCTCCCCGGTTGAGCCGTGGGCTTTCACATCAGACTTAAGAAACCGCCTGCGCGCGCTTTACGCCCAATAATTCCGGACAACGCTTGCCACCTACGTATTACCGCGGCTGCTGGCACGTAGTTAGCCGTGGCTTTCTGGTTAGGTACCGTCAAGGTACCGCCCTATTCGAACGATACTTGTTCTTCCCTAACAACAGAGTTTTACGATCCGAAAACCTTCATCACTCACGCGGCGTTGCTCCGTCAGACTTTCGTCCATTGCGGAAGATTCCCTACTGCTGCCTCCCGTAGGAGTCTGGGCCGTGTCTCAGTCCCAGTGTGGCCGATCACCCTCTCAGGTCGGCTACGCATCGTCGCCTTGGTGAGCCATTACCTCACCAACTAGCTAATGCGCCGCGGGTCCATCTGTAAGTGGTAGCCGAAGCCACCTTTTATGTTTGAACCATGCGGTTCAAACAACCATCCGGTATTAGCCCCGGTTTCCCGGAGTTATCCCAGTCTTACAGGCAGGTTACCCACGTGTTACTCACCCGTCCGCCGCTAACATCAGGGAGCAAGCTCCCATCTGTCCGCTCGACTTGCATGTATTAGGCACGCCGCCAGCGTTCGTCCTGAGCCAGGATCAAACTCTCCAATAAGATGTTTGAAATAGCTCTAGTTAAAAATAAATTAATTGACGTTTCATTTTGTTCAGTTTTCAAAGATCAATTTTTCGCTTTTTGAGGCGACTTTTTAATGTTATCACCTTTCCGATTGCCAGTCAACACTTTTTTAAACAAAATGTTTATTTA
>NZ_JBLVKW010000165.1:0-5486 GCF_048270745.1 Streptomyces sp. NPDC056231 | reverse complement strand
AGCACGGCCGGACCCTCTTGGTCAGCGCGGATGCGGCCGTCCCACACGTTCCGGTGACGACAAGTACGTCATCACGTCACATACCGCCCTCTCAGGTCCGCTACCTCCGCTACCTCCGCTACCGCCCTGGTCAGGAGCATGATCGAGGTAGCGGATAGGGGTAGCGGTAGCGGATAGATGTCGGTTGAATGCCGGCATGCAGGAGAGCGACGACCATGCGAGAACCAGTGCCCGCCTGACAACGTCTGGTTGTCTGGCTGGGCTGCTCATTGTTCTCGCGATCCCGCTATGGATGGTCGGTGCTCTCCTCTTCGACGTCCTCTCCCGCTAGCCATTCAGCGGCAAGGTGGTGCTGGTAGCGGACAGGTAGCGGCCTGCCGCTACCCGGAAAGGGCCTCTGACCTGGCCGGTAGCGGAGGTAGCGGAAGTAGCGGACTTTCAGCGGTGGGAGGGCAGTGCCGCTGCCACGCGTCGTTGAGGTCGGTGGCGTAGTAGCCCTTCATGACGCTGCCGCCGGTCTTGATGTTGCGGGCGGCGATGGGCTTGTTGTCCCCGGTCATGTACTCGCGGAGCATCTTGGCCAGTGCCCGGGAGTCGAGTGGTTTGCCGCCCATGTCGGCCCACGGTGACCTGCTGCGCGAACACTCACGAACGGCCCCGTACGGCCATGCGCACAGTTGGAAAGCGTGCACCAACCAAGCCGATGATTGGCCGGGCGCGGAGGCCAAACGGGGGGCCAACGGTGGCAGCCTTCCCCGTACTCCCGTGAACGACTACGGACAGACCCTTGCGCGTCATCCCAGGTCAAATGACAGACACACAGGGCCACTTGCGCAGGCGATCGCGTTCGGGACGAAGAGGTCGTCGCCAGGTGCGCTCGACCGACCGACCACGGGCGCGTTCGTGACAGCATCGGTTGACGGCAACGTCACCGCGCGACTGCGGACCCTGAAGAGCCGCGGCGGCGTCCCTTGCCCGCGCGGGAGGGGAGCCCATTCTGGGTGCGTGAGGGTTCAGTCGGCCAATGTCTCGATCGTTGTACCGACTGATCGGTGTTGCAGCCCGTCGGCAATGAGCTCCATCTCAACCAGCGTGCCAACCAGGCCAGTCTCTTGGAGCGCGCTGGCCATCACACGTGCCTGGCCCAGGGGCAGACGGAGCATCTCGCGCAGGACTCGCAGGACGGGGACGAGGCTCGACGCGTCGTCCGCAAGGCGAAGCTGTGCAGGCCCATGCTCTACAAGCAGAAGGGCGGACAGCACCGGCCCCGAACTGCGCGCGAGGTCGCAGCTCCGCACGCGGGGGCCCTCCGGTCTCGGGCGCCTCCTCCGGTGGAGAACCGTACGAGCGTGGCGGCGTTGAGCGCGCAACGTGACCAGTCTCGTGGTCCTGCGGCTCGGCCAAACTCCCGTTGAGGGCCAGAAGCGACAGCAACCGCACCGGGCCCTCCACCCGCCGCCTCCGCCTCCGCCTCCGGTGTGACGTCCTACGATGCGTCAGTCCTCCGGCGGATCCGGATCATCGTGCGGCAAGGGAAGTCCATGCGCCTGTCCAGCTACGTCAAGAAGGCCGCCATGGGCGCGGCGGCGATACCCCTCCTCGCCGGGTGCACGGGGGAACAGGGTGCCGGCGGGGCCGTGGAGCGAGCCGCGGAGAGGCCTGCCTCCTGGACGGACCTGCCGGTGCGGACGGGCGCACGGGACGTCGTCCACACGGACGCCGACCACCGGTCGTACGAGGTCAGGATCACGGTCAAGAGCCTGGTCCGGGGCTCGGAGGAGGACATGCGGGGGGCGCGCGCGGACGAAGAGCTGAAGGGCATGGTCCCCCACTACCTCCGCTTCGAGGTCACCAACACCGGTCGGGAGAGGATCCCCGCTGCCTACATGGTGGACAGCAACTTCGCCCTGAACGGCACCGACTGGGCGCGCGGGGAGGAGGTCTACGTCAGCGGCGGCAGGCCAGGCGGGGTCGACCTGCCCTGCGCGGACACCGCGCCGAAGACGCTGGCGCCCGGCGACTCGTACAACACCTGCGTGACCTACGCGCTGCCCGAGGGCGTCGGCGTGCTGTCGCTGACGCACAACGCCGACGGCTACCTCGACGAGGGCGGCGCGGTCGCCACCTGGCCCGTCGAGGGCGGCCTCGAGGCGGCGTCCGCCGGGCTGGCGGAGCCGGGCGACATCGTCCGCGTCCGGTGGGACGCCCGCGAGGACGGCGTCCTCGAACTGCCCGCCACGCTGGTGTCCGTACGCCGGGGCAGCGCGGTCGACCTCGCGGGCCTGGACCTCGACCTCAACGAGAACGAGCGGCGCGGCGTCCCGTACTACGTGTCGGTCACCTACACCAACACCGGCCCGAAAGACCTCTACGCCGACCAGGCCGACCGCGTCCGCCTGCTCACCGAGGGCGGTCGGCAGATACAGGGGAAGACCCCCTTCGTCCTCGACACGAAGATCCCCGGCTGTCCGTCCGACTGGGTCGCCCGGACGATCCCGCCGGGCGACAGCGTGACGGAGTGCAGCATCCACCTGGTGACGGACGACGGCGACAAGCCGTTCGCGGTGGGTTTCGCGGAGGCGGGCCGGCCGGGACTGGTGGCCTGGCGGGCCCCCCTCCGCTGAGGCGGCCGGGTCAGCCGGCCGACCTGCCGCCCGTCTCCGCGAGCGGCAGGTACACACGTTTGCCTGCCGCCGCGAACTCCTTCGACTTCTCCAGCATCCCTGCCTCGATCTCTTCAGCCGTCGAGCCGGTGTCACCGCCGAACTGCTCTGTGATGCTTCTACTAATCTTCATCGAGCAGGGCATTCCTGATCTCTTCAGGAGTCGCTCCGCCCGTGTCTTGCTCGCACCATCCATTGGGACAGGCGGTGCATGCGCCTTCGGTGCCCCACCACAACTGTCCATGGTCGATGTATTGGCCAACGTCGAGTATCAGCACGCCACCGCAGTCGTCGCATCGCGCCGTGACCTTCACTCCTTGAGTGATCACCGGGCTCCACGCCTCGGGTACCAGCAAGCGGATACTCCCGCGAGCCTGCCAGCCTGTCGACCTTGTTAACGCTGATCTGGCAGACCGGCAGCAGGGCAGTGGCGCCACGCTGCAAGCGCCGACTGGCTTGCTTGGCCTTCTTCCGGGCCGTCCGTGGGCCGTCCGAGGGGGGCCCACGACGACCGACAATGACCAATGACGCCCACAACCACGCAGCTCTCCGGCATGTTGCGGAGCGACGCCGCACCCGGCCAGAGGGGCGGTTCAATACCAGCACTACTGACGCAGCTTGCGGTTTGGGCCGTCGTGGGGTCGTCATCGCTCTTCGGGTCGTCCCCGAACGCGCGGTTGACGGCCTCCCGCGTGCGCTTCTCGCTGCTCGGCGTCACGTGCGGGTACGTCCACATCACTGAGCCTTCCCGACTCGCAATGGCAAAGGTTCGCGCTCCATCCTGTGACGCGGGCCGCCGTCTCAGTTTCCGCGTTCACCGCCGGGCGAGGCCATTCGCGGCAGTGCTTCATCCCCCTGGATGGCGAGGAGGGCGACGTCGTCGCCGAGGCGTCCGCCGGTGTGGGCGAGCAGGTCGCGTTCGATGTGGTGGAGCAGCGCCTCGGGAGGGTGGTCGGTCCACTGGGCCACGCGTTCCGCGAACGGGTAGAAGACGCCGTTGTGGTCACGGGCTTCGATGACACCGTCGGTGTACAGGACCAGCGTGTCCCCAGGACCGAAGGGCAGGACATCGACGACGTGGTTGTCGGGATCCGTGACGCCGACGCCAAGTGGGGGCCCGGGGTGGAGACGGGGCACGTGGACGGTGTTGTCCGGGCCGAGCAGAAGGGGTGCCGGGTGACCGCAGCTGGTCATGCGGACCAGGGGCTCGGCATCGGCGATCTCGACCAGAAGAGCGGTCGCGAAGCGTTCTCCCGCCTCGCCCTCCGAATCGAAGTCGGCGAGGTACCGGGTCATGCTCCGTTCCAGGGAAGCGGCCAGGCCGGGCAGGGAGGCGTACTGGTGGGCGGCCTCGCGGAAGGCGCCGAGCAGGAGGGCGGCCTCGCCCAGCGCGGGCAGGCCCTTGCCCCGCACGTCGCCGATCATCACGCGGGCCGCGCTGCCGGTGCGGGCGGCGGCATACAGGTCGCCGCCGACATCGGCCTCCTCCTCGGCAGCCAGATACACACAGGCGAGCCGCAGCGGGCCGAGCCGGCTCGGCAGCGGCCACATCAGCACCTGCTGGGCGGCCTCGGCGACCGACCGGACCTGAGCCATCTGGCGTGCGTGCCGGTCGCGCACCGCACACAGGAACACGATCAATGTGGTGATCACCGCGATAGCGGTCATCTCCACCACCACGTTCCGCGAAGCCAGCGTTTCGGTGCGCCAGCCGCTGACCGCCTCGCCCGCCAAGGCGAGGACCCCGATGCCGCCTGTCGTCCAAGGCCCCGCGAACCACGCGGTGAGCGTGGGCGCGACCACCAGCAGGGGGCCGAGAACGACGTTTGGCCCAGTCGCGATGTCCGAGGCAGTGATCACAACGATGAGCACAACAGGGATGAGCAGCAGCAGGTGGCTCGGCTGCCACGGCTGCCCGAGACCCACACGTCCCTGCCTGGAGCCCACGCCTTCCACACTGCACCGCTACGGATCGCCCCGCGACTGCAGGAGAGATACCAGCGCCACCGATTCCGGGCCGTCACGACGCACGCGGACCCCGAGGGGCGCGTGGTGCACTTCCGCGCGCCCCTCGAATGATCTCCACACACCCCTTGTTGGACTCCCCCAGGGATGCAACGCTGAGAGTCCCCCACTTGTGAACTTGTGAATCGACTCACGCAGTCGCTTCACGAAGGAGGTGGCTCCCTTCATGCTCGTCCGTGACGCCATGAGCACGATGGTCCTCACTATCGGCCCCACTCATACGCTCCGCCAGGCGGCCCGACTGATGTCGGCACGCCACATCGGGGCAGCAGTCGTCCTCGACCGCGACACCAGCGGGATCGGCATTCTCACCGAGCGCGACATCCTGAACTCGGTCGGCTCCGGCCAGAACCCCGACACCGAGACCGCATCCACCCACACCACCCACGATGTGGTCTTCGCCGCGCCCAGCTGGACCCTGGAAGAGGCCGCGGAGGCCATGACACACGGCGGATTCCGTCATCTGATCGTGCTGGACGACCACGGGCCCGTCGGCATCGTCTCGGTCCGCGACATCATCCGCTGCTGGGCACCGGCCCGGCGCCATCCGGCGGAGCTGGTCGGCTGAGCGCCCCCACGTACGTACGGCCGATGGGCCTGTCCCCCTCGGTGAGAGGGGGACAGGCCCATCGTCGGCGGGAGAGCCGGGACTAGGGCGTGTTTCGCAAGTCCCGTCTGCCAGGCGGCGTCCGGCCCGCCCTAGGGGCGGACGACGCTACTTTCGAAACACGCCCTAGAAGACTCATGAAGATCTTGTTGAGGGGCTGTCCGGCCGTAGGCCGGGTGGCCCCTTGGTCT
>NZ_JBLVKW010000164.1:0-5781 GCF_048270745.1 Streptomyces sp. NPDC056231 | reverse complement strand
CGAGTTCGAACGCACCATCAGCGAAGCACGCGCCGAGCACCATCAGCAGGACCAAGCCGCGTAAGGAAGGCCTCTACGTTTCCAGGGGATTGACAGTGACGCCCTGCCCGCCAACGCCTATTTCCGTGTGCCCGGCGTGCCTATGCGGGGGGCCACCGGTGCGCTGGGCTGCCTCGCCACTCCACCCACCGAGGATCGTCAAGAACTTCTTCCGGGTCCGACAGGCCGGCGCCCTCAAGGAACGCCACCAGATCGCGATCGGAGTGGGCCAGCCCGAGGACTTCGTCCCCGCCGCTCCGGTGCACGCTCACTATCCGCCCTCCAGTGGGGGACGGTGTGTCCACGATGATCATCGCACCACTCATGCAACCAGAATGCCGCTGTTCTTCCCGCGCCGCAGTTCGACGTGGTCGAAGCGCCGCGCATGGGTCGCTCGGGGTTGCCGTCGGCGGTCGAGCATTCACCAACGGTCACCACGCCCGTGCGGCCCGCTCCATCGCATCATCGGCGAGAGGACCCGCCGGCCCTGCTGACCCAGCGGGTGATCAGCACGACGGCCTCTTCGAAGAGCACCGGGCAGGCGTATGGGCTCGGGACTGCGGTCAGCCCACGCCAACGAGCAACTCGTCAGCGCTCGCCAGGTGTCGGGGCTGCGGCAGGAGAGACTGGCCCGCCTTGCCGGGGCAGCGTGCGTTATGCACGCGCCTGTAGCAGGGTCGCAATCGCAACGTCTACGACGACGGCATGGACGCCGTGGCCCGCGCCCTGCAGCTGGACGAAACCGAGCGCGAATACTTCCTGCGTCTGACCCGTCTGGGCATGCGGCTGGGACAGCCACTATGTTCCCGCCATGACGATCGCGTATGAGTGGCGAGGTGACTTCGAGAACTCAGCCCTCAATGAGTTGCATGCTGAAGGGTTTGATCACCCGCCCGGGCAGACTGATTGGCGCGCAAGACTGCAACGTCACAGCCTTGGCTGGGTCTGCGCGTGGGAGGACGACTGCCTGATCGGTTTTGTCAACGTCGTCTGGGACGGCGGTGTTCATGCCTTCATCTTGGACACGGTCGTGGCTCAGCGCAGCCGGTCGAAGGGGATTGGCGCTGCGCTGGTTGCAGGGGCTGCTGAAGGAGCTCGTGCTGCCAAATGCGAGTGGCTGCACGTCGACTTCGAAGAACACTTGCGATCGTTCTACGTCGATGTCTGTGGTTTCAAGGGGACGGCAGCAGGGCTGATCGCCCTCTGAGCTTGGCGGCTTCCGGTCCTTGCCGGTGGTGTCGCCGAGGGGTCGGGCGGAGAGGCCGTCAGTCAGCGTCTGTGTGTTCACATTGCGCCCGGGTGCGAGTGGTGCTGGTCCGGTCGGCGTTCCGGAATCCCATTCGTATCATTGTGCTGTTCAGCAGACGTGTTTTCGCGACATGGCTCAGTCACGCCGGTAGGCGGCGAGGAGGAAGTGCCAGATCTCGCTGACCGTCGGGAAGCAGGCGACCGCGTGCCTCAGCCGCTTGAGCGGGACTTCCCCTGCGACTGCCACGGTTGCCGAGTGCAGGAGTTCGCTGACGCCGGGGCCGACGAAGGTGACCCCGAGCAGGACGTCCCGGTCGAGGTCGACGACCATCCGGGCGTGGCCCTGGTAGCCGTCGGCGTAGAGGTTGGCGCCCTGGACGGCGCTGAAGTCGACATCGACGGTCTTGATGCGGTAGCCGGCGCGGGCCGCCTGCTCGGCGTTCAGGCCCACGGCGGCCGCTTCTGGGTCGGTGAAGAAGACCTGGGGTACGGCGTGCTGGTCCGCGGTGGTGGCGTGGTCGCCCCAGAGGGCGTCGTCCAGCGGACGGCCGGCAGCGCGGGCGGCGATGGCGTCGCCCGCGGTCCGGGCCTGGTACTTGCCCTGGTGAGTGAGGAGCGCACGGTGGTTGACGTCACCCAGTGCATACAGCCATTCGCCTTCGACCCCATCGACCAGGCAGGTGGTGTCCACGTCCAGCCAGGAGCCGGGGGCGAGACCGACCATGTCGAGGCCGATGTCGTCGGTATGGGGGGCTCGGCCGGTGGCGAACATGATCTCGTAGGCCTCGAGTTCGCTGTCGTCGTCGAGGGTGAGGGTGACCGGTCCCGTGGGGTCCGGGCGGCGCAGGGCGGTCACCTGCACGCCGATCCGCACGTCAACGCCCACCTCGGTGAGACTGCGTTCGAGCAACTCGCCCACGAAGGGTTCCATGCGGGGCAGCAGAGCGCGGCGGACGAGCAGGGTGACCTGTGAGCCCAGGCCCTGCCAGAGGGTGGCCATTTCCACCCCGACCCCGCCACCGCCGACGACGGCGAGCCGTGCGGGCACGGTGCTGGAGTCGGTGCCGTGCCGGTTGGTCCAGGGCCGGACCTGTCCGATACCCGGGATGTCGGGCAGCACAGGTCGGCTGCCGGTGGCGATGGCCACCGCGTGTCGGGCCGTGAGGGTCTGGCGCGTGCCGTCGTCGCGGGTGACGGTGACGCGGCGGGCACCGTCGATCCGGCCGTGGCCACGGAACAGGTCGGCGCCGATGGACTTCACCCACCGAGCCTGTCCGCTGTCGTCCCAGTCGGTGACGTAGCGATTGCGGCGGGCGAAGACCCGGTCGGTGTCGAGCCGGCCGGTGACGGCCTGCCGGGCGCCGTCCACGCGGCGGGCGTCGGCGATGGCGATGACCGGCCTCAGCAGCGCCTTACTGGGCACGCAGGCCCAGTAGGAGCATTCCCCGCCGACGAGCTCCCGCTCTACCACGGCCACACTGAGGCCGCCCGCACGGGCGCGGTCGGCGATGTTCTGGCCGACCGGACCGGCGCCGAGCACGATCACGTCATAGGTGCCGTTTCCCTGGGGTTCATGTGCTTTGCTCATGTTTTTTCCTATCATGATCGGGCTGATCGCTCATTCGTTCATGGGATTGCTTGATGCACGTCGTCGCCCTGGCCGGGGGACGCGGTTCGGGGCAGGAGCGGTATCAGGGGGAGGAGCTGCCGCGATCACGACTCAAAAGCCTGGGAAGAGGGTGCGCAACTCGTCGCCGATGACTGGGCCGTCCGTGGTCAGTGGGTCCTGGGAATGGTTGCGGCCGTAGATCAGACGCTGGACTGCCTCGGCTGGGCCGGTTGGAGCCAGTGGGGTCAGCGGGCTCCACGGGGTAGATGTGCACTTCGTCGTCGATGTCGAGGAACTGCGTCCGGCCGGTGTCGGTGAGCTCGATCCGGATCCGTCGTGGTGCGAGTCGGTCCCTGGTGCGGCGTGGCTGAACTGTCCGGCAATGAGGTCGATCCGCTTCCACGGCAGCGCTGTCTCGGCAGTGGGTACTGCCGCGGAAGGATCCAGGGCTACGTCGATGTGCCAGCCGTGTACGGGCGGCTCCGACAGCCGATGGCACGCATTGGCCGCGACGTCGAGCAGTCCGGCGAATAGGGGATGCGCACCGCCCTGCGCCGTCCTTCGTCAAGGGAATCGTGCGTTCCGCGATCGCCGCGGAGTCTGCGAGGATGCGGCGGGCTACGGCCCGACAACGTGCGGGCCAGACGACGCCCGGCAGGCGGGACTTTCGACACACGCCCTAGTTGTTCTGTCCCGGGAGGTTGTGGACAGGTGAGCCAGATCTCGGCTGAGGGATCTTGAACGGGTGAGGGCCTTTCGAGTTCGGTGTGGATTGCGACGTCTACACCGACCGAAAGGCCCTCGTGTCCCACCGTAATGCACCCCTGACCGAGACCGGGCGCCTGCGCCTGGCCCGCTGCGTCGTCGAGGACGGCTGGACCCTGCGCCGGGCCGCCGAACGCTTCCAGGTCTCACCCACGACGGCTCAGCGATGGGCCGGCCGCTACCGCGAACTCGGCGAGGCAGGCATGGCCGACCGCCCCAGCCGCCCACACCGCAGCCCGCGCCGGACCCCGACCCGCACCGAACGCAGGATCATCAAGGTCCGCGTCCTACGCCGCTGGGGACCGGCCCGCATCGCCTACCTCCTGGACCTGAACCCGGCCACGGTCCACCGCGTCCTGACCCGCTACCGCCTGGCCCGGCTCACGCACCTGGACCGTGCCACCGGCCGGGTGATCCGCCGCTACGAGCGCGACCGCCCGGGCGAGCTGGTGCACGTCGACATCAAGAAGCTCGGCAACATACCCGACGGCGGCGGACACAAGACCCTCGGACGCCAGGCGGGCCGCAAGACCCGCTCCGGAGTCGGCTACAGCTACCTCCACAACGCCGTCGACGACCACTCCCGCCTCGCCTACAGCGAGATCCTCGCCGACGAGAAGAAGGAGACCGCCGTCGGATTCTGGACCCGCGCCCACGCCTTCTTCACGCAGGCCGGGATCACCGTCGAACGCGTCCTGACCGACAACGGCTCCTGCTACAAATCGCACCTCTGGCGTAACTCCCTGGCACAGCAAGGCATTTCACACAAGCGCACGCGGCCGTACCGGCCTCAGACCAACGGCAAGGTGGAGCGCTTCAACCGCACCCTCCTCGACGAATGGGCCTACGCGAGGCCCTACCGGTCCGAGGCCGAACCGACGCGACGCCTACCCGCAGTGGCTCCACGCCTACAATCATCACCGCGGACACACCGCACTCAAGGGCCAACCACCCGCCAGCCGCGTCCCTAACCTCACGGGTCAGTACACCTAGTCATAGTTGGACGGGCAGGTGGCGGGGGCCGCGGAGCATGGCGTTCTGCCGGTAAGGGGGCGGATCCTGGACCAGGCGTGCCGTGCCCAGGTGGGGGATCAGGGCGCCGAGTGCGGCCTCGGCTTCGATGCGGGCGAGTGGTGCGCCGTAGCACAGGTGGATACCGCTGCCGAAGCCGAAGTGCTGGTTGTCCGGGCGGGTAGGGTCGAACCGGTCGGGCTCGTGGAACCGCTTGGGGTCGCGGTTGCCCGAAGCCAGCACCAGTACGACGGACGCGCCTTTGGGGATCGTTGTCCCCGCGACGTCGATGTCGGCGCGGGGGATCCTCTCGCGCATGTGGACTGGGGGTTCGTAGCGCAGCAGTTCCTCCACCGCTTGCGGTAGCAGGTCGGGTTCGCGACGCAGCTGGTCCACATGCTCGGGGTGGCGCAGCAGGGTGAGCACCCCATTGGTGATCAGGTTGACCGTGGTCTCGTGTCCCGCGATGAGCAGCAGCACGGCGGTTTCCGCGAGTTCCTCGCGGGTGAGCCGCAGGGCCGGATCCGGCTCGTTGACGAAGGCGGAGAGCATGTCGTCGGTCGGGTGGCCGCGGCGCTGCTCGGCGAGGTCCACCAGGTATTGGCCCATCTCGATCCGCGCCTGGTTGCCAGCCGGGTTCCGCTCGGTGGAATCCTCATCCGGCCTCACGTCGGCGGCTGTGACCAGCGCGTCGGACCAAGCCCGGAACAGCGGCTCGTCCTCACGTGGCACGCCGAGCAGGCGGCAGATCACGGTGACGGGCAGCGGGTAGGCGAAATCGTCGACGATGTCGATCTGCCGGCCCGCCTGGAAGTCCTCCATCAGTTCCTTGGTGAGCTGGGCGATCTCGCCGCGCATGGTGTCGATCCGGCCCGGGCTGTGCGGCGGGCCGAACGGGCGCATGGCCAGGGTGCGCAGCCTGTGGTGCTCGGGGTCGTTGAGCCGCAGGAACGGCAGATTCGCCGTCTCCGCGGACGGAGACGAGGCAGTGCGGCAGCGTGGATCTGCACTCATCCGCGGGTCGTGGAGCAGAGCGGCGATCTCGTGATAGGTGCCGACCAGATAGCTGCCGTCCGCCTGCCGCACCACGGGACCGGCGTCGCGGAGTT
>NZ_JBLVKW010000163.1:0-5877 GCF_048270745.1 Streptomyces sp. NPDC056231 | reverse complement strand
GGTACGTCACCCCACTCGAAACGAGAACCTTGCTCAGGCAAGACCTCACCCCCGCAGCGTAAACACCCGCTGTCCAGGACCCGGGGGGAACTTCACTTTCTTCGACAGGCCCTCTTTGGTGCGTCGTTCCATGTAGGCGCGGGTGCGCTGGTCCCAGCGAAGGCGGCAGAGAACGATCCGGTAGAGGGCCGCATTCGCGGCCCGGTCGCCGCCCCGGTTGAGGCGGTGTCGGTGGGTGCGCCCGGATGACGCGGGCAGCGGTGCGACGCCGCAGAGCATCGCGAATGCTGCCTCCGACCGGAGGCGGTCAGGGTTGTCGCCAGCGGTGACCAGCAGTTGGCCGGCGACGTCCGGGCCAACACCGTTCAGCTTGGTCAGGACGGGGTTGATCTCTTGGGTGAGCGGGGCTATCAGCTCGTCCAGTTCGTCGATCTCCTGGCCCAGGTCGCGGTGACGGCGGGCGAGGGAGCGCAGGGCGATCTTCGTCGCGGTGGCCGGGTCGCCCGCCTGGTCGAGGCGGGGGCGGAAACCCACGCAGACGGTCAGCAGATCCTTGTCCTTCAGGTGTCGCAGCATGGTGCGGACGCCTTCCGGCGCGGTGATGATCAGGGTCTTGATCTGCCGGGTGACGTCGGCACGCTGCTGGACCGCGCTGCGGCGGGCGACCCGCAGAGCTCGCAGAGCCTCGACCCGGCCATCGCGGAACTTCGGGGTGCCGGTGCGGCGTTCGGCGAGCGCGGCCCGTGCCGCTGCTTCCGCGTCGACCGGGTCGGACTTGCCCTGCCAGCGACGGGTCTTGCGGTCCGGACGGTCGATCTCGACCACCGTCACGTCGTGTTCACGCAAGTAGCGGGCCAGGCCGGCACCGTAGGCTCCGGTGCCCTCGACTCCGACCAGGACCAGGACACCGAAGGAGCGGAGCCAGGTCAGGAGCTTGCGGTAGCCGAGGGCGGAGGCGGGGAACTGGGCTGAACCCAGAACCCGGCCCGCGGAGTCGATCGCGGCTGCGGTGTGGGTGTCCTTGTGGGTGTCGACGCCGCCGGTGACCTCGACCTCATGCTGTGCCATGGTGGATCGTGCCGTCCTCTCCATTTGACCGGGCGGGATGGCACCCGTCGGCCGGGAGGGCGGACAAGACAGTGATGGGGCCTCTGGCCAGGCTCTTATGAAGTCACGTCCCCCGGTCCGGCGGATGCACGCGAGCGTCCCCCGGACGGGGCCGACAAATCCCGTTGAGGACCCAGAGTCAGTCAGGCCGTGGGTCAGACCCCGCCGGGGAACGCTCATGAACATCCTCACTGTCAGGCCGCGGCGGGTCGGCCTGTGGTTCCGGTGATCTGGTCCCAGATGGCGAAGCGGATGATCATTTCGGTGCGGTAGTCGGGTGCGGTCATGAGGTGGCGCCGGGGCCGGAAGTGGGGTGAGATGCCGCTGAACGCAGCCAGGAACCGCTGGGCTCCCGCGACGCTGCGGAAGCCCTTCATCGCCCGTTCACGCTCACGGGTCGGTTGATGGCTGTTCTCGGCCCGGGCGGGGGCCTGGAGCCGTCCGTGCAGCTGCAGCAACTCGTCGTCGTCCCCACGGGCAAGTGCTCTTCCACGGCACCGTGATCGTCGCGGCGCCCCGACTGTGGCTGCGCTTCTGACCGCGCTTCAGCGCGTCGGTTCGGCCAGGAGCAAGGCATTGAGAGTGGCGTAGTCGTATCCGCCTTCAAGGGCGGCCGTCGTGCCCTGGGCCAGCAGTTTGCGGGTGGCTCGTCGCACCAGCCCGTAGGCCGCCTCGGCGATGGAGGATCCCGCGCTAATGCGGGCGACTCGCGCGTCGGCGAACTCGGACACTGATGGTGCGCCGGGGCCGGCCAGGAGGTTCAGCGGCAGGGGGGTGGATCCGGCAAGCGTCCTGACCGTCGGGGTGTCCAGCGGGCCGAGGACGAAGATGCCGTCCGCACCGGCCGCCGCGTAGGCGCCGGCACGGGTGAGTGTCTCGTCCAGTCATGCCACGCGGTCACCAGAGGGCAGGCGGTGCGTGTCGATGCGGGCGTTGATGAACAGCGGGACGCCTGCCTCGTCCGCGGCCCTGCGGGCCGCCGCGATCCGTGCGACCTGCTCGGCGACGGGACGGAGGGTGTCCTCAAGGTTGATGCCCACGGCTCCGGCCGCCAGGACGCCGCGCACGGTCTCGCCCACACCGGCGGGATCGGTCGCATAGCCGCGTTCGATGTCGGCGGTGACCGGCACGTCAACAGCGGCCGTGATCCGGGAGATCGCGCCCAGTGCCTGGTCGCGGCTCATATGATCCCCGTCGCCGTGGCCGTGGGCGGTCATCCCAGGCCGCCTAGTCCTCGTGGCTGGTCATGGTGCGGGGCTCGTTCAACACCGCTGCGACCGCCCTGCCGGCTGTCTGACCGCGCCGTGCCCCGCCCCGACCTGCACCGGGGCGGGGCACGTGCGGCAGCTGGTCGGCTGCGCGAGCGATGAGTTCGGGCGGCGGATCGGGTCTGTCCTGGCATGACTCGAATCATCGCTGACATCTCGGTTTCCATCGACGGCTTCGTCACCGGACCCGACCCCAGCCCGGACAACGGTCCGGGCACCGACGGCGAGGCCCTGCGCACGTGGGCGTTTTCCGACGACCCCGACGACCGCCCGGTCCTGCGCAAGGGGTCCGCCCGCTCGGGCGCCGTCGTCCTCGGCCGCCGCCTCTTCGACGTGGTCGACGGGACGAAAGGCTCGGACGACACGTCCGGCTACGGTGCTGGCGAGGTCGGCAAGCCCGCGTTCGCCGTCGTGCCGAGCTCGCTTCCGGTGATCCGATGACCACTGTCCACGCCAATGAGATCGCCTTGGGCATCGAGTCGTTCGGTGACGACGACGCGCCACTCGTCCTGCTCGCGGGCGGGACGACGATGCTCTCCTGGCCCGACGCGCTGTGCGAGCGCCTCGCCGCCGGCGGGCGCCGTGTGGTGCGCTACGACCTGCGCGACAGCGGGGAGTCGACGATGACGGATCCGGAGGCGCCCGCCTACACCCTGCGCGGCCTCGCCGCCGACGCGGCGGCCCTTGCCGGCGTGCTCGGCGGGGGGCCCGCGCACCTCGCGGGGATCGGCGTCGGCGGGATGGTCGCCCAGGTGGCCGTGCTCGACCATCCGGACGCGTTCTCGGCGCTCACCCTGGTCGGCACACGCCCGGTTGCCCCTGGCCCGCCCGACGATGACCTCCCCGACCATGACCAGGCAACGATGAGCCGACTGTTCGCGCGCCCGATGCCCGATTGGACCGACCGCGAGGCGGTTGCGGAGTTCGCCGCCGCCGGCGCGGAGATCCTCGGCGACGACCCCGTCGCCGCGCGCGCAATCGCTGCGCGCATATGGGACCGCACGCCCGGCACCGCGCCCCCGGTCCAGATGGCCAACCAGATGGGCATGGTGTTTTCCAGGCTCGACTGCAAACCCCGCTGGCGCGAGCGCCTGACCGAGATCGAGGTCCCCACGCTCGTCGTCCACGGCTGCCACGACCGGTTCTTCCCCGTCGGCAACGGCGAGGCGATCGCGCGCGAGATCCGCGGGGCACGACTGCTCGTCCTCAAGGAGGCCGCCACTGCGATCCCCGATGCGGCGGTCGGCGAGGTCACCGAGGCGATGCTCACGCTCAGATAGGGAACGGCGGGTACCGCGCGGGTCCAGCCTCCACGCAGCAGTGGACGTCGGAGGCTCGATCCGCCCGCGCGCCCGCGATCGGCACGATCCCAACCCGAAGTTGTCCAGGATGCTTCTCTCGATCCATGTCCCGTAAACCCACGGCTTCTGCCGTCAGCGCTCCACGCATCGAGGGCGCCGTGAACCGCATCAAGAAGATCAAGAGACAGCTACACGGTCGAGCCGGATTCGAACTGCTCCGCAAAATGATCCTGCTCCAGTAGCCGTTCGCGACGGTGTTGCTCTGCCGCTCGCCCGCACGTTCGAGGTCAGAGTTCGGTCGTCCAGATCCCGACAGGGTGCTCACTCGGTGGCAGCCACAACTGAGGCTGTGACTCACGATGCCTCTCTTCAGCCTGTTCCTCCCAATGAAAGCGGTCATCCACGTCGGGCCACGCAACTTGCAGCAAGGGGAAAGGAGGCCGCCGGTAGAACCCGATGGCCCGGCCGAAGAACGTCCGGTACCAGCGGAGATCGACCTGCCTGAGCGCGACTTGGTGACCGGCGACAACGTCAGGATGCCTCTGGTCCTCAGCCAATACAGCACCCGCGGCGGACTTCGTGCCATCCGTGCTGCTGCACATTCTCGATGATCGTCAGATCCGCGCGGTCCGCCTCGTCTCGGTCACCGTTCGGTCACCGTAGTCATGGCAGAGAACGCAGCGGCACTGGAACGGATCATCAGTCATGTGCGGAGGCTACGAGGTGAGCGTACGAGTCGGGCAGCCGGGGTTCGCGACCACCCGTTCAGTCGAACGGCATCGTCGGTCCGGGAGCGTCGGCTGTGAGCGGACGAGAAGTCCCGGCTGCGATCGAGGGGCGGGACCCGGCGACCACGAGAAGTGGCAGCGTGAGGTCGCCGCGCGGATTATTCGTTTCGCGGGGTTCATGGCCGCCGGCACCCCGGCCGTCGGCCAGCGGTCCGGGCTCAGGTTCAGGCCCGCAACCGGGATGTCTGCCGTTTGTGGATCACGGGCGCCGATGCGTGTTGTTGCCGGCGCGTGCCTCTGTCCGTGGCTGCGGGTGAAGGGTGCACGGGTGTGGTGTCGCGGTCGGCCGGCAGGTGTTGCCCGGCCTTGGTTCCGGGCGGAGAGGCCGGGTAGCAGAAGGCCTCAGACTGCGACGGAGAGCAGGTCCACCACGAAGACGAGTGTCGAGCCCGCCGGGATCAACGGCGAGGGTGACTGGTTGCCGTAGCCGAGGCGCGGGGGAACGATGATCTCGCGCCGGCCGCCGACCTTCATCCCTCTGACCCCGCGGTCCCAGCCCTTGATGACCTTGCCACCGCCCACGGCGAACTTGAACGTCTGGCCCCGGTCCCAGGAGGTGTCGAATTCCTTTCCGGACTCGAAGGTGACCCCGACGTAGTGAACCTGGACAACCCTGCCCGGCTTCGCCTCAAGCCCGTCCCCGACGACGAGGTCGCGGATTGTCAGCTCGGTGGGAGCGTCACCCTCCGGAAGGTCGATCTCGGGCTTCGTCAGTTCACTCAATGCAGCCTCATTCGCTCGCCGCCGGAAGCCCTCATACAGACCAGCCATGCGCATGGTCACTCTATAGCAGTAGATCACCATGCTGCCGTGAACGCTGACCTCCTGGAGTGCATCAAGCTCAACGGAGGACGATGCTCATCGTGACTGGGCGTGCTATGTCACCGGTACGCTGCGCCCGTACTCGATGATGGCGAGGCCCTGCTCCCCGCGTCCGCGGGTATGGCCCCTGGGCGTCGCCTGGTGGCGCGTGGCCCCCTGCGCGGAAGGTCCTTCAGCCTGCGCTGATAACGGTCGTGGACTCGGTCCGAGAAGCGCCCGCAGCCCGGACACGCCGCCCGGGCCGCGTGGCCTCTCGCCACCACCTCGACCATGCCGAACGCAGCCGTAACCGCCTCGACGTCCACATCGTCGATCCCCTCGAACACCAGCGAGTACCAGAACGGTGCACCGGTCTGCATGACCAGCGCCATCACCGCTCACAACCGGCCGCAGCAGAGACCAGAGGGAGCGTCACTTCCGAACGTCAACGGACAAGGCATACGCCGCCTCACACGAGCCAGTCCCTCGCAATCGAACGTCGGGGTAACGCTCCGCAACGGCTCCGCTGAGTAGGCCCGGAGCGCGGTGCCGGGGTTGCTCCCGGTCCGTTTCTCCGGACCTCTCGCCGAACCCGCCGTGCGCCTCTCAACG
>NZ_JBLVKW010000162.1:0-6124 GCF_048270745.1 Streptomyces sp. NPDC056231 | reverse complement strand
GGCGTACAACAGGCGCAGCAGGGGTTGCCAGGTGGTGAAGTCATGAAGCGCGGGCACGAGCAGGCCTCCTGAATATGTGTTCGGTGATTCAGATTATGGGTGGGGGCGCCGACATCACGAGACGCAGACCGGGGACGGCAGCGGCCGCCGGGAATTGCGCGATCTTGGTGGTTAATTCCAACTGTCATGCAATAAAGTCGAGTTGGCAGGCGTCGGGATGACTGGGGAGTCGGTCGTGGGTCTGCCCGTGCGCCAGGGGTAGCAGCGCGACGTGATCCGTCAGGTTCCGGCGAAGTGAGCTGAGGTCCCACAAGTTCCAGCGCCTCGGACAGTGACTCAAACAGCGACTCGGGGAGGACGGGAGGCCGGCCTGGCGTGGCAGAGAAGGCAGCACTCGCTCTCCCGCCGTCAGGAGGTTTCGATCGGCCGGCGCGGGCGCCGCACCGGCGGAACGGGGCTCTTGATGGACCTGGGCCGTGCCTATGTCCAGCGGAGCGGCGGCAGTGGGGTGAGCCGAGCTCCCCCGGCCGAGGCGCCTGTACCGAATATCGAGCCATAAACAGGGTCGGCTGGCTTCCAGGGCTGGAGGTTCACCGATCGCACCATTCGACGGTGGGTAGCCGACTATCGCCGACACGGTGAGGCCGGCCGATCGATGACGGTGGCCAGGTAGAGCTTGCCCTCACCGGTGGTGATCTCTGTCATGTCGCCGCACCACACCTGGTCCGGAGCGTCCGCGGTGAAGTCCCGCCGCACGAAGTCTGGGGCCGCCTGCCGTTTGCCGGGCCGGGTCAGCCCGCACCGGCGGCGGGCTTTCCGCCCCGCCAGGCCGAGTTCGGCCATCAGACGGGCGACAGTGTTCACCGAAACGCGCCAGCCCGCGCGGACCAGGAGGAGCCAGACCTTCGGGGAACCGTAGGTGCCGCCGGAGTTCTCGAAGATCTGCCGGATCGCGTCGGCCAGCTGTCCGCGCCGGACCTCACGTGCGGTAGTGGGCTTGTCGCGCCACTTGTAGAACCAGGACTCCGCCACCCCGACAGCTCTGCAGGCCAGACGGTGCGGGACGCGGTGCTCGGTCCTCTGGTTACCGATGAACTCGACCAGGACGGCCGGGTC
The DNA here is from genome assembly GCF_048270745.1 of Streptomyces sp. NPDC056231. Lineage (NCBI taxonomy): Bacteria > Bacillati > Actinomycetota > Actinomycetes > Kitasatosporales > Streptomycetaceae > Streptomyces > Streptomyces sp. NPDC056231. The sequence continues at coordinate 5,008 of NZ_JBLVKW010000162.1, read as the reverse complement.
CGTCCCGGTCACTTCACCCAGAGGACCATGCATCGCTTGAGGACATCACGCTCCATCTCCAGCTCGCGTATCTGCTTGTTCTTCTCGCCCATCTCCCGCCGCAGCCGCTCCGGCTCGGCGCGTTCGGCCTCGCGCATCCGCCCGCCCGGCGCGGGCTCGGCCGGCCGGTCGGACGACGCCGACCCGTTGCGCCGCCACCGCGACACCCAGCTGTGCAGCGTGCCCGAGTACACGCCGAGTTCCTCGGCGACCTCCGGGATCGGCCTGCCCGTCTCGATCACGATGCGTACAGCACCCTCACGAAACTCAGGCGTGTACGTCCGTTGCTTGGACCCCATGAACCCCAACCTCCCCTGCAATCAAAGACTCCACGCTACGAGGGGAGGGACAGTTGGTGGCGAAGCAGATCAGCAGCATCCCGTCGGCGTCGGTGAAGCGCAGCTGGGCGCCGGGATGGGGGCGTTCTTTGCGGACGATCAGCCGCATGCCCTTGGGCCAGTCCTTGAGCACGTCGCCGCCCAGCTCGGCCACCCAGGCACCGTCGCGGACCTCGCCGTCAGGCTCGACGGCAACCGTCCAGGCGGACGCGGGAACCTTGAGGACGGCCTGGTGGATGCCGTCGCTGATGGTCATCCCGACCGAGTACGACAGCCACCGGCCACGCTTCGTCAGCCAGGCCACGAACTGATGGGTGCCACCGCCCGAATCACAGCGGATCAGTGTCTGGCGTCCGCGCCGGTACTTCTTCGGCAGCTGGGCCAGCGCGAGCCCGGCGGTGGTGATGTGGTCGGCGGCGGTGTTTCTGCCCGCGTTGCCCGGCCGCAGCAGGCCAGCGACCGGCTCTCCGCTGCCGCCCGCTCCGTGGTCGACGAAGCCCATCAGCGGGTGGTGCCCGAACGTCTTCTTCCACGTCGCGGCGGCGTCCTGCTTCTCGGAGTGCGCAAGAACGAGCACCCCGTCCAGATCGACGATCACCTGTCCGCCGGCATTGTATTCACGGACCTCAGCGCGTGCCGAGCGGACTGCCGCCAGGGCCTTGTCTCCCGCCGTGGCGAGTGTGTCTATGAGACGGGAGACGGTCGGATCGGATGCCACCGGCCCGAACACGCCCGGTTCGGCCCGCACAATTCCCACGTCAGCAAGGCAGTCTCCGCCGAGTGCGACCGAGAGTGCCACATCCAGCAGGACTTTACCCGGAGGATCGTGCACCGCACGGGGCTTGCGCCACGGCGACAGCGCCGCTGATATCGCCTGGTCCAGCCCGGTCTTGCGGACCGTGTCGACCAGCAGCACGGCTCCCGCCCGCGAGACCATTGCCCCGCCGGCCTCGACGCGGACACGCGGGTAGGACCCGATACGCTTCTTCACCTGGGAAGTGCCTCCGACAGCGGCGGGAACAAAGACCTCAGCAATCCTCATTCTCACTGGTCAGAGGCACTTTCTGCTTTCTTGATCAGTGGCCGGACAGCCCGCTTCGTTAAAGCGCGAGATTAGCGGGTACCGCGCGCTGTCTTCGGCGCGGGCCACCAGGCTACGTCCGAGATCGGGGTCGCTGGTGAGCCGGTGAGCCGGGGGACGACATCGGTGACCACGGAAATCTCGCCCCTCTCGATCGCCTGGTACCACGAGATCCAGGTCTCGATCTGTTCCCCGCTCATGCCCAGTCGCCATCGCCGTGTGAAGGCGTCCTCGAGAGTCTCGGGTTCGAAGCGGTAGGGTCGGCCGGTGGCTGCGGCGATCCTGGTGACCGCTTCGTCGAGGGTCAGGGCCTCGGGCCCGGTGATCTCAAGGGTCGCGCCGTCGTGCTCGGAGCGGGGACCCTCATCGAGGGCGACGGCCGTGATCACGTCAGCGATGTCCTCGTGGGTGACGAAGGCGGCCCGGCCGGTGCTCGCGGGGCCGCTCACGACGAACTCCTCGTTGGCGAGGGCGGCTGGCGTCGAGGTGTAGAAGCCTGCCCGGAGCACCGTCTGGCGGATCCCGGCCCCTGCCAGGAACTGTTCGGTCAGCCACTGGTCGCGGGCGTTGGTGTAGGTGGCGGCGGGCGCTGCGCCGACGAGAGATACGTACAGGACCCGGTCCACGCCGACCGCGATCGCGGCCTCGACTGCGGTGGCGTGTTCCTCCAGCCGGCGCCCTGTGCGGTGTCCGGAGACCAGGATGAGGGTCGACGCGCCCTCGAGCGCCTTGCGCATGGCGTCGGCATCGGCGTAGGCGGCCGGACCGCGCCGCTGGGCGCCTGGCAGTTCGGGCATGCGGTCGGGGCTGCGTCCGACGAGGAGCTGGGGGACGCCGTGGCCCGCGAGTCGGGCCGCGATCCGGCCGCCCAGCGCCCCAGTCACCCCGGTGACTGCCACCGTGGCATGGTTCTTCTCAGACACGGGTTTCCCTCCGTCCGGGGCCGCTGTCGATCGCGGAACCCCTGTCTCCGATTCGGTAAGCGAACGGTTTCTCAACCTCAAGGCATGGACTCCCGCTTCAGTGCGGTGGTCCTGATTGGCACAGCGAGCGGTGGCAGTGAGGTGCCGCACCGGAAGACTCATTCGGTCAGGTCCGGATCGTTGGGGTGCGGCTGCAGGGCGGTGATTACCGCCGTCGCCCAAGGCCACATGGGCAGGCTTCCGAGGACCTTCTCACGCAACTCCGCCTCGTCATCGGCGCGCCACACGCCGATGACACGGTCCTCCCCGACCGGGCGCCACAGCCGGAACAAGTGACCTTCGGCGGCGAGTTCCTTGGCTCGCACAGCTTCGGCGGCGCGGCGCCGGTCGACTTCTGCTTGGTCGGTCCCTTCGGGCACACGGGCGGTCAGCTCGATCAGGAACTCCTTCATGGTCTCTTCCTCTCTTGTTTCTTCGGGCTTGTTTCTTCGGGGGACGCAGGGCTTCGCGACCGTCTGCGAGGGGCCCTGAGGGTGCCGGAAGAGTCGGTTCTGCCCGCACGCAAACACGCCGCTCTGTGGAGTGCGCCTGCCGCCTGGAGGTCTACGACTGCATCTTCGACCGGTTGCGTGGCGATCGGGTCGCGGCGACCGGTATGCCGGAGACCTGCCGTCCCTGGTATGTGTCCCGGCGGAAATGCCCATCCTGTGGGTCCCCGCCGATCCGGAGCCCGTCGCGTCGGTCGACGACACTGCGAAAGTGCCCCTCGACCTGCAACACCACGGAGCACGCTCCGTCCAGGGGGCCGTCGTAGGTGTGGCCCAGCGTCTCGGGGCACTTGCCGCCGCGGTGTGGTGCAGCTTCCAGGCCGGCCAGGCGGTCTGCCGCTCACTGACTGCCTTCGACGACTAAGCGGTGCGGTAGAACTCGGTTGCGGTGAAGGTGGCGGGAACGCCGAGTTCGGCGGCGACCGTGGTGATCGCGGTGTCTGCGGCGACGAGGTCGGTTTGGCCGTCGGTGGTGAAATACGGTGCGATGAACTTCTCGTAGTGCGCTCGGACTTCGTCTGCGGTGTGTCGGCCGAGGAAGGTCTCCAGATGCCGCACCGTGGTGTCGGGATCGTTGTGGATCACCTGAAGGGCGCGCCGGTGGGCTCGTACGACCGCCTGGACCGCGGGGTCCTCCGGGTCGGTGTAGGTGGGGTCGACAGCCACGCCTACGGTGGGAATCTGGAAGTGGTCGCCGACAAAGGCCAGCACCTGCCAACCGAGCTCGGCGGCGATCGCCTCCGGTGCCATGGTGTCACCGACCACGGCGGCGTCGATACTCCCGTTGCGCAGCCGGCGCAGGTCCATGCTGTAGTCGCCGGGCCAGCGGACGATGCTCTGCACGTCGCGGTCCGGGTCGAGACCGGCCTGGCGCAGAATGATCCGGGTGAAAACCCCGGGGCCGGTGTGAGGAGGGGTTACCGCCAGCCGTTGGCCGGCCAGGTCAACCAGGGAGGCCAGGCCGGAACGGGCGAGGAACCAGAACAGCGGGCGGGCGGTGTTGACATTCAGCGCGACCCAGGGGATGCCATCGTTCAGCCGGGACAGCAGTGTCCGGCCGAGTCCGATGACTGCGCCGCGGCGCAGCCGCTCCGCGTCCCAGGTGCAGCCGTCGCGCAGTGCGACGTGGACGCCCTCGTCGGCGTAGAAGTCCTGCTGGTCAGCGAGGTAGGTGACCAGTTCCTCGTGCGGGCCTCGCCCGACGTAGGCGAGATCGATCGTGTGCATGAACGTCTTCCTTTGGGGTGACGATGTCCCGAATGCGGTCCGGCCGTCGGCTGGACCGGGACGCGATGGCCCCGTGCGCGCAGGCCAGGGGGAGAACATGGACATGCCGCCGCTGACCGCGGCCGTGGTGCCGGTCACAGGCTCGTCACCCGGCCGGCCCGAGCAAGCCCAAGAATCAGGCTCCGGCAATGGTCCGGCCCGGCATCGGCTCCGCGAGCGCGGCCCGCCAGGCCGGCACGCCTAAGGGGTCGGCGACGTACTGCGTCTCGTGCACCACGTGCTGGTCAGCGAATTCCATGATGCTGACCGAATACGAAGGCACACCGCCGTAGGTGATGACGCATTCACCCACAGATTCGCATGGCCGGTGATCCGCTGGACGGTGAAGTGAGGCTCGGCCGGGTGCCCGCCGCGCTGCGCCGAGATTGCCGCTCGGCCCCGGAACCGCTCGCCTGATTGCCGGTAGTCCAGGATCGCGTCCGTGGCGTAGATGGCGTGCTCGGCTTCGGTGTCCCCGCGTTCGGAGGCTCGCCAATGCTCCTCGACCGCGGCCCTGGTCCGGGAGTCAGCATCCATGGCACCGCCCTTCCGTAGCGGTGACAGCCTAGGCACTCCGGGCCACAGCCGACCCGGGGCAAGCCGGGCCTGGGTAGCCAGGTCCTCCCTTTGGCCGGATCGGAGGGCGGCAGCCGTCAACGTGGCAACCGCGTTCGCCGTCCCCTGCGACCGGTACCGGGCAGGCCCAGGCCGGTACCGGGGGTGCTGTCACGTTGGCTGACGGAGTGAAATGATCTTCGGGTTGATCGTGCCTGGGGAGGGCTTGTCGTGTCGGTCGCGTCGCCGTCGTACAAG
>NZ_JBLVKW010000161.1:0-6154 GCF_048270745.1 Streptomyces sp. NPDC056231 | reverse complement strand
GCCGGTGCGAGGGTGCACCGGCCACCCGGCTTCCGGGTCCTACTTGACCGTGATCTGCTCGTACACCGGGACGCTGAACTGGTTCAGCGAGACGTTGGTGATCCGGTCCGAGTAGCCGGCGCTGCCGTTCTGGTACCAGAGCGGGATGACGGGCATCTGTTCGGCGAGGACCCTCTCCGCGTCCTGGAACGTGGAGACGGCCTTGGCCTTGTCGGACTCGGCGTTGGCCTTGTCGATCAGCGAGTCGAACTGCTTGCTGCTCCACTTGCCGTCGTTGGACGAGGCGTTCGTGTAGTAGGTCGGCTGCAGGAAGTTCTGGATCAGCGGGTAGTCCATCTGCCAGCCCGCACGCCAGGGGCCGGTCAGCTTCTGCTGGGAGACCTGGCTGCGGAAGTCGGCGAAGGTGCCGATCGGGGCGCCGACGCAGGCCTTGTTGTTGCCCAGCGCGTTGTTGATGCTGTTGCAGACGGCGTCGACCCACTCCTTGTGCGAGCCGGTGTCCGCGTTGTACGAGATCTTCAGCTGGCCGCCGGGGATCCCGCCGCCCTCCTGAACCAGCTTCTTGGCGTCCGCCGCGTTGTACTCGCACGGGGCTCCGCACAGCCCCTTCTTGAAGCCGCCCCCCTCACCGAGGACCGGGGAGGTCCAGTCGGAGGCGGGAGTGCGGGTCTTCTGGAAGATCTGGCTGGTGATCTGGTCCCGGTTGATCGCCATCGACAGGCCCTGCCGGACCTTGATGCCCCCGGGGGTGTCCCACTTCTTGTCGTAGAAGGGGAAGGCGATCGTCTGGATGATGCCTGCCGGGGTGTTGATGTAGCGGTCGCCCAGGTCCGCCTTGACGTTCTTCAGCTGCGCGGCCGGTACGTCGTCGACGAGGTCGAGATTGCCCGCGACCAGGTCGGTGTAGGCGGTGTTGCTGTCCGTGTAGACCTTGAGGTCGATGCCGCCGTTCTGCGCCTTGTCGTCCCCGGGGTAACCGTCCCACTTGCGCAGGCTCATCACGGAGCCCTTGGTGTACGACTCGATGGTGTACGGGCCGTTGCCGACGGGCTTGGACAGCCAGGCGGCGTGGTCGGTGAAGAAGCTCTTCGGCAGGGGCGCGAAGGCCGGGTAGCCGAGGGTGTCCGGCCAGAGCGAGAACTTCTGCGACAGCTTGACGGTGAAGGTCCTGGGGTTGACGACCTTGAGGCCGGAGAGCGTGGCCGCGGAGGCATTGCCGGTGTTCGGGTGGACCTTGTCGTAGCCGTCGATGTAGCCGAAGAAGTATGCGTTCTTCTGATTGTTCTTCAGCAGGGCACCGTAGTTCCAGGCGTCCACGAAAGAGTTCGCCGTGATCTTCTCGCCGTTGCTGAAGGTCCAGCCGTCCTTCAGTGTGATGGTGAAGTTCTGCGAGTCGGTGGACTCGATCTTTTCGGCCAGCATGTTCGTGGCCGCACCGGTCTTCGGGTCGTACTTCTTCAGCCCACGGAAGACCATGTCGAGGACTTTGCCGCCCTGCACCTCGTTGGTGTTGGCGGGCTCCAGCGGATTCTGCGGGTCACCCCAGGAGGAGCTCACAATCCCATTGGCGCCGCCACCCCCGCCACCACCGCCGCCCCCGCCGCAGGCCGTCGCCGTCAGGGCGACGGCAACCGCGCAGGCGGCCCACTTGGCTTGTGCGGCTCCGCGCATGGAAAGCCTCCTTATCGGTCCACATCGCACGTAGCGCCAAATATCACCTCATCAAAAGATCAACGCATCAGCACGACAGCCGTCTGTGTTGCCCGTCACCGGAACGGCCGCAGCAACCCGGTCGAAATCCGGCACCTGGACATACGCCTGCCGGGACCGCCCGGGCACACGACAGGGCGCCCGGAACCGTGTTCCGGGCGCCCTGTCGGTGTATGCCTGTCTAGTGCCCCTCCCGGCAAGCTTTGCCGGGAGGGGCACTGGACAGGATCACGCCGCGCCGACGACGTCCTTCTCCTCGGCGAAGTGGCAGGCCGACTCATGCGCGGCCGGGGTGTCCGAGGACTTGAAGCGCTCGGGGATCGCCAGCAGCGGCACCTCCGTGGCGCACTTGTCCTCCGCCTTCCAGCAGCGGGTGCGGAAGCGGCAGCCCGACGGCGGGTTCGCCGGCGACGGGACGTCACCGCTGAGGATGATCCGGTCGCGGCGCTCGCGGGCCTCCGGGTCCGGAACCGGGACCGCCGACAGCAGCGCCTGGGTGTAGGGGTGCGTCGGGTGGTCGTAGATCTCCGTGTCCGTACCGATCTCGGCGATCTTGCCGAGGTACATGACGCCGACCCGGTCGGAGATGTGCCGGACGATCGACAGGTCGTGCGCGATGAAGAGGTAGGAGAGGTTGAACTCGTCCTGCAGCTTCTCCATCAGGTTGATGACCTGTGCCTGCACCGACACGTCGAGCGCGGAGACCGGCTCGTCGCAGATGATGATCTCCGGGTTGAGCGCGAGGCCGCGGGCGATGCCGATGCGCTGGCGCTGACCGCCGGAGAACTGGTGCGGATACCGGTTGATGTACTCCGGGTTGAGACCCACGACATCCAGGAGGTCCTGCACCTTGCGGCGCCTGTCGCCCTTCGGTGCCACCTCGGGATGGATCTCGAAGGTCTCCCCGATGATGTCGCCGACCGTCATACGGGGGTTCAGCGAGGTGTACGGGTCCTGGAACACCATCTGGATGTTGCGGCGCACGGCCTTCAGCGCACGCCCGGACAGCTTGGTGATGTCCTGGCCCTTGTAGAAGACCTCACCGGCGGTGGCTCGCTCCAGCGTCATCAGGAGCTTGGCGACCGTGGACTTGCCGCAGCCGGACTCACCCACGATGCCGAGCGTCTCGCCCTGGTACAGGTCGAACGAGACGCCGTCCACGGCCTTGACCGCACCGACCTGCTTCTTGAACAGGATGCCCTGGGTCAGCGGGAAGTGCTTGACCAGGTTGCGGACCTGAAGGATCGGTTCGCCCTTCGACACCGGCGCCTCGATGGCGGCAACAGCCTCCGCCTCGGTGGCCGCGTCGACCGTCTCCACTTCGGTGACGTTCGGGGTGGCGTCCACGGTCTCCTTGTTGATGTCAGCCATGGATCGTCTCCTTCCAGAAGTGGCAGGCGCTGCCGCGGCCGACCAGCTCGATGCCGTCCTGCTCGGTCACCGGGCGCAGGGCCGGGATGTCCGTACGGCAGATGTCCTGCGCCATCGTGCAGCGCGGGTTGAAGGCACAGCCCGAGGGCACGCGCAGCAGGTTGGGCGGCAGGCCCTTGATCGCGAAGAGCTCCTGGCCCTTCTGGTCCAGCCGCGGGATCGACTCCAGCAGACCCTTGGTGTACGGGTGTGCCGGGCGCTTGTAGATCTCGTGGACCGGGGCGGTCTCGACGATCCGGCCCGCGTACATCACGGCGATCTTGTCCGCGACGTCGGCGACGACACCGAGGTCGTGCGTGATCAGGATGAGACCCATGTTGTACTCGCGCTGCAGCTCCGCGAGGAGGTCCATCACCTGGGCCTGCACGGTCACGTCGAGCGCGGTGGTCGGCTCGTCCGCGATGATCAGGTCCGGCTCCAGGGCCAGCGCCATGGCGATCATGATGCGCTGGCGCATACCGCCGGAGAACTGGTGCGGGTAGTCCGAGACCCGGGCCTTGGCGGCCGGGATCTTGACCTGGTCCATCAGCTCGATGGCCTTGGCCGTCGCGTCCTTCTTGGACAGGCCCTGGTGGACCCGGAACATCTCGCCGAGCTGGTAGCCGACGGTGAGCACCGGGTTCAGCGAGGAGAGCGCGTCCTGGAAGATCATCGCGATCTTCTGGCCACGGATCTGCCTGCGCTCCTCGTAGGACATCTTCAGCATGTCCTGGCCGCGGAAGAGGATCTCCCCCTGGGGGATCTTGCCCGGCGGCATGTCGAGAATGCCCATGATGGCCTGCGCCGTCACGGACTTGCCGGAGCCGGACTCACCGAGAACGGCGAGCGTCTCCCCTGCGTTCACGCTGTAGTTCACGCCGTTGACGGCCTTGACCACACCTTCGCGGGTGTGGAACTCCACATGCAGGTCACGGACGTCGAGCAGCGGGCCGACGTGGTCGTCACCCGAGCGCGGCGACGGGACTTCGGCGGTCTTGTCGATGGTAGTCACGTACGCCCTCCTTATCGCGACTTCGGATCGAGGGCGTTGCGGACGGCTTCGCCGAGCATGATGAACGCCAGAACGGTGATGCTGAGCATGATCGACGGGTACAGCAGGACGTGCTGCGCGACGCGGATCTGGCTGAGGCCACCGGAGATGTCGATACCCCACGAAATCGTCGGGTCGGCAAGACCCAGCCCCAGGTAGGACAGGGTCGCCTCGGCCGAGATGTACACACCCAGCGAGATGGTCGCGACGACGATCACCGGGGCCATGGCGTTCGGCAGGATGTGCTTGAACAGGATCCGGGGCGTGCTCGCGCCAAGGGCCCTGGCTGCCTGGACGTAGTCCGACTGCTTGATCGTGATCACGGCACCGCGCATGACACGTGCGATCTGTGTCCAGCCGAGGAAGGCGAGGGCGAGGATCACGACGAAAACGGTGCGGTCGCTGAACGCCTGCAGGACCACCATGCTGCCGAGCAGGAAGGGCAGTCCGAGGAAGATGTTGGTGAACCCGGACAGAAGCGCGTCGACCCAGCCGCCGAAGTAGCCGCCCACCATGCCGATCAGGCCGCCGAACACGGTCACCAGCGCGGTGACGGAGATGCCGACGATCACCGAGGCCCGGGTGCCGTAGATGACACGCGCGTAGACACTGCGGCCCTGAAGGTCGTAACCCAGCCACTCGGGCGAACCGACCTTGCCGAGCTCGGGCTTGCTCAGGAAGTGGTGCACCAGGTCGCCCTTGGTCGGCGAGGCACCGGTGAACAGGCCCGGGAACGCCGTCATCACGAGCAGGATCACGATGAGGACGGACGAGATGATGAAGTACCAGTTGGAGCGCAGATCGATCCATGCGTCGCCCCAGAGACTGCGGGCCTTCTCGGCCTTCACAGCCACCGGCTCCGCCACTGCGGTCTTCGGGTCTTCGGTCGCGGGGACGGTCTTGGTCACGTCAGGCATAACGGATCCTCGGGTCCAGGACCGCGTACAGCAGGTCGACGATCAGGCTCATGAAGAGGTAGACGAGCACCAGGATGGTGACCAGGCCGACCAGGGTGGTGCCCTCGCGTCGGACGATCGACTCGAAGATGGTGCCGCCGATGCCCTTCACGTTGAACAGGCCCTCGGTCACGACCGCGCCACCCATGAGGGCACCCAGGTCGGTTCCGAGGAAGGTGATGACGGGGATCAGCGAGTTGCGCATCAGGTGCACACCGATGATGCGGCGCTTGGGAAGTCCCTTGGCCACGGCGGTACGCATGTAGTCCGAGCGCAGGTTCTCGGCCATCGTCGTACGCGTCAGTCGCGCCACGTAGGCGAGGGAGAGCGACCCGAGCACGACGGCCGGTGCTATCAGTTCGCTCCACGTCGCCTCGTTCGAGACGTTCGGCGCGATCCAGTCGAGCTGGAAGGCGAACACCGACTTGATGATGAAGCCGAGAACGAAGACCGGGATCGAGATGATCAGCAGGGTGAAGATCAGGATCACGTTGTCCGCGAGGCGGCCGGCGCGCAGCCCGGCGACCATGCCGAGGCCGATGCCGAGCACGATCTCGAGGAGGAACGCCATGCCGGCCAGTCGCAGGGTGACGGGGAAGGCGTCACCGAGTACGTCCGTGACCGGGCGACCGCTCGCTATCTGAGTGCCGAAATCACCATGCAGGACAATGCCTGACATGTAGTTCCAGTACTGCTGCAGGATCGGTTGGTCCAGCCCCAGTTGGTGCCGTATAGCGGCAACGGTGGCAGGGTCTGCACCCTTGTCCCCGAAGAGTCCCCGCACGGGGTCGCCGGGCAGAGTGTAGACCATCAGGAAGATCAGCAGAGTTGTCCCGATGAAAACCGGGATCATCTGGAGCAGTCGTCGTGCGACATAGCGCCCCATCGTGCCTCCATGTAAATAGGCAAGCGGCAGCCAACGGGCCCTCCCCCGTCATCGATCCCTCGTAGGGTCGTCGATGACGCGGAAGGGCCCCCCGGCCACGGCGTGCAGGATGGTGTGGGACCGATGTCAGTGTCGGTCCCG
>NZ_JBLVKW010000160.1:0-6368 GCF_048270745.1 Streptomyces sp. NPDC056231 | reverse complement strand
GAGGCTTCCAGTGGAGCGCCGACATCGACGAGAGCTTCGAGTGGCTGATCGCCTTCGCCGACCGGGGCCTGCGCGCTCTGTGAGAATGCCGTCGCCGTCGACCGCTGCGACATCACCGGCGCCTTGGTCTGCCTCGTCCGCATGGCCGTGATCATGTACGTGCTACGGGGCACTGACCCAGCGGACGCGGGAGCATTCCGCAACTTGCGCGGTGGTCAGGATGACGCGCGAGCCAGTGCCGTACGCGGGCTGCCCGTGCCGGTCGGGGCACCGGCCGGTCTGACTGCCGAGTCCGCGCGCGCTCTCACACTCGCACCGCCAGCTGGCGCCTTCCTTGATGCTCTTGGAGATCCCGGGCGCAGTTGCCTGGGCAACGATATCGGGTCGGATGGGCACGTCGGGTCACAGCCTCGTGGCGTCGAGTTGGTGAGGGACGGTGCCAGCGCGAAGTCCGCGCAGGTCGACGCCGTCCGGATGGCGCGAACCGGCGCTTGACGGCTTCGCCATCCTCGAGGCCGCCGACGGCTTCGGACTGTCCCGCGAGGTCACCCGCAGCTACCACTTCCTCGTCGACACCCTGATCACTGGCCTGCAAGCCGACCCCGATGACTCCACACCCCCGGAGGACCGGCATGACCGCCGCCCACTCACCCGTGAACACCCCGAAACCACCCGCTGACGCGAAGATCTCAGCCCTGACACAGCCCGAGGCGACTGTCGGAACGCCAGGCGTGGTCACCGGTCGACCACTGAGCTGGCTGCGAATCGAGGGTCTGGCCGTCGCCGGAGCCGCTCTCGTGGTCTTTGGCAGCACCGGGCAGCCCTGGTGGCTGATCCCGGCTCTGTTCCTTGTCCCCGACCTGTCCTGGCTCGCGTACCTCGTAGGCCCGCGGGTAGGCGCCTGGACCTACAACCTCGCGCACACCGCGCCGCTGCCGCTGGCACTGCTCGTCGCAGGAGTCGGATGGCACACCAGCGCGCTCACCGTCGCCGGAGCCGTCGGCCTGTTCCACCTCGGTCTCGACCGCCTCATGAAGTACGGCCTCAAGTACGACCACAGCTTCGGCATCACGCACCTGGGCGTGCATGGTGACCCCTGACCGGCCAGCGCAACGAACGAGGCCGTACGTAGCTTCCCCGGCGCTGTGCTCCCGAAGCTGCCCTGAAGCGACATATAGCGCTCTGGAGCCTCCGTCACCTTCCGCTGCGTTCATCGCGATAGACGGCTGCCCATCAACAACCGTTGACCCATTCATCCGGCTGGTCTGGTCTTGCGACAGGCCGGATGTTCAGCACTCGCTCCGAAGCCGTGATCCACCTCGCTATGACGGACCTCATGGCCCGCCGCCTTACCGGCGAGAGCACCATCTCCTGGCGCGACCCGACAGCACCGGACCAAGCCCGCATCACGGGACGAAACAACGAGAGAAAACGACGTCTAAGCAGAACCGAGGTCACTGGTCACCAAGACGCCCCGCAACCGCCGCAACGCACCAGAGAACCACGTCCGCAGAGCGATCGGACTGCCCGCTCGTACGCCGACTGTGCTCCAGGCAGGTTGGCCAAGTTTTTAAGCTCAGGACTCCGCCCAGGGAAGCCAGGCCCGCACCTCGAAACCCCTGTCGGCGGTGGTGCCGTGTTCCAGGCGGCCGCCGGTGAGGATCGATCTCGCCGAGGGACTTCTGCTGTTCGGGGCTGAGCCGGTCGAACAGCGCCTGACGCACGGCGGCCACATGGCCCGGCGCGGCCCCTGCGGAAGGACGGCAACCCAGAACGCAGGGGGCGGGCTCGAAATCTTGGACACTTCCGGCTTGGATTCACAGGCGCACGATGACCAGGGCGGTGTCGTCGGTGGCGACACCGGTTGGAAGTAGGTCGTTGAGCACGGCGTCGGCGAGGGCTTCGGGGTCGTCTGCCTGGTGGCGGGCCAGGGAGTCGGCGAGCCGGGCGAGGCCGGTGTCGATGTCTTCGCCGCGGCGTTCGATCAGGCCGTCGGTGTAGAGCACGAGAACGGCGCCCTCGCGGAAGGCCGCGACAGCCTGGATCCGGGGGGCGTGTTCAGGGCGGGCGGCCAGTGGCGGGTCGGTGGCCTGGTCCAGGAACTCGACGGTCCCGTCCCTCTGCAGGAGCCCAGGTGGGGGATGGCCGGCGCTGCTGTAGGTGATGGTGCGGGTCTCCCAGTCGATGACTGCCGTGGCCACGGTGGTGTTCTCGGCACCGTCGACGGTGCGGGCGTACAACCCGAGGGCTTCCAGGGCGCGGGCGGGGCCTTCGGCGACGAGGGAGGCGGCGCTGAGGGCGCTGCGCAGTTGTCCCATGACACCGGCGGCGGGCAGGCCGTGGCCGACGACGTCGCCGACGGCAACGGCGATGCGATCGCCGGGCAGGTCGACCAGGTCGTACCAGTCGCCGGCCACGTTCAGTGCTTCGGCGGCGGGCCGGTAGCGTACGGCCGCCGGATGCCGACCGACCGGGCGAGGAGCGGGCAGCATGGCTTCTTGCAAGGTCAGCGCGACTTCACGGGCGCGGATGAGTTCGGTGACGTCCTCCACCCGGTGCAGCAGCAGCGTCACCCGTCCATCAGATCCGAGCACGGGGATGTTGGTCATGCTGAAGTACCGCTCGTGCCACACTCCGGGCTGGTCGGGGTCCTCCATGTCGTAGCGCTGCAGCGCCATGATGCTGCGCTCACCGGTGCCCGCCGCCTGGCGCAGTGACGCCAGAACTCTGAGCAGGAGAGGCTCGGAGGGGTCCCTTTCGGGGTGGTCCTCGGGCACGAAGCGACCGACTACCTGCTCGCGGACAACGCCCCGGAGGCGCAAGAACTCCGCGTTGGCATCCGCGTAGATCAGCTGCGGGGTCACCAGCGCCACTGCCCCGGGAAGGGCCTGGAACACCGCCGCGTAGTCGACCGCCGGCACATTCATGACTTCCCTGCCTTGCCCCGCAGCTCTGTCTCTTTTCACGATACGAGCGGGGACTCACAGCTCGCTCATCGACGAGCCGCGCAGGCCCTGATCCTCGCCGGTGACCGCGGCGCCCTGTACTTCTACTTCGGCTCCAAGCAAGAAGTGGTCACGGCGCTCGTGGCCCGGACTGTTGAGCACCTGTGGGAGCGGTCCCGGGTCACCGCGCAGGCCGACGAGCCGCGCCAGGCCATCGCGGCAGCCATGCAGCGCACGGTCGAGCTGTGGAACGAGCACGGCCTGGTCATGCGCACGGCGATCGACCTGTCGTTGACCGCCGAAGCGGATGCCGCCCGGCGCCTGTCCTCTGTGATCGCCCGCTACAGCAAGGTCGATCTTCTCTGCCTGGACGAGTTTGGCTATCTGAACTTGGACAAGAATGGCGCCCGGCTGCTGTTCCAGACTTTCACCGAGCGCGAGGAGTGCAAGGCAACCGCGGCGGCCACCAACTCCCCGTTCGCCGAGTGGGACAAGATCTTCGCCGACCCCAGGCTCTGCGCGGCCATCGCCGACCGAATCACCTTCCGCTGCACCCTCATCCAGACCGGCACCGAGTCCTACCGCTACCAGGCCACCGAGTTCGAACGCCAGGTCACGCCGGCGCGCTGACTGAGTGCCCGTCCTTTGAACTGGAGCGGAATCGGTGAAGTCGTCCCTGTGGGAGGTCCTGCGCCGTGTGTCATCGTGGCTGGCGAGGTCGATGCGACTTCTGCCGCACCACTACGTTGGGAGATGCAATGGGCGCCGTCATACGTAAGGCGGTTCACGCCGCGGACGGTGAACAACTCAGTCTCTACACCGTGACGCCGCAGAACGAGAGCTTCGGTGCCTGCGGCGTTGTCATCATGCACGGCGCCGGTGCCGGTGACAAAGAGCGTCATCTGCCGTTCGCCGAGGACTTTGCCGCGCACGGGCATCCTGCCCTCGCGCTGGACTTCTCTGGTCACGGGGAGAGTACCGGAGAGCTGCTTCACCTCAGCCTCAGGCGGCGGCGCGACCAGGCCGTCGCTGTCATCGACGAGGTCTTCGGCTCCGAGCGCCCTCTGGTGCTGGTCGGGTTCAGCATGAGCGGCCAGACTGTCGCGGATCTGGTGGATCTGTACGGCAGGCGTGTGGCAGCCATCGTTCTATGCGCGCCGGGGATCTATGGAAGTGATGCCTGGGACGTTCCCTTCGGTGCCGGATTCACCGAGTTGATCCGGCGCCCGGAGAGCTGGCGTGACAGTCAGGCCCTGGACACCTACGCGCGGTTCGACGGTCGCGCGCTCCTCGTCGTGCCGGAACAGGACGCGGTCATTCCCGAGGGTGTGACAGAGCTTCTTCGCACCGCGCTGGCCACCCGCGCGGACTTCTCCGACCTCCGGCTCGCGGGGGCCGGCCACCAGCTCGGAATCTGGCTGGCCGACCAATCGCAGGCCCGCAGCGACATCATCAGCACGCTACTGCGGCCGCGTCCCTCCGTTCAGGTTCTAGAAACTGGGCCCCAATCCACTGAATTCCCGCAGATCTCCCGTCGACCTGAACCTCCGAGAGGCGGCGGATCCGTTTCGCTGTGGGCGAGCTCAGCTTGCCGAGCTGCCAGGTGATGGAACGGACCTTCGCTGCCCTGGCAGACAAGCTCGGAACTCCGGATCAGGCAGTGGTCTTGGCGGCGACTCTGGCGCGCAGCGTGTCGCGAACGGTGGGCCATTCGTCTGCGAGCAGACTGTAGTACAGCGAGTCGCGGCGAGTGCCGTCCTGGCGCCGCATATGGCTGCGCAGGGTTCCTTCGTAAACCAGGCCAAGGCGGTCCAAAGCGCGCTGGGAACGCGCGTTGAGATTGTCAGTGCGCAGGGCGAGTCTGGCGAGTTGCAGGTCATCGAAGGCATGGCTGAACAGCAATAGCTTGGACTCAGCGTTGTAAGGGCCGCCCCAGCAGGAACGGTCGAACCAGGTTGCCCCGATCTCAGCGCGGCTCTCGACTAGGTCGAGGTCATACAGACTGGTCGAACCGATCACGGCGTCGTCGTCAGAGCGTTGCACTGCGAAACACCGTCGTGCAGGATCCGCAATCATCTGGCTGAGCAGCGCCTTCATCTGCGTCATGGTTTCAGGACGCGGCCGGGGCATCCACCGCCATACTTCCGGGTCGGATGCAGAGGGCAAGAGGGCTTCGGCGTGGTCGGTGGACAACGGTATGAGGCAGACGGTCCTACCGAGGAGAGATTCATCGTTCACCGCAACACAGTAGCCAGATCACAAGCCCGCAACCGAGTGCCCGCCGGATCAGCTTTCAGGGGTCGTTGGATTTCGCGTCGCGAGTCCGTGGCCATCACACAAAGGAGCCGGGCCCTACTGAACCGAGCCTGTCAGGGACACGGAGCAAGAGGGCCCGGGACGACCAAGCTATCGGTTTTCACCTGCATTGCTACCGCGGACACTCCCATACGATCCCGACACAGCCAGACATCACCCGATAAGGGTGGCTCCCATTCTCGTCGCCGATCATGGACTTGTGTCGTGCTCCATCCCCTTCACTGATGGAGCAATGCGGCTCCCATTCCCATTGCCCAAGTGGCTCCCGTTCACGGGTTCAGGCACGGATTCCGTGAAGTCGATCGTGCTTCTGTGCGCCGGTGACGCTCCGTCATCTCCGGGCGGATGCTGGCCGCGTGTGAAGAACTCTTCCTTCTGCTTCCGCATCTCGCCGGGATACAGGTCGAGTACATGGAGGTGCGGGACGGCCGCGTGGTGATCGAAGCGTCGACGCCGGAAGACGTCCCCGTACTCTGCCCAGGCTGCCAGGCGCCGTCTGGCCGGGTGCACAGCCGGTACGGACGGCGCCTGGCGGACGCGCCGTGCGGCGGGCGGGGCGTGGTGATTGAACTGTCGGTGCGCCGGCTGTTCTGCGACAACGGCAAGTGCCGGCGGGTGACGTTCGCCGAGCAGATAGACGGGCTGACCAGCCGCTACGGCCGGCGAACGCCCGTCCTGCAGCGGATGCTCGCTGCGCTGGGCGTCGTCCTGGCCGCCCGCGCCGTGGCCCGTCTGGCGCTGCTACTCGGCATCGTGGTCAGCCGGACGACCGTCCTGCGCCTGGTCATGGCGTTGCCGGACCCGGCCTGGACGACCCCGCGCGTGCTGGGCATCGACGAGTTCGCCACCAGGAAGGGCCACCGGTACGGCACCATCCTGGTCGACTGCGAGTCCCACCAGCCCCTGGACCTGCTGCCCGACCGCGACGCGGACAGCGTCGCCGCCTGGCTACGCGAGCACCCCGGCATCGAGATCATCTGCCGCGACCGCGCGCAGGTCTTCGCCGACGGAGCCCTGAAGGTGCCGAAAACTCGTCCGTGCAGGTCAGGCGGCATGTCGGTACTCGTGGATCACTCCGCCGAGGCGGTCGCGTCGGCGGACGTTGAG
>NZ_JBLVKW010000159.1:0-6677 GCF_048270745.1 Streptomyces sp. NPDC056231 | reverse complement strand
GGCTGCCCCGCGACCGTCTGACAACGGTCAGCGAACGGGAGAAGCACGCCCCGGCACACCTCAACACCAGCCGCCCCCAACAACGTGACAGTGCCCGCGGACGAGCGGTTCCAGTCCCTGGCTGTCGTGCATGTTCGCGCCGGAGATGCCCAGCGACGGCGGCAGCCCGCTCCGGTCAGTGATCAGGTGAATCTTCGATCCCAACTTGCCACGGTCGGTCGGATTCGGTCCTGTCAGCAGCCCCCTTTTGCCGCCCGGACGCTGACGGAGTCGATCGCGCACCGCGACCAGTCCAGCTCGCCCCGGGCACCGAGTTCGTCCAGGACGACGCGGTGGAGCCGGGCCCAGACCCGGTCCCGGCTCCACTGGGCGAACCTCCGGTAGACGGTCTGCCAGGCCGGGCCGAAATCCGGCGGCAGTTGCCGCCACGTACAGCCCGAGGTGGCCACGAAGATGATCGCGGCCAGAGTCTCGCGGTCACCGGCCCGTCGTCGACCGCCGCCCTGAGGACGCTTCACCTCCGTGAGCGGCACCACCCGCCGGAACAGCACCCACAACTCACCCGGCACCAACCGCTCAACCAGATCCGTCATGCACTACTCAACGAGCGATCACGCCATAAGAAACGACGTCTTAAGGCTCACAGGCTCAGGGCTCAGAGCGTGCGGATCACGGGCTCGCCCGGTTCGACGCAGACACGGCGAAGGGCCTGGTTCACGGGTTTGGGAGGCACCCAGATCCACGGTCGGGTGATGTTCACGAGAAAAATGACGTCCGTAAGGTTTTCTCAGTGAAATGATCTCTGTGAAGTGGTGATCCGAGGAGATGGGGCGGAGCGGACGGGGTGCACTCGGCTCCGGAAGCGTGAAGCCCCTGGTAGGACGGTTCTCACCACAAGATCGTCTGTGACAACCAGAGGCTTCACGTTGGTCACCTATGCTGCCACGACGTCCCGCGCCACATCGTCGAGTTCCTCGCCCGACTCCTCACCGCCCATCGCCGACGGATCGGGACCCCCGCGGTTCGCGTGCGCTGGGATCGCTCCGCCTTCGGGGAACCCGCCGCTGCGGAAAGGGCGGCGCCGGAACTGCGTGAACGCTGTGCGCCCGGGTGCGTCTACCTGACCCAGCGGGTCTCCACGACGCCACAGGCGTAGGCGGCCGAGTGGGCGGCCCGGTAGTTCCGCGTGGCGAGCCGGGCCCCGAAGACGCTGGTTCCCGCGCCCGCGAAACCGGGGTTGGTGAACAGCCGGAGCTCGTCGGCCAGGTCCTCTCGCAGCAGGGAGGAGACCAGGCCGGCGCCACCAAAGCAGACCAGGTCCCCGTCGGCCTGTCGCTTCGCATGTTCCACGGTGTCGGTCAGCTCGCCGTTGAGCACCGTGGTCCGTGGCCAGTCGAGTTCGGGCCTGCCCGACCGGCTCACTACAAACTTGGGGAGTGCGCCGATGGCCCGGCTGAACTCCCAGTCGGGGTCGCCGGGATGCTGCTCCGCCATCCGGCCCCAGTGCCCCAGGTAACCCTCGTCCGCCATGGGCCGGCTCAGTAGGATGCCCGAGGCGCTCGCGAGCAGGCCGTTGAAGGCCGCGCGGAGGTCCGTGCTCCACGGCCAGTCGGGGCCCCAATTCCACAATTGCCAGTTGGCGTCGGACAGGCTGCTGTCGACGTAGCCGTCGATGGAGATCTGCATCGCCACAGTCAGGCGGCTCATGATTCTTCCGTCCCTTCGTCATGGTCAGGACTGCGGATGGCTCGGAGGCCGTCCCCCAGTCTCACCCAACGAGTGCCAGCTGGACTCACCAGGCCCCGCCGATCCGAGCCGAAATCGAGACGATAGGTCGGGCGACTGACGTCTCCTCAAGCAAGATCACTTCCAGTGCCTGCGGTGAACGACCTGGAGGAGCGGCGAGCGGCGGCCACACTCGGTCCGCGAGGAAGGCCGCAGGACTCCCGAACTCATCGACATTGATCATGCGGCCTAGCCTCGAAGTGACTCCCGAAGTCGCGTCGAAACCCTTGCGCGTACACAGCCAAGGGCCGCACCGGACGAACTCGGTGCGGCCCTCCTGTACGTGCGGGCTAGGGCGCGCATCGAGTCGTGATCAATCTGCGGATTCAGCCTCGCGGCAGACGTTGATCCGGTAGATCGCTTTGTGTGACGCGAGTGCAACTGACGGACGAAGAGTGGGAGTTCATCGGGCCGTACCTGCCGATCGGCGAGTACGGCCCGTATCCCGAGCACTTGCGGCAGCAGTTCGAGGGCGTGATCTGGAGATTCAAGACCGGCGGGCAGTGGCGGGAGATGCCGCAGGAGTTCGGCGCCTGGTCAACTGTCTCCAACCGCTTCCGTCAGTGGCGGGACGCCGGCGTGTTCGAGCCCCTGCTGGAGGGCCTGATCGCGGAGGCCGCGAAGCGGGGCGAGGTGGACCTGTCCCTGGTCAGCATCGACTCCACCACCGCGCGCGCTCACCACGACGCCGCCGGGATGCACATGAGTGAGGACGTGCTCACTTCTCTGGAGAAGGCCGCGGCCGAGGAGGAGAAGGCCAGGTCAAAGGGGGGAAGTCTCGAAGAACAAAGCGGACGGGATGCCGAGGCGGATCCCGAACGGGAGGAGCGACGACGCGTTCGCCGCCGCCGAAAGCTCCGGCTGAAGTCCGCTCTGCTGGGACGCTCGCGGGGCGGGCAGACCAGCAAGGTCCACCTCGTCGCCGACCGCAAGTGCCGCCCGCTGGCCTTCGTCTTGACCGCCGGACAGGCGGCCGACAGCCCGCAATTCATCCCCGTCCTGAACAAGATCCGGGTCCGTGGACCCGTCGGCCGCCCCCGCACGCGGCCCGCCGCCGTCGCCGGGGACAAGGCCTACTTGTCCCGCGGCAACCGCTCCCACCTGCGCAAACGCCACATCAAGGCCGTCATCCCGGAGAAAGCCGACCAGGCCGCCAACCGGAAGAAAAAGGGCTCCCGGGGCGGTCGACCCGTCAGTCATGACGCCGACCTCTACAAAGAAAGGAACACCGTCGAGCGGCTGATCAACAAGCTGAAGGCATGGCGAGGCATCGCCACCAGATACGACAAGACCCCCGAAAGCTACCTTGCCGGCCTCCACCTCCGCGCCTCGATGATCTGGATCAAAGACCTCATCCGAGCGACTCGTTGATCAACCTCGATGCGCACCTAGCCCCGGAGGTGCAGCCAACGGTGGAGGGCCAAGCGGAGACGGCCGGTGGTCGAATTACTGGCCAGGACGGCTTCGGAGCGTCGGTGGCCCCAAGCCGCCCGTAGCACGGCAACGTCGTGGGCGCCGGGGACGGGCGGGGCTGGCTCCGCGTGCTGGGCGGCCCGGTAGCTGTCGAAGAGGTGCTGCTGCAGTGCGTTCATGCGTCCACTGTGTGTTCAGGCGGTCCCTCCTGGCCTGCCGATTGACAGCCCTCGTCAAGTGGCACGGCAGCCCCCGTCCGGCGCTGCACTATAGGAGCGTGAGCGTGACCATTGACATCACCGGACCGCCACGTGAGCGGATCACCTTCTGCCCCTCGCCGCTGGCTGAACTCGGCAACGCGCTGCACGCTCTGGCCGAGCCGGCTCATCACCCCCGGCTGCACGCCTGGACGACAGCGACCTCCGCCTCACTCAAGCCGGAGCTGGCCGACAGGCTGCTCGAGGCAGACTTCATGTGGAGGTCGACACGCTCCGACTTCCTGATGCCGGCCCAACCCCGCGAGACTCTCGCCGAGGAACTGGACGACCTCGACCGCATGGACGACGAGAAGTTCGTCGGCGCGGCGCTGGAGATCTCGTGCAGCACCAGCCTCTACCCCAAGGGTCTGCCGTCCCCGCTGGTCGACGAGTGGTCGCGGCGCCGTGCGCTCGACCTGGCAGCGGCACGCGGCCCACGCCAGGCGGCCTTCGTCGAGCGGATGCTCACCGAACCCACCGCCACGCGCGCGTGGATCCGACGCCTCATGGAGGACTGCGATCAGGCCTTCTTCGCCGACACCTGGCGCCGGGTCCGCGTCCAGCTCGCGGCCGACGCCCGGCACAAGACCGAGCTGCTGCGCCGCAACGGCCTGGCAGCGGCGCTCACGGCGGCCTCGCCGGCGCTGAGCCTGGAGGAGGACGAGCACGGCAGCCGCATCGTCGTCGACAAGCTGGTACACGGCCGCACCGAGGCCCGGGGCACCGCCGTCCCCCTGGTGCCGAGCATCTTCGGCTGGCCGCACTTCTTCGCCCTCTACGCGCCGGGCTGGCAGCCCGTGATCCAGTACCCGGCCGCCACTCCCGAGGTCGGCGGCACCGAACCCGTGGAGGCAGTGAAGCTGCGCCTGGCCGCACAGAACCACCCGGTGCGGATGAACCTGTGCCGCAACCTCGCACGCGGCGCCTACTCGACGAACGAGCTTGCCGACGCTTACGGCATCACCGCCCCTGAGGTCTCCCGCCATCTTGCCGCCCTGAAGAAGGCCGGGCTGCTCATCACCCAGCGCCGAGGCCGCTACGTCCTCCACGAGCTCGACCTCTCCGTCGTGGCCAGGATCGGCAGCGACTTCCTGGAGTCGGTGCTGCGGTAGGAGCAGCAGCCAGCAGGGCGTCACCCCGCAGCGTCAAGAGAGCCTCGGCCGGATCGCCAAGCGCGCGTCTCGGCGATCCGGATCAAAGACATCACGGCCAGTCATTGATCACGACTCGATACGCGCCCTAGTCCTTCGGCTTCGCTTTGTTCGACTGCCGGGGCGGGACGCCGTACTCGCGGCCGATGCCCCGGAGGGTCTCTTCAGTCCACGGCACCGAGTCGTGCGCGGCAACGGCCGCGTAGGGGAGATCCGGGTCGGCCTTCAGTTCGGCGGCGAGGGCCTTGCGGGCTGCGTGGCGCGTCTTCTCCTCCAGGTCGAGGGCGTCCTTGAAGGCCCCCGCCCACCCCGGGGCGGGGGCCTTCCGCATGCCCTCCGAGTCTTGGGACCGGAAGAAAGCCGCAGGTCGGCTACCATCTCCGCCCGCCAATTCCCGGCTACCACCTCCGCCCGCAAACTCAAGGAGCGGCCCTATGTTCCACGGCTCGATACCCGCGCCCCTCCGCTCGATCATCTACGAGAACGGCCCGAGACCGACATCTACATCGGCTACTCCCGCAACTTCACGATCGAGCGGGTGCTACACAGCAGATTCGGCAACACGCAGCCGGTGCAGGGCAACGACATCACCGCGTACTCGTGCGCCCTGGGCTGGCTCGCCCCGTACATGGGCGCCTTCGCTGGCCGCCTCGCGACGCTGATGCTGGGCATCGTCGAGGCACACCTGACCGACCTCCAGGCCGGCTACACCTCCCCCCAGGGCGAGCCCCTGCACACCGGACAGGTCGGACTCGAGACCGTCTTCGGCGCCCGGCACCTCCCCGCCCCCGCCGCCGTCACCATCAACAAGGCCATCGCAGCAGCAGAAGGACGCGGAGAGATCGAGCAGGGGCAGGGCTGGCGCCTCCTCGAGCGTCTCGCAGGCGAATACCTCTCCGGCCCCAACCACGTCCCCAGTGAACCGGCATGAGCACCCGCCCACCCATCCCCCTCGACCCCGACCTCGACCCGTGGGAACGTCAGCCCAACGAAACCCCCCACAAACACGGACAGCTCACCATCTACCGAGACATCGGCAGAACCCGCACCCTGACCGAAGCCGCACAGAGGCTGACTCTCGCGTACGGGCACGTGAGGAACCTCGCCGCCCAGTACCGGTGGCGAGAGCGCGTCGAGGCGTACGACCGGCACCTGGACCGCCAGTACGAAGCGATGTGGCTGGAGGAGCGCCGGAAAGCCGCCGAGACCGACGCGAAGATCCTGGGCGCGGCGATCGGGAAGCTGGCGCAGCGGCTCACGTCGCTGAACGCGGCCGAGCTGTCGGCCGGCGACTTCATCCGGCTCATGGATGTCGCCATGCGGCACCGGCGGGTCCTGTTCGGTGACCCCACCGAGACGATCGCCGTCACCGGCGAAGGGTCGAACCCGCTGGCCAAGCAGTTCGCCGACTTCGCGCAAATGTCCCCGGACCTGCGCCGCGCCCGCCTTGCCGAGCTCACCGCACAGGTGACCCAGCGCATCCGGGCCGTCGGCGGCAGTGACAACGAGGAGGAGGAGAACACATGACGACGGCCGTGGGTGAGTTGGAGCACCAGGACGACGCAGAGGTCTACCGGCAACTGGAGGCCGCACGGCGGTCCATGAGCCAAGACCTTCTGCGTGACCCCGTGACGCTCGCCCGCGGCCTCGACCGCCAGTTCGTACTGCGCCCGCACCTGCGGGTCATCGGTGACGCACTGGCAGAGGTGGGGCGCGGAGACTACGACCGGCTGCTCATTTTGACGCCTCCGCAGGTTGGGAAGTCGACTTCGGTTGCCGAGTGGTTCCCGTTCTGGTGGCTATGCATGTACCCCATGGACCGGGTCGCGGTCACCTCGTACGGCGACGACCTGGCGCTGCGGCGTGGCAAGAAGATCCGCGCGTACGTCGAGGAGTACGGCGAGGAGTGGGAGCTGTTCGTACAGCCGGGCTCGGGCGCTATGCAGGACTGGTCACTCACCCGGGGTGGCGGTGTCGGCACTGTCACGTTGTTGGGGGCGGCTGGTGTTGAGGTGTGCCGGGGCGTGCTTCTCCCGTTCGCTGACCGTTGTCAGACGGTCGCGGGGCAGCC
>NZ_JBLVKW010000158.1:0-6802 GCF_048270745.1 Streptomyces sp. NPDC056231 | reverse complement strand
GAGTTCGAACGCACCATCAGCGAAGCACGCGCCGAGCACCATCAGCAGGACCAAGCCGCGTAAGGAAGGCCTCTACGTTTCCAGGGGATTGACACTTGGCCCAGTCCCAGGTCGAGGAGGCAACGAACTGCTGGAGCTGCTGGTGGTCCACGCCCAGGCGCTCGGCCATCGGCTGCATCGACTTGCGCTTGCCGTCCAGCATCAGCCCGCGCAGGTACAGCTCACCCTTGGCTCGCTGATCCCGCCGGGCCAGAGAACCGAGCATCTCCTCCGCGAACGCCTCCAAGCGCGTGCGGACCGTGTCCATCTCCTCAGGTGTCACACCTGAAAGAACATCACAACCTATCCGCAGATGATCAATCGGGGTACCTAACAAAGCCCTACTAGAGTCAGCCACTGACAACAGCTTGATCGTCGCTCACCGGCCTTGCCCGCCGTGTTGGCGTTCAGGCCGGCCAATTCGAGTGGACCCTTGTCCCGGCTCACCAAGCTGCCAGCACCGGACGCTGCAGCCGCCCATTCAAGCGCTTACTCGCCAAGTGAAGCGCTCAGTCACAATCACCCGATCGGTGCCAACTCGAAGAAGCTCAGAGAACGAAGATCATGCTGGCGAGGAGGACGTGCACGGCGGTGCCCCCGAGGATGCTCAGCAGGGCGTTGCGGCGCCAGAGATGCAGTCCGACGGTCACGGTCAGGGCAACCAGGGGTGCAAGCGCGCGTGATGCGGTCAGTGGAAGGTCCCGCAGGCAGTAGACGAGAAGGATGACCATGACGCCGGCCGGCATGCGGGAGCTGAGGTACTCGATGGTCTTGCTGGACCGCAGCGGGGCGAGAGCGGCGAAGGGCACGGCGCGCAGGGCCCAGGTGACGGCGGCGGAAACAGTGACCGCGGCGATGAGGTAGGGAGCGTCAGGCATGGTGCGACGTCCTGCCGGTGGAGACGTAGCGGGCCAGAAGCCCGGCGGTGAAGAGGACGAAGGCTGCCAGGAGCATCTGCCCGGGGAGGACGAGCCGGGCCGCCAGAGCCGCCAGCAAGGCCAGGACCGGCGTCGGCAGGTCGCCACGGCGATCCCGGAGAGCATCGAGCGCGAGAACGGCGAACAGCGCGGTCAGGGCGAAGTCCACGCCCGTGACACCGTTGGGAAGGAGGGAACCGAGCAGCGCGCCAGCGGTGGCACCCCCGGCCCAGTACAGGTGCATGAACAGCTGAAGCCACAGGATCCGCCGGCCCGACCAGGAGCGGGCCCGCTCGCCGGTGGTCAGAGCGTACGCCTCATCGGTAAGGGCGAACGTGCTGTAGCCCCTGGCCAGGCGGCCCTTCACGCGGTGCAGAGGGAAGGACAGCGCGTAGAAGAGGTGCCGAATGTTCACCAGGAACGCGGTCAGAGCGACGGTCGCCAGGGGCGCGACGGCGATGACCAGACCGATCATGAGGAACTCGAACGATCCGGCATAGATCACGGTGGTGAACACAGTGGCCCACCACCAGTGGAGACCGGACTGTGTGACGAGCAGACCGAACGCCAGGCCCAGCGGGACCAGTCCCAGGCCCACGGAGGCGGAGTCCTTGAACGCGGCCCGGGCCTCGGAGAGCGCCGGGGGAGAGGAGGCGGAAGCAGCGGACCGGACGGGACCGCCGACAGCGGCAGGAGGTATACCCATGCCGCAATTTTAGGACGAAATAGACCTTATTTGATTGCTGATAGTGACCCTATGATGAACTCATGGGCAATGAAGTTCAGCTGGATGCCATTGATCGCGACATTTTGTTTCACCTTGAGCGGGACGGCCGGCTGACCAACGTCGAACTGGCCAAGCGGGTGGGCCTCACCCCGCCGCCGTGCCTGCGCCGGGTCAAACGGCTGGAGGAGGCAGGAGTCGTCTCCGGCTATCGTGCGGTCGTCGACCCGGCGGCCGTGGGACGCGGCCTGGAGGTCCTCGTTGACGTCGAGGTGTATGCCACCGACCGCAAGACCGTCGAGGCATTCGAAGAGACCGTCGCCTCCTATGAGGAGGTCATCGAGTTCCGCCGCCTCTTCGGCCGCCCGGACTACTTCCTCCGCGTCGCGGTCGCCGACCACGCCGCCTACGAGACCTTCCTCACCGGCAAACTCACTGGCCTTCCCGGCGTTCTGCGGACCGAATCCCACCTGACCATGAAGAAGATCAAGGCCGCCCCCTGACCACTCCCGCACACAGCAGCCGGAGCGCGGAGCCCTCGGCCGGGACGATGTGCGCGTGCTGCCGGAACCGGTCGACGGCGGCCCGGGCCGGAGTGCAGGGTGGCGACCGCATGCCCTCACGCGCGAGGCGGATTCCCGCGGTGGATCGCCATCCTTGTTGGAGCCAGTTCCGAACATCCATCGCTCTTTCAGGAGTTCGTGAGGTTTTGGAAGGGCACGGCGATGTCCATGACGTGTTCGTCCGCATCCGCATCGGCCCAGTTCGGGTAGTAGATTTCGCGTGCAGAGGCGCTCGGCTGCAGCCCCCGTCCATCGAGCCACGAGGCCAATGCAGCGAAGGCCCCCGCCACTGTCGGGTACTCGCTTTGCCCTTTGCGCAGCTCGGTGAACGCCTGCCGGTGCGCCGGCTCCAAGCGCACTCCGATGCGCCCGGTGGGCTGGACCGGGGATTCAGTCGGCACGCACACTTCGACCGGGCCGTTGCCGTCCTGGTCGACGAGCCCGTGATAGACGGCGAACACTGGCCCGGACAGTCCCGCGTCTGCTGCGCGGAGATACGCGAACAGTTGTTCTGTCGCCTCACCGAGGAATGCCCCCAGGTGTTCTGCCGTCACGTGCTGCTGCACGAAGACGACTTTCTGCTGACAGACCTCGCGTTCGGCGATCACATACATGGCTGCCGTCTTTCCCTTCAGGGTGTTCTGGATGTGGACTGCGAGGGGGTGGCGGGCATGGTGCTCGCGATCACGACACCGCCAGTAGTCGGCGACCAGCTCCGCTGCTTGCCCGCCCGCTGCTGACAGGACTGGCCCGATGAGGGAGAGCGGCATCCCGATGGCCCTCATGAGCGTGATCAGTCGGGCCTTCTCCAACTGCGCGGACTGGTAGTAGCGGACACGGGTACGGGGGTCGACATAGGCAGGTTTCAACAAGTCCTTGTCTGCATAGAGCCGAAGCGCCTTGTGGCTCAGTCGGGTGCGCGCGGCGAACTCCCCGATGATCATCAGATCTCGCATGGGCTCATCGTCGCCCCTGCCCCTGGGGCAGAGGCAAACGCGAGCTGTGAGTCCGGCACTGCCGCCGAGGACGGCGGATCGTAGTCCGGCCTCGGGGAGCAACTGAACAGCGTTAAGCGCATGTTCTTGAACGCGGAGCGGGCTCCGGCGCGATGCCGGGGCCCGCTCCGCGCTGGTGGGCGGTCAGTTGCAGTAGCCGCAGCCGGGGCAGCAGCCGCAGCGCGGGATGCCGAGAAGGCTTCGGGTGAGGCGCGGGGCGACCTGCCCGGCCTTGATGCCGTCCGAAGGCCACGATGGCCGTGTAACGGCTGGTGCGTTTGACGAGGGTGGCGGCCGCCGATGGCCGCGTGCCCATCATGAGGTCGCCCTCCCCGTGGCCGGGAACCTTGCGGTCCTCGGCCTCGGCAGGGCGGTCGCTGTTGGACAGCACGCCGCGGATGATGCCCCGTCCGGTGGGCCGGCGGGCGACCCCCAGGTGTCGCAGGGGCCGTGCGGTCCGCAGCTTTTCTTGAAGCCTGGCAGCTCAGCGAACAAATAATCGGTTGCCTGTTGGCGATGGAGGTGGATGCAATGTCCGGCATGGTCACATGGGTGCGCCGGGCACGGTGAGATGAGATGAACGCGTACTTACCGGGCGTCGCCACTCTGCGAGCGGGCCAACGGCAACCAAATCGTCACACGGGAGAGGCCACCGCATGAATACGCCACCGCCGTCACCTGGAGGGGAGCGGACCGATGGATCGTGCGTCCGGATCGGTGCTCTCGTTCCGCTGACTCGGCCCGGCTGGGTCGAGGCGGGCCGACACCTGCTCGCCGGCCTCGAGTTGGCCGTTCGCGAGGTCAATGACGCCGGCGGGATCAGCGGAAGGCCACTCGAGCTGGTGGTCCGGGACACTGCGGCTGATCCACAGAAGGCCGCCGCGGCCGTGGACGAATTGGCTCACTTGGGCGTGGCTGCCGTGGCGGGGGAGTATCACAGCGTCGTCGCCCGTGCCGCGGCTGCCAGGGCCGACGCCCTCGGCCTGCCGTTCCTCTGCTCGTCGGCGGTTCTCGACGGGCTCACCGAACAACCGACGGAATGGGTCGCGCGCCTCGCCCCGGCGCAGTCCCACGGCTGGCAGATCTACGCGGACTTCCTCCTCGGCGCGGGCCACAGCCGAATCGCCGTGGCAGCCGACCCGAGTGTCTACTGGGCATCCGGGGCCCGAATTCTGCGGGACTACCTCGCTCCGCGCGGCGGTACCGTCATTGAACTCGACATGCGCACGCTCTCCCCCGCGGCCGTGTGCGACAAGCTCGTCGACAATCGCGCGACAGCCCTCCTTCTTCTGGTCGGCCACCCGGAGCCAGCGGTGCCGATCGTCAAGTCTGTCCGCCGCGACCAGCGCCTCGCCGAGATCATGATTGGTGCTCCGGCCGGGCAGCCAGAGTTCGCCGAATGGGCGGCGTTGTTGGGCGGCGACGGCGCCGCGATCCCGTTCTTGCGCTATCTGCCCGAGAGCCCCAGCCCGCTCGGTGCGCGGGTCGAGGCGGCCCTCCGGGAGCGGTTGGCCGAAGCGCCCTCCTTCGTCGCCTTCGAGGGCTACGACACGGTGGCCGTCCTCGCCGATGTGCTGCGCTGTCACGGCACGGACCGGGCGCGCATCGCCGAATCCTGGCCGCGTGTTGTCGTCGAAGGCACCCGCGGGAAGATCCGGTTCTCCCGCGCGCCGGGCATCAGCGTGTGGCAATGGGCTTGGACGCCGGTCCAAGTCGTTGATCGAGATCCGGCGGAACCCGATCGCTTTCGCATCCTTCACGCCAGCTGAGAGTGCACGGAGGTCCCGACGCCGTGTTCGTGGTCCTCTCGCCTCGGTCCCGGGCAGCGCCGCCCGGCCTGCACTGACCACAACGAACGGCCAGTCGCCTCGGGTGCGCCGGCGATCTCCGACTGCCCACGCAGTGCAGGCCTTCGGCTCCACGGCGGGTGCCATGGTGCCGTACGCGTCCATGGGGGTGGAGCCAGGAGCGCCACGCCCTGGCCGGCCAGGGACCGCGCCGAGGCGTAGGAGAAGTCCGGGGACATCCGGCCGGGAAGGGTGAGGGCGGACGGCGGGCTGCCGCCGATCATGGCGGCGTGCAGTTCGCCGTCGTCGGGGGGCCAGCAGGTAGACGGCCGTCGCGACGGCCCGGAGACGGTGGGCGGCTTGTTCCACGGCGCGGTGCAGTACTGCCGTCAGTTCCTAGCCGAGGACGCCGGCGGACTCGTGTCCCTGACCGCCCGGTTGGGAAGCCATGGCGTCCGGGGCGTCGCGATCGTCCATGAGCCCTTCTGGCCGACTCGCCTCTAGTGCCGCATCAGGCAACGTTCGCCCTTCGCTCTGTTGTGCAGCCCTGACTGTCGACGGCTTCGGCCGCTGGCGATAATCGACCGGTGAACGCCATCGAACGCCCTATGCCGCCCCTGAACGCCAACGAGCGCACCACGCTTGAGAGCTGGCTCGACTTTCACCGCACCACCCTCGCCATGAAGTGCGAGGGCCTGAACGATGAGCAGGCCGCCGTTGCGTCCGTGCCGCCGTCCGGCTTCACGCTGACCGGCCTCGTCCAGCACATGGCGGAGGTGGAGCGGAACTGGTTCCGCCGGGTGTTCGCCGGAGAACAGGCCCCGCCCATCTACGACCCGCAGGCCGATCCGAATGCTCCCGACGGCGGCTTCGAACTGGCCGAGGGCGCCACCCTGCGCGACGCTCTCACCACCTGGCAGGCGGAGATCGCCCGCGCCCGCGAGCACTGCGCCGGCCGCGCTCTGACCGACACTGGCCGCTTCATGGAGCAGGACGTCAGCCTCCGCTGGATCTACGTCCACATGATCGAGGAGTACTCCCGTCATAACGGCCACGCCGACCTGGTCCGGGAGCGCATCGACGGCACCACTGGCGTATGACGCCAGATCAGGTCGCGCCCGCCCTACTGTGAGTGACGCGCCGCCGGGTTCCGTACCGGGCGGCGCGTCGTGCCAGGGTGCCCAGGTGGCTGAACGTGTGCGCGTGCGCGAGATCGATGACGACGAGGGACAGCGGCTGCTGCGGATCATCCGCAGGGGCACCGGGTCGGTGGTGACCTGGCGCCGGGCCCAGATGGTGCTGCTATCCGCGCAGCGCATGGACGTGGCGAAGATCGCCGAGGTCACGTTCACCAGCGCCGACCGGGTCCGCGACCTGATCTACAACTTCAACGCCGATGGCTTCGACTCGCTCTATCCCAAGTACAAGGGCGGCCGGCCGAAGACCTTCACCCTCCCGGAACGCCGGGAGATCAAGAAGACCGCCAAGTCGAAACCGGCCGAGCACGGCCTGCCGTTCTCGACCTGGAGCCTGGCCAAACTGGGCGACTTCCTGGTCGCCGAGGGGGTGGTCGACGACATCAGCCACGAGGGCCTGCGGGTTATGCTCCGCGAGGAGGGCGTCTCCTTACGTTGATAGAGGGTTGATTCCGGTCACTCGTAGGATCGGGAGGGCCCAGGGATGCTGGGTGTTTGTGTCCTGAACGTGGATGGAGCTGGTTGTAGGAACAGTTCTTGAAGTGATGCTGTGCGGAAGATGAAGGTTGTTGGCCCTTCGG
>NZ_JBLVKW010000157.1:0-6954 GCF_048270745.1 Streptomyces sp. NPDC056231 | reverse complement strand
GCCGGGTGGCCAGGGTGGTGTCGGCGAGGGGGCCGAGTTCGGCGGCGATCTGGATCGCGGAATTGCCCCCGCCGACCACGACGACCCTCTGCCCGGCGAACGCGTCGGGGCTGCGGTAGTCGGCGGCGTTCGGCGAAGGTCTTCACCATCTGCCGCAGCAGGTCGGGACTCGCCGAGGAGAGGTTCTCCTCCAACAGGGCGGCAAACGGCAGACTGTCCGGTGCGGTCATCGTGCTGTTCTCCTTCAAGAGCTTGGTCGTTCTCGAAGGATCAGCCGGTGGCCGTCTTACGTTCAGGCTTCTCACTCAACTACGGGATCAAACCCCCGATTTAGGTGGAAACCTGTACACCACTTCCCTGGACGCAACCAGAGGTCGGCTCTGACCGCGAGGAGCCAGTAGGTCGGCGAGTCACCGAGACCCTCCAGGCCACCTCAAGTGCTCAGCCGGACCAAGTCGAGCAATGCAGGGCAACCACTACGCCAACCCACATGGTTGGGCGCGCGTGCCGCGCTCGGTATCGTCAGATAACTTGAACATGTTCAATGACTTGTGTGGGGGAGGGGTGCCGTTGAGTTCCCTGTCAAGTTCTTCTGTTCTCAGCGGCGTTGCCCCTAGAAGACTCATGAAGATCTTGCCGGGGGGTTGTCCGGCCGCAGGCCCGGGCGGCCCTTCCGGCTATGTGTTGACCGGGGCGAGGTGCCAGGTTCCGTTGGTTCGGGTGAGTCCGAGGTTGATCAGGCGGCGGAGGTTGAGGGCGGCGGCTCGGGTGTGGAGCCAGGTGTCGTTCTTGATGGTGCCGCGGTAGCGGAGTTTGCGGTTGCCGTGGTGGACGAGCCAGGCGACGGCATGTTCCACCGGTGGTCGCCAGCGCCGGTAGTCGGCCTGCCAGTCGGGATCGGTGGCGGCCTGGCGGCGGGCGGCGGCGAGCAGGTCGTGGTGCGGACGGATGGTCAGGATCCGCCCGGCCTTGGCCTGCGGTACGACCCACGACCGGGACGTGAACGCCGCACGCAACCTGCTGGCCGCCGGACGGGCGGTGTCGGCCTGTGGAGCTGGTGTAAGACCTCAACGGAGAACTCCGGGCGGGCAGTCGGCGATGAAACAGGAAGTCTCACGGCGCGAGCCGTAAGAATCTCCCTCCTTCAGGAGGGAGAGCGTCAAGTCCCGAGTCCGAGCGCACGCCCGCACCAACTAGTTGGTGGTCTTGCTGAAGGTCCCGCTGTCGCGTCTCCTGGCGTGCGGCGAGGCTCGGATGGTGCTCATGGCCGGCCGACAGCACTCACAGGTGCGCTGGCACTGCCTCCAAGGCGAAGGCCGATTCGGTCGAGCCGGGTCGGTGCCGTACAGTTCACCGTACCGACGCGGGGTGGAGCAGCTCGGTAGCTCGCTGGGCTCATAACCCAGAGGTCGCAGGTTCAAATCCTGTCCCCGCTACTCAAACGTGAAGGCCCGGTGGTCCACCGGGCCTTCACTGCGTCTAGCCCCGCTCGAATCTGGTCTTTAGGCGACAGGGCTCCGGGACGAAGAGGGCGTCAACATCTGGGCGCGTTGGAGCCCGCGCGGTCGCCGCCGTTGGCAATGCTCGGCCGGTGAACACCCCTCAGCCTCTGCGGCTGCCGCTGCCTGTCGCGCTCGCCAGCTTCGTCCTTGCGCTGCTGCGTGGACCGGGCCTTGCCTATGAGCCGAAGGGTGGAGCTCTACATCGGCCCAGCTCGCTGAAGAGTGGCGCCAGCGTCGGCGCCTGGCCGAGTTCCTCGGCCGCTTCGGCGACTTGGGCGGCTCATGGCTTCTGGGCGAGCCTGCTCCGGCGCACTTGGAATGAGGGTTGCACCCACAGTTGTCTGCACCGTTGTCTGCATAGGGGGATCCAGCGTTGTACCGAAGGTACTACCGGAGGTGTGACCCCCCCCGTTCGTGATCTTGAACGTTTTGCCTGGTCATCCCCCTGGGCAAGCCCCTTTTCAGACGACGACACCTCTTTCTCCGCGATAGTCGGAGGAAGAGGCTTTATGTTCTGACGGCCCGGCGCGGCCTGCTCGCTCTGTCTTTCCTCCCTGGCTTGACCTCCTCTCCTTGCCCTTCCCTTCCCGCTTCCTTCCCGGCCTCACCTCCGCCGACCGAATGCGCGGCGCGTTTTGGTGTCGTTCGGCGGCGGTCGACGGCCACATGTCGCTGCTGTCGCGCTCGGTACGGGGGAGCGGGCACATCTGCGGCGTGTTCCCGCCCCACTGGATGCGGCCTCGCCGTCCCCCGTCGGCGAGGCTTTTGCTTGCCCGCTGCCCGCTGCCCGCTGCCCGCTGCCTGCTGCCTGCTGCCTGCTGCCTGCTGCCTGCTGCCTGCTGCCTGCTGCCTGCTGCCTGCTGCCCGCCGGCCGACCGTGGCGGGCACGGTACGCGATGGGGCGAAGCCGTTTCGTGGTGCTGAGGAGGCGCCAGTGTGCGTCGCGGTCGATGCGGCGGCGCCGGGGCGGGCGGCTCGCTGCCGGTGCGCAGTGCCTGCTTGACCGCTGTGTGGTCCTGCTTGCGCGCGGCTTGCTTGAAGTTACGTCCGACTGCCGTCCTGTGCGGGCTCGACTAGGTGTGCCATCTCATGACATTGGTTCCTCGCTGTCAGGTCTGGCGGGCGTAGGACGCGAGGCGATCGGCGAGCGCGATGACGAGGTCGCGCAGTTCATCGGGGCGCTCGATGACGAACGGCCGGTCGAGTGAGGCGAGTGCCGGAGGCAACCAGTCGAGCCGCTCCGCCCGTAGTTCGACGCGCAGCCAGCGCTCGGTCGCCTGGTCCTTGCCTGCCGTGGGCGCGTGCTCCTCCAGGCTCGCGACGCTGGCGGGAAGGTGGGCGCGGATCTGCTCAACGGTCCCGTAGATCCGCAAGGTCACCTCATGCCGGTACTCAGCCGTGGCGAACCCTGACAACACGCGCTGCGCCGGATCGGGACCCACGGGCGCCTCGAATGAGCCGGGCAGGGTCCTCGCGTCTGCGATGCGATCGAGCCGGAAGGTTCGGTCCTCGCCGATCTCGGGGTCCGTGCCCGTGACGTACCACCGGCCCGAATGGGCGACGATCCCGTACGCGTGCAGCGTGCGTTCGCTGCGCCGGCCGTCGCGGTCGGTGTATCTGATCGAGACCGGTCGGCGGTGCCGTACCGCATCGGCGATGGTGAGCAGGACCCCAGCGTCCGGGGTGGCGAACTCACCGGGCTGATCCGTGAAGGCGAGAGATTCCAGGAGTGTGTCGAGCCGGCGGGCGACGTGCTTGGGCAGCACCCGCCGGATCTTGGCCGATACCGTCTCGCTCGCCGTGCGCTCAGCCGTCATCAACCCTGCTCGGCGGCCGGCGACCAAGCCGAGCAGGACGGCCAGCGCCTCGTCATCGCTGAGCATGAGCGGAGGCAAACGGTACCCGGGGGCGAGCCGGTACCCGCCGTAGCGGCCGCGCACCGACTGCACGGGCACGTCAAGGTCGATCAGGTGATCCACATACCGTCGCACGGTGCGCCCATCAACGCCGAGCCGGTCGGCGAGTTCGGCCACCGTCCGGGTGCCGCCCGACTGCAGCAGCTCCAGGAGTGTCAGCACGCGGCCGGTGGGTCGAGGCATGTGCACAGCCTAACGCGAATACAGGACCGATTCTGTCCACTATTTCTCCTAGCCTGCGACGTGCAGCGACCCCATCAGCTAAGGAGATCACCATGGACTTCGTCTCGATCCGCATCATTACCAGCGACGTCGCGCGCCTCGTCGAGTTCTACGAGCGAGCCACAGGGGTGCAGGCGATGTGGGCCACCGAGGACTTCGCCGAACTCAAGACCCCGGGCGCCACCCTCGCGATCGCCAGCACCCGCACCGTCCCGCTGTTCGCCCCGGGCTCTGCCCGCCCGGCGGACAACCACAGCGTGATCACCGAGTTCCTCGTCGACGACGTGGACCGCGTTCACCAGAACCTGACCGGCTTCGTCACCGACTTTGTCAACGAGCCCACCACGATGCCCTGGGGCAACCGGTCGCTGCTGTTCCGCGACCCCGACGGAAACCTCGTCAACTTCTTCACCCCCGTCACCCCGACGGCCATCGAGAAGTTCGCACGTTGACGCCAGGCACAGTCGCTCACGCGGGAACCTTGAGATCCCAGGGCTCCGACGAACGCGTCCACCGAGTCAGGAGCGCCAACAGCAGGGCACACCGGAACGCACCGCTGACCCCTGAGGGACGTCTGCGGTTGTGCCTGCGGATCGACGCTGGCCGGCCAATCGCGCACGTCGCTGCCGAGGCCGGGCTATCGCGCCGCCGCCTGCCCAAGTGGTACGCCCGCTGGCGCGCGCACGGCGAGAACGGCCTGCTCGACCACTCCTCCCGCCCCGCCACCAGCCCGGGCCGCACCGCCGAGGACATCGCTGGCCTGGTGGAGGCGCTGTGGCGGCAAACCAAGCAAGGGCCCGCACCGCTCGCCGCCGACCTTCAGCGGCTGCACGGCGTCACGATCGCGCCGGTGATCGTGCACCGCATCCTTGTCCGGCGAGGCCTCAACCGGCTACGCGACCTCGACCCGCCGACCGGCGAGCAACTGCGCAAGGTCATCCGCTACGAGCACGACCGCGTCGGCGACCTGATTCACGTCGACATCAAGAAGCTCGGCCGCATCCCGGCCGGAGGCGGGGCTGGCGCATGCACGGCATCGGCACCGACGCAGCCCGTGCCTCCAAGCGCACCGGTCCGGACACCGGGAAGGTCGGCTACACCTATTTCCACACGGCGCTCGACGATCACTCCCGCCTGGCCTACACCGAGGCCCTGGAGGACGAGCGCGCCGTCACGGCGTCCGCCTTCTGGCACCGTGCGGTCGCGTTCTTCGCCGCCCACGACATCGTCACGATCCATCGCAGGCTGACCGACAACGGCGCGTGCTACCGCTTCCACGCCTGGGCGGACGCGCTCACCGCGACCGGCACGAAGCACAAGCGCACCCGCCCCTACACGCCCCGGGCGAACGGGAAAGTGGAGAGGTTCGACGGGACGCTCGCCCGGGAGTGGGCCTATGTCCGCGACTACACGTCCGAACAGGAACGCCGTGAGGGCCTCGACCCGAGGTTCCGGCCAGACCCATATCGGCTGGCCGCGCCACGTGACCCCTGCTACACCAGAGAGAAGGGAGGTGCGCATGCCTCGTGGTCTCGTCAAGGGGGTGACCGCGTTCCTTGCGGCAGTGGCAGGCCCACTCGCCGTGTGCGCGCTCCTGACACCCATCCGAGCCACCCTGTCCCAGACCAACGTAGCCCTGATCCTGATGTTGGTCGTCGCGGCGGTGGCCGCCCTCGGCTACCGGTGGGTCGCGGTCCTGACAGCCCTTTCCGCCGCCGCGTGGTTTATTTTCTTCTTCACCACTCCGTACGAAAGCTTCGTCCGCTTCAATAACTCGGACGACATCGTCACCGCCGGGCTGCTGCTCGTTGTCGGCCTTGCCGTCTCTCAGCTGGCTCGCCGCTACACCCGCGAGCACGCCATCGCCACCACGCTGCAGCGCAGCCTGCTGCCTCGTGTGCTGCCGGACACTAGCGCCGTCCGGCCGGCGTTCCGGTACGTGCCCGCCGAGGCTGAGGTCGGCGGGGACTGGTTCGACGTGATCCCTCTCCCGGGATTCCGCACCGCCCTGGTAATCGGGGACGTGGTTGGCCACGGCCTAGGCTCCGCGGTCACGATGGGGCGGCTACGCACCGCGGTCCGCAATTTCTCCACCCTCGACCTACCGCCCGACGAGCTGCTGGCCCGCCTTGACGACGTGGTCAATCAGATGGATGTGGAGGCGGGCGACAGCGAGGAGGGGACTGTCGCGGCTACGTGTCTGTATGCAATCTACGACCCGGTCTCCTGTAGCTGCACGATGGCACGAGCCGGTCACTTTCCGCCCGCTATCGCCTATCCGGACGGCCGCGTGGAGATTGTCGACCTGCCCGCAGGCCCCCTGCTCGGCGTAGGCGGCCTGCGCTTTCAGGCCGTCGAGCGGAGGCTGCCGGAGGACACGCAGCTCGTGCTCTACACCGACGGGCTCATCCACAACCGTCACCGCGACATCGGCACCGGCCTGAAGCTACTGTGCGACACGCTCTCCGGCGTGGGGCTCGACCCGGAAAAGACGTGCGAGATGATCCTGGAGGCGGTACTACCCGCCCGTTCAGTCGATGACGCCGCTCTCCTGGTCGCCCGAACCCGCGCGTTTCCCCGTGACCGTAT
This sequence comes from Streptomyces sp. NPDC056231, assembly GCF_048270745.1. NCBI lineage: Bacteria > Bacillati > Actinomycetota > Actinomycetes > Kitasatosporales > Streptomycetaceae > Streptomyces > Streptomyces sp. NPDC056231. The sequence continues at coordinate 725 of NZ_JBLVKW010000157.1, read as the reverse complement.
CGCCGAATGGGACATCCCAGCCATTCCCGCCGCGGTGCCCGCCCTGCGCGCCGAGGTGCTCGCGAAGCTGGCCGACTGGAACCTGGAGGAGACGGTATTCGCTGCCGAGCTGATCCTCAGCGAGCTGGTCACCAACGCCATCCGTTACGGGACACCCCCTGTCCACCTGCGCCTTCTGCGCGATACGAGCCTGGTGGTGGAGGTCAGCGACAGCAGCAGCACCTCCCCGCATCTGCGCTACGCGACGGCCGTGGACGAAGGCGGCCGCGGGATCTTCATCGTCGCCCAGCTTGCCGAGCGGTGGGGAACCCGCTTCACCCCCACCGGGAAGATCGTCTGGGCCGAGCAGTCGGCCCCATCGGTTCCCGTTGTCCCGGTCCTGGCCTCGGTTTCGTGACCGGGCTTGACTGCCCGAAACCCTCCACAGGGCCTGCTGCCCGGGCCAGCCTCCGATTCGGCGTAGCTAGTTTGGAAGATCCCGTACGTGAATGACGCCTGACCTGGGGCGTTCGTGACCGGGCTCTCTGCGACGGACGGACCGTGCCTTCCCGCCATTCCCCTTGACGTTCTGCCACGTCGGGCACGCAACGGGCACGCAACGGGCACGCCCTGGGGTTACTGCCGTGAACAGGCACTGTCACGTTGGCCTGGCCCAGTGAGATGATCTTCGGGTCATCGTGGGAGGGGCTTGTCGTGGACACCGCGCCGTCGTACAAGGGGCACCG
>NZ_JBLVKW010000156.1:0-6993 GCF_048270745.1 Streptomyces sp. NPDC056231 | reverse complement strand
GCGCCCTGAACGTCCTACGGGCCGGGCTGGTCCGTCGCGAAGCCCAACCGGCATAGCGAGAAGCCCCCTCGTTTACGAGGGGGAGGAGTCACGAGGCTGCCCGCCGCTCGGGAAGGGGTGCGGCGATTGCTGGAGAGGCTGGAGAGCTTCCGCGGCCTGACGCGCGTGACCACTCCGGGAGCGTGACAGGCGGCACCTTTTGGCGCGGCGGCTCTGCGAACCACGGCGAAGGGGGCCCGGCGTTGCCGGGCCCCCTTGCCTGTTCTACCCGGATCCGGGCTCAGCCGGTGGAGACCGATCCATCCCCGCCGGGCTCCTTGGGAGCCCAGTCAGGCGTGCTGGTGGCTTCCTTCAAGCCGGGTTCGTTCATCCGAACTCGCCAGCTGTCGGCACCTTCCGGGTCGTCCACCCGCACGGTGATCTGCTTGACCTGGTGGGTGTCCTGGAAGTACAGCACTACCACCTGGCGTTCGGATGCCTCGTCGTAGAAGTCGGCCGCGACCTTACCCTTGGCCCCTTTCTGGAAGCTTTTGATCCAGTTCGCGGCCGTCTTCCGGGTCTCGCTGTCGGTGCTGTCGCTGGTCGCCAGCTTCTCCAGATCCCCGGCCTTGCCGTCGGCGATGCGCCACACGACCTCCTGGACCACCTGCAGGGATCCGGTGGACGGATAGCCGAACACATGCAGCGGTTCGTGGTTGGCGTAATCCGTTTCGTACTGGAGGTCGGGCCCGAGCAGCGAGCACGCGGACAAGCTCAGCAGCAGGGCTGCCGTTATTCCGCATACGGCCCTGTGTCTCACACTGTCACCTGTCCTTGACGCGAACGATCAGGACCTTCTCGATCGGATCCTTCTTCTTCTTGTAGCGGGCGATCACGTCGCTGAGTGTAGTCAGTTCCTTGATCCCGTGCTGGACGAGATGGATCTCACCGCGTGAGTTGGCCCGTACCACCGCAGCGTGGTTGTAGACCTTCTCCGACTTCCACTTGAAGAAGATGATGTCACCGACCTTGGCCGAGCTAGCCTTCGAGATGGTCTGCGAGTGGCGGTACTTGGTGACGTGGCGGCGCAGATTCTCTGCCGCGGACCAGGTGTAGGTCTTGTTCTTGATCGTGCCGAAGAGGTAGTACTCCTGCCACCAGGAGTGGTCGGCCTTGCGGCCACCATTCCGGAACTTCATGTGGCCACCGTAGTAGAGGGCCTTGGAGACGAAGTTGGTGCAGTCCTGCTTGTACTCCCACTTGGTACCACGGTTCTTGTAGGCCCAGTTCGCGGTTCCGTTCCCGTCGACGACGCTGGCAAGAGTGGTGACCAGCGGTACGCCGTCGTTGACCGGGAACCCGTCGTCGTCCAGGTCCAGGGCGTCGCCTTCGTCAGCCGGCAGGTCGGCGTCTTCCGACCCCTCTGACTCCAACTGGGCCTCGGCGGCGGCGGTCGGGGACAGCGTCAGACCAGCGGAGGCGTCATCGGCTTCCGTGAGCAGCACGACGGCACCGTTCTTGACGGTGAAGGTGAACCGCTTGTCGTTGCGGGCCTCGGTTTTGTCGTCGACGCCGTCCGTGCGTATCGTCTCCGACTCCGTCACGGTCGCGTGCACGATCGCCTCGGCGGTGTTCTCGCCGCGTCGCACCAGCACGTCGCTCAGTTCGGCGGACGCCGAGCTGTAGCTCTGGCCGCGCTTCTCCAGGGCCTCTCGTGCGCCGACGAGACCTTCCTCCTGGGCCTCGAGAAGCTCACGGAAGACTCCGCCGTGAGCAGACTCGGAAGCGGCGTCTCCGGCCGTGAGGCTTCCGCCGGTCGTGATCCGCCCGCGTGCCTTGAGGTAGTCCTGCACATACGTCCTGTACAGGTCCGGGCCGCCGGTGACCGCAGTCGGCTGGGAGAGCGCGGAGCGGGAAACTGGCCCGTTGCCGAAGGTGTTGTGTGCCGTGACCGCGACGCGGTAGGAGCGTGAGTTGTCCAGGCCGGTGACCACCGCGCGGGGCACGGTGCTCTCCACCTCGGCCACGATCAGCCCGTCCGTCGTCTCCACCTTCACCGTGTAGCCGGTCTCCTCACCGGCGGCCCCACCGCTGAGCGGCGGGTTCCACCGGGCCAGCAGCCCCTTGTCGCCGGCGCTGACGGCGATGTCCTCGACCGGGCCCGGAGCGGACGGCAGGACGTACTGGATGGTGAGCTGCGGCCGCTTCGCCGCGTCGCCGGCCGAGGCCGAGTAGTAGGCCGCACCGGGTGCTTCGCCTGCCGCTCGTAGCAGCAGACCGGTGTTGTCCCCCAGCTCGGTCCATGACTGCACCACGGGTCCGAGCTCGGTGGCGGTGAGTTCTTCACCGGAGCTGTAGCTGTCGACGCTTGCGGCGGCGAGCAGTTCCTTTCCGCTCTGCGACGGAGACCACGCGGTGGCGAGCTGGAACAGGTCGAACTTCTGGGCCGTGCACCCGGTGGTGCAGTCGGCGCGTGTGAGGGACAGCTTGGCCCCGGTCACAAAGGATCCGCGGGGCAGGGGCGACAGGTCTGCCTTGATCCACGTGGCCCAGTCGTGCCCGTCGGTTCGTCCGGCGAGGATCTTCCCGTCGGGGGTGGCAGGGCACGCGTCGTCGCAGTCCGTCACGGCCGATGAGGCGGTGAGCCGGCCATCGGTGAGGGTGAGGGTCTTGGACTCGGGGACGGGCAGGGGCCGCACCCGCACGGTGAGCTTCTGCAGCGCGGACCATGGTGAGCAGCCGACCGATGTGCAGGCTCGGACGTTCCAGTAGTAGGTGGCACCGTCGGTGAGTACCCCGTCGGGGATCTGCACGGCGGACCGGTACCCGCTGTCCGTCCACACCGGCTTGAGGATGAGCCCCGGAATCGCAGCCCCTGCAGCATCCTTCAGCGTGAACTCACTGCTCACCCTTCCCTGGGCGGGGTCGGTGACCACGGCCGACAGGATCGGGGTCAGTGTCTGCTCGGCGCCGGCCTGCAGGTCCTGTGGGACACCCGGCAGAGGACTCACACTGAACCTCGCCCAGGGCGACCATTCCAGGCTGTAGTGCGTACCGTCGTAGGGATTCGTCCGGAACCGGTAAGTGCGCCCGTGCTGGAGCTGCCCGGCCGGCACCTTGACCTCCGCTGGCGTTCCGCCGGCCACGAACGGGGAGACAAGGACGTCTCCGACCTGCTTGTTGGTCGCGTCGTCGAAGATCTGGAAGGTGCCGTTGACCTTGTCACCGTCCGGGTCGACGAACGTGTCCCTCAAGGTGGGGGTCGTCGTGTCGACGCGCCAGGTGCCCGTCTTGTCCTGCGTGTACGGCGGGCCCGCCTGCTGCTTGGTGCCCGTGCGCGGCCGGTAGTTGTAGTTGACCACCAGCTTCGGCGGGTTCGAGGCCGCGTTGGCGGAGTTGACGCGCTTCCACTGCGCCACCACCGACTCGTCGGAGGCCCTGATGCCCATGTTGCCGCGGGTGGCCTTGGCCGACGCCCATTCCTGCGCCAGCGTGGTCACATCCGCGTTGATCCAGCCCGCCGGCTGGGTGCTCGTGCACGCCGAGTTGCCGCGTGTCTCGGTGGAGGTGGCCTTCTTCGCCGTCATCGTCGGGCGGTTGGCCCACCGGCTGGAGGTGGAAGCGGCCCCGGAGGTCCACACCTCCCACGGGTAGGCCTTGCAGTCGGTGTTGCCCGAGTGGAAGTTGTACAAGGACAACTTCGCGTTCAGGACCAGCGCGTCCTGAAACGGCGTGGTGTTCCAGGAGATGAAGGTCTGCGCGGTGCGCGGGGTGCCGTCCGCGTTCTTCGTGCCCGGGTTGCCGAAGTCCAGCTCCTTGTCGGTCGACTGGTCGACCGTCACTCCCTGCTGGACATAGGTCGCGAAGACGTTGGACAGCGCCGATGTGGACGGGTCGATGGTGACCGGGTACTGGGTGTCCGGGTCGGTGAGGAACCCGATGTCCGGGGTGACCACCAGGTCAACGGACGAGCCCTTCTGCACGACCGTCAGGCCGACCCTGGCCTTGTGCGTGTGCTCACCCGACCGCTGGTCGACGGTGGCGTCCCACATCACCGGGGCCGGCATGACGGCCCGCTTCTTGTTCTTGTTGTCGGTGAACAGCACGCTGCCGTCAGCCAGTTGTTTCGCCTTCAGGCCCTTGGCCTTCAGTGGCAGCGTGTAACTGTAGTTGTCGACCTCGGGACGCTGCTTGATCTCGACGAACTGCTCGAACCCGGAACGTGTCGCCTCGACCACCACGTCCGCGCCCGGTACCGCGTTCACATACTCGGCACGGGTCCCGTCCAGTTTCGGCGCGGGAAGCCCGCCCTTCCACTGCAGGGTGATCCGCTGATCATCCTCGCCCAGCGTCACCAGGTCCGTGGCCGCGGCCTCCTGCGCCGCCTTGAGCGATGCGGCCGGACGGCCGGTTCCTCCTGAAAGCTTCAGACCATGGGGATGCGCCTTGGCCTCGACGGAACCGTCGGAACCGCGGGTGAGATTCACATCGATGCCACGCCACGAGCCGGCGTCCTGGTCGTAGAACCGAACAGGGCCCGCGGAGACCTCGGTTGTCAGCGACCCGTCCTTGTTCACCCACGTCGTGGTCGCCTCCGTGCGCTCCGACAGGGCCTCCACTCGCTTTCCCGACAGGCGCGCGGCAGCACGCGCGGAAGCGAGGTCGGCCGCCTGCGTCACCGGAGCTTCGCTCTCAGCAGCAGGATGGTCCGGCGCTTCAGCCGCGGAGCTCACGCCGTTGAGCAGAGCGGCGGACACCGCCAGGCTGAGAGTTCCCGCTACCCAGCGCAGGGTTCTTCCTGCGGGCCGCACCCGCCCGCGCCGCGGCACGGACAAAGGATCGGTCACGTTTTTCCCTTTCATTGTTCACATCTTCACCAAGTAATGGTGAAGTCGTGAACATACCGAAGGAGAAAACCCCAAGTTCTGGGCAACTGTGAGAAGACAGACGCCGGTTACGGAGCGTCAATGGTGATCTACCTCACGCGACATGAGGGATGGGGTGTTTCCGGGCACAACCTGCCCCAGGTGAGCAACCAGATCTGCCCTGCAACCCTCTAACCGTCAATGTCACATCGCCCCGACGGCGAGCCCCTGCTGTTCCAGCAGCCCGACGACCGGAGGGAAGTTCGCGCGCCGAACTGGTAGGTCTCGGCGTCCTGTTCGTGACCCATCGCTCCCATCGAGGTGTCGTTCACCGGGCGGCCGCGGAGTACAAGGTGTATCTACATACGTGATGGACGTACAGATACTCGTGGACGTGGTGGTCGCGTCGGCCGTTCCGGCCCTCGCGATCGCCCCGCGTGTCCTGGCCCGTAGGCCCGGCCGTCGGGCCGGGGTGGCGGGCCGTGCCGTCTCACCGGCCACCGCGTTGGCGTCGGTGACCGGGCTGGTCTACGTCAACCAGGTGCCGCCGACGCCATGTCGAACCATCCGGCGGGCAGGTAGCGCCCGATGAGCGACGGGTCGCCGGCGTGCACGCGCAGCACGTAGACCGTGAACGAATGGGGCAGCATCATGGTCCGGCCGCACCGGCGTGAGGGCCGCGAGCCGCCGGGTTCCGCTGGCAACGCGAGGTCCGATACCCGCCAGCACCGACTTCCACCCTGCCGCAGTCTGATGGAGGTGATCAGATGCCGGGCCCGGCCGACCACCCAGAACCACCTCTTTTCGAAAGGCTTCTCCATGTCTTCCCGTCTGGACTCCAAAGTTTTCGTCGTCACCGGCGGCTCCTCCGGCATCGGTCTCGCGGTCGCCCAGCGGCTCGCCTCGGAAGGCGCCGCCGTCGTCATCGGCGCCCGCCGCAAGGACGTCGGTGAGGAGGCCGCCGAGAGCATCCGTGCTACGAGCGGTCGGGTGCTCTTTGTTCCCGCGGACGTCTCCGTCGAGGCCGACGCCGCCGCCCTGGTCGCGGCGGCGCTCTCCGAGTTCGGCCGCCTGGACGGGGCGTTCAACAATGCCGGCGGCGTCAACGCCTCCGGCCCGGTGTCCAGCATCGACGGTGCCGCGTGGAACGCCGAGATCGCGCAGAACGTCACCAGCGTCTTCAACTGCCTCAAGCACCAGATCCCGGAGGTCCTCAAGACCCGTGGCGCGATCGTCAACAACGCCTCCAACATGGGCGTCGTCGCGCTGCCCGGCGTTGCCCCGTACGTCGCCGCCAAGCATGCGGTCGTGGGCCTGACCCGGGCCACCGCGCTCGAAGTCGCCGAGCAGGGCGTGCGGATCAACGCCATCACCACCGGTGGTGTCGACACGCCGCTGTCCCGCGGTTCCATGATGACCAGCGACGAGGCCGTCGCGCAGATCTCAGCGATGCACCCGGTGAACCGCATTGCCCAGCCCGAGGAAATCGCCCCGCTCGTGGCGTTCCTGCTGAGCGATGAAGCCTCGTTCATAACCGGCGCGGCCCTGGCGATCGACGGCGGATTCACCACCCGCTGACCTGAAGGTCCCCCCGGCCTCGCGCGCAGCCCGGCTTGTTCCTCGGCCGCAGGGCCAGGGGGTCACCGGGACGAACGCGAGACCGTCCGCCGCGGTATCGCCAAGGTGACGGCCGCGACCGTCAGTGCGGCACTGCATCAGGGAGTCCGGATCGCGTACGGGCGCCAGCGCCCGCGTTCGGTGGCCGGGGCGCGCATGATGCGCCAGCTGGTGCGCGGCACGGGACGGCGTGGACCAGGACGGCGACGGCCTGGCGGCAAGCGCCGCCCCGGACCCACGCCCCGGTGAAGCGGACCTGATCGGCCGCCCAGCCGCCCAGACGCTGCCACGGGCCCAGACGCCCGAGCAGATCGCCGGCCGCGAGCGCGGCGGCCGCGGTGACGACGACGGCCATCACGACCACCGCATGCCGATGGCGGACAGCTGTTTCGCCCGTTCCGGCGACAGGGTCGCGGCCCTGCTTCGTTGGTTGCTGATCCATCCGTGATCTTGCGTGGGTATCCCCGGCTTCAGCCGGGGAGGGAAACGCATCCTCGGCCCGGAGGCGCGAAGCGCCAAAGTTCGCTGCGTT
>NZ_JBLVKW010000155.1:0-7259 GCF_048270745.1 Streptomyces sp. NPDC056231 | reverse complement strand
CTTTTTTCGGCCGGCGGCCGCGGCCCGTGTGGCCGCGGCGGCAGGCCGTCATCGCGGATTCCGGGGGCGCTCAGCGCCGCCAGGGCAGCTCCGCCGTCACCCGGGTGGGGCCCCCGGACGGCGAGTCCACGATGAGGGTCCCGTCCACTGCGTCCAGCCGCTCGGCCAGCCCGGCGAGGCCCGATCCCTTGGACACGTCCGCGTTGCCGACCCCGTCGTCCTCGACCTGGAGCATCAGCCGGTCCGCCACCCGCCAGACGTCCACCGAGGCGGACCGCGCCCCGCTGTGCTTGCTGACGTTCTGGAGGAGCTCGGAGACCGTGAAGTACGCGATCCCCTCGATGGCCGCCGCCGGCCGCTCGTCGAGATCGACCTCCACCCGTACCGGCACCGTGCAGCGCGAGGCTACCGCCGACAGCGCCGCGTCCAGGCCGCGGTCCGTGAGCACCGCAGGATGGATCCCCCGCGCAAGGTCCCGCAGCTCCTGCAACGCGGTCTTCACCTCGCCGTGCGCCTTGTCCACCATGCGCGCCGCCGCTTGCGGATCCTCTGTCAGCCTCTCCTTCGCCAGCCCCAGGTCCATCGCCAGCGCCACCAGTCGGGCCTGCGCCCCGTCGTGCAGGTCCCGCTCGATGCGCCGCAGATCCGCGGCAGCCGTGTCGACCACGACCTCCCGGTCCGACTCCAGCTCCACCACCCGCGCCGATAGCCGCGACGGCCCCAGCAGCCCGTACACCAGCACCTGGTCCACCATCGTCAGCGCCCGCACGATCCACGGCGTGGCCAGCGTGAACAGCAGCCCCACCAGCGCGGTCACCGTGATCTTGAATGGGTTGTCCAGATAGATGCTGTGCTGGCCGTCGCCGTAGAGCTGGATCCCGCCCTGACCGGCCCACATCGGGAACACCCAGAACCACAGCGGATACGTCAGCAGGCTCCAGCCCAGCGTCCAGAAGACCAGCGAGACCGAGAAAGAGAACACTGCCCACGGGAAGTGCAGGATCGCGTAGATCAGGGCCCGCCAGGAGGCGCCGCTCTTCAGCAGGGCCCCCGTCCAGGCCAGGACGCCCGGCTTAGTTGTCCGCAGCGGCTGCGGCTCGGCGACCTCCAGGCCGAGCAAACGGCGCGCCCGCGCCCGCTCCAGCACCCCGAACAGGCGGCAGCCGGCCAGCGCCGCCGCCAGTACCGGGACACCGAAGAACGTCACCAGCAGGCCCGCGCCCAGCGACACCATCGTCACCGCGTACGTGAACAGCAGGATGCCGATCGGCAGGTTCAGCAGCACGTACCCGAACTCGCGCCAGCTGCGGGCCTCGAACGGCGCCCGCAGCCCGGCCAGCAGCAGGTGCCGTTTCCGTCCGGTGTAACCGTCGTGGACCATGCCCGCGCTGTAGGGCCCGTACCCCGGTGCGTCCTGCGATCGGTCCTGGGCGGCCATCGGCGTCGTCCCGTCCCCTCGTTCCGTGTTTCCTGCGGCTGTCCCGCCGTACTCCCAGCGTGCACCAGTCCGGCGGTCAGCCGGTGATCAGCATCGATGCCAAGAAGAAGGAACAGCTGGGGCAGCTGCCGAACCCCGGGCGGCAATGGCGCCCCGCCGGCGATCCGGGCGCGGCTGGTGCCGCTTGGCCTTCTGGCCGTCGCCGTTCCTCTTCGCCGCTCCATCGCGGCCCGCAGCGCGACCCGGGCCAGGCCCACGCCGGACATCTCGCCGCCGCTCATGCCCCCACGGGATGTACCCGAGGTTCAGGTGCTCAAGGCCGGACATTTGCTGCACCTGGTCCACCAGCCGCCCGGTGAACAGTCTCCTGGCCGACGTCTCGTCGTACCGGTCGATGTGGTCGAACACCAGCTGCGGGTCCTTCATCGCGCGCACCCGCCAGTCGCGGACCTGCTCGCGGGTCAGGTCCCCGAGGACCAGCTTCTGGTCGTCGTCGACGTCCGCAACCTCCGCGGCCGGGGCGGCGACGGCCGTACGGGGCGCGGGCAGCACGACTGGGGCCGCCGGCGTGGCCGGGACGTCGACCTCGGGCCGCGCGGCCGCGGCTTTGGCACGGGCCTGAGCCGCGGCCTGCCTCGCCCGGTACTGGTCCCACTCGTAGGCCTTAGCCCACGCCCTGGCCGTCACGTCCTGGTGCAGCTGCTGCGCAGTTGCCGCTCGCCGCTCCTCCTCCGAGGCCCCGGGCATCGCGGCGTCGACGGCGGCCGCGACCGCACGGCGCTGGGACCTGCGCTCTTCCTGCCGGCCCTCGCACCGCGGGCAGTCCCGGCCGGAGTCGAGCAGCACACGGTCGTCACACCGCACGTCGCCGCACTGCTGACGCTGCGGCAGACCCAGACCGATCAGCCAGCCCACCGGGTCCTTGATCGGCTTGGCCAGCCGCATCTGGTCCTCCAGGCGCCGGGCGAGCCGGTCAGCGAGGACCTGCGGCGCATCCGCACGACCGGCGAAGCCGACCACGCGGGCCAGCTCGCTGCGGACGGCAGCTTCCACCAGGCGGCGGGCGGCCGGACGTTCCAGGCGCGCCCAGACCAGGTCCACCGGGGCCAGGACGGCCCGCAGATCTGCTGTCGGCAAAGGCACCCTTCCCCGCTGCTGCTTGCCCTGACCCGCACCGGCCACGACCCGCACCGAAGCGCTGACCACCAGCCCGCGCCCGCCCTTCACGCCTTCGACGACCGGGAACTTCTTCGGCTGTTCCCCGCGCAGCGGGCCGCCGTCCTCGCGCACGCACGCGCGGTCCGGCAGACCACCGCACCCGTCACGGCCGTCGCCGGAAAAGCCACCAGAGAGCGCAAGAGCCCCACCGGGAGTAACCACAGAAGCGTGGAGAGCGTGGGGCTGTGCAGCTGCGGCGAGGTCTGCCGATCCGGTCGTCTCGCTCTGCCCGGCACCCTCCACCCCAGTCGCCACGAGGGTCTCGCCTGTCTCGCTGGACTCAAGATCTCCGGATGCAGTAGCAGCGAGGTCTGAAAACACAGCCTTCGCGGTCCGGCGGGTCTCCCGCACAGCCACACCGTGGGCCTCAGCGACCGGCACCAGGCGCACCCGCGACCGCCCATGCAGACCCGAGCCGGTTTCCTGCCGCACCACGTTCGCGACGCCGTGCTCCTGGAGCCGCTTGAGGACCTTCGCCCCGGCCGCCGCCGTGCAGCCCAGCAGCCGCGCGACCGTCGCCGCCAGACGCCCTCGCCCGGTGTCCACCGAGCCGGGGCATAGCTGCAGCCAGCCCGCCGAACCCGTCGTCAGCACCATCAGCAGCAGCCCGAGCCGGTCCGTCGCAGCCCCCCGCCCCGTTCGCCCGGCGAGCAGCCCGGCCGGGACCGGCGCCTTGTCCTTCGGTGCCCATCCCGGACCGAACAGCACCTCGATCAGGCTGAGCAGCACCGCCAGCTCCGAGCGGGACAGCGCCAGCGGGTGCCGCCGGTCGCCAGCCTTCTGCGCCCGGTACATCGGGATCACCCAGCACTCCAGGCCCGTCGCGTGCCCGAAGCTGTTGGTCGCGACGTTCGAGCCGAGGAACCCCGCGCGGCGCAGCTCGGGCAGCACCGTGTGCGCGACCGTCGACTGCGACACCCCCAGCCACCGGCCAAGCTCCGCCGCCCAGATCGACGCCTGGTAGTCGTCACGGACCTTCGACTTCGCCATCAGCACCACCGACGCCAGCCGGGCACCGTCCGACGCATCGGCCAGCGCCGGGGACGTCACCAGCGTGCGCACCGCAGCGAGCAGCCGGGCCCGCATCGACTTCGACAGCTGCAGCGGGTTGCCCAGTTCCAGCGGAACGACCGGGCCGGCCTGCGCCGGAACCGACCGAAGCCGACGGCGCGGTGCACCGCCGATGAACTCCGAGCGAGGGCGCACGAGCGGGGCGGCCGACGCGGCGACCGCGCTCACTGGACACCCCGTACGGACGTCAGAACATGATCCGTCGGGCGACCATGAACCAGATCGCCTGTGGACAGAGCCCGGCAATCATGCTTGGGGATACCACTCTTGGGCACTATGAGAAACGACCTGCCTTCCATATGCGTCGACGACCGGAGCCCCTCACGGGAACCGCGGCGTGTACGTGAAGACCGGGACCGTCCCCTTCGTGAGCAGGGCGATGAAGAAGCTGGCGGAACTGGGGCTGGCGGAGACGAACGGCAACGCGGGCAGGCACCCGATCTGGAACCTGACCCCGGCGGGACAGAAGGCTCTGGCCGACGGCAACGAGCTGCCTTCCCGCCCGAAGGCCGGCACCGGAGCGAAGGCGGTGAAGGCCGTACGTCATGCCGAAGAACCAGTCCACCGCCGCGCAGACCGCCCGCCGGGCGAGCCGGAGCGGGGGTAAGTACACCGAAGCCCTGCGCCGCGCGAAGACCAGCAAGACGGCGCACGCGCAGCGTGTCCTGCGGTTCCTGGCGGAACACTGGGGCAACCTCTACTACCTGGTCGGCGGGATCGCGACGGCCTGGGCACACAGCGGACAGCGGGTCCTGCTCCTCGAGGAAGCCGAGGACTACTGGCTCTGGACCATGAGAGGCGTGGGCCGCAGCCGGGGCCGCCGTAAGAAGGAGACCGAGTCGACTGCCTCGCCGGAGTCGACGACCAGCACGCTGTGGACCTCGCCGGACGGCCCCGAGGCACGCCACACCTGCATGTGTGAGACCCGCCACCCCGCACAGGAGAACGACCAAGGCTGGCCCCGAACCGACCGCAGCCCACTCGCGGCGGCGGTGGCCGACGCCCTCGACGCCTACGACGTGATCGTCCTACTGCCGAGGTACTGGTCCTGGGCCTCACGGTCCTGCGCGACTACCTCCGCCGGCACTGTCACATTGTTGTATTGGGGTGGTTCTGGCAGCCCGTCAGGGCAGGTATCGCCTCATGCCACCCCGGCGGATGGCCGTTGTCAGACCGGCGCGGCCGTGCCGGTGACCTGCTTCCAGGTGGTGAAGCGCTCGGTCATCCCGGTGCAGTACCGGGCTGCGGTCAGGCGGTGGCGTCGGGGTCGGAAGTGGGGGTGAGATGCCGCTGAACGCTGACAGGAACCGCTGCGCGTGGCTGGGCGAGGTGAAGCGTTTCATCGCCCGTTCGCGCTGGCGGGTCGGCTGGTGCGAGCTCTCGGCCCGGTTGTTGAGATTTTTCGAGGTGCGATGCTCCACGCCCGGCATGACCTGGCGGTGGGCTGCGCCGTAGGAGCGGAGCTTGTCGGTGACCACCACCCGCGGCGTGTACTCATGATCCTTCAGGAGCCGACGGAAGAACCGGACAGCCGCTTGCGTGTCGCGTCGGGGCTGGACCAGGATGTCGAGGACGTTGCCGTCCTGGTCCACGGCCTGCCACAGTAGTGCAACCGGCCGTTGATCTTGATGAAGACCTCGTCCAGGTGCCACCTGTCCCCGGCCCTCGGCCGCCGCCGGCGCAGGAGGTTGGCGTACTGCTGCCCGAACCTGCCGCACCAGCGGCGGACCGTCCAGTAGGAGACGACCACGCCGCGCTCGAGCATCAGCTTCCTCGACCTCGCGGAATGACAGCGGGAAACGGAAGTACAGCCACGCGCAATGCGCGATCACCTCGGCCGGGTACCGATGCCCCTTGTACAACGGTGGCGCACTCTCCACGGTGGCCCCTCCCCGCACGGCCAACCCCAAGATCACCCCACGCGCCAGCCAACGTGACAGTGCGCGTTCACGGCATACCCCCTAAAACTCGTCCGTACCGTGGGGCCACTCAAGTGCTTACAAACAGGGCGGATGAGGGTGGGCAGGACGCGGCAATGGGCAGCGGCCCCCTGGCCAGGGGGCCGCTTTTGGGCTGCGGCGGTTTCGTTTAGGCGGCGCTGCGGGTCTTGCGGCGGCGTACTGCGAAGGCGGTGCCGCCACCGGCGGCGACCAGCGCGGCGGCCATACCGGCGATTGCCGGAGTGTTGTCGTTCGTACCGGTCTCGGCAAGGTCGGAGCCCATGGCCACAGTCTTCAGGGCGCCGTCGGTCTTCAGAGTGCCGTCGGTCTTCGGGGCGCTGTCAGTCTTCAGGGCGTGGTGGTTCTTCACGGCGTGGTGGTTCTTCAGGGCGGGGTTGGTCTTCATGGTCTTGTTGATCCAGCCTGCGTAGGCGGGCGCGTTGGTGTAGAGGCCGGGGCCCTGCGAGCACGGCACCTTCGGGGCGCCGGGCCCTGAGGTGACGCCGATCAGTTCCCAGCGGCCGTTCCGGCCCTTCTGGACCTGCGGCCCGCCGGAGTCCCCGAAGCACGCCATGGCCTTGGGCACGGTGGTGATGGTGCACAGCCGGGTCGGGCCCGCGTAGCCCGGCGCGCACTCGGACTCAGCGCCCCTACGGGTGTTCAGCTCCTGCAGCCGGTCAGGGAACTTGAGCTCGGTGTCGACGGTGGTGCCGAAGCCCAGGAGCCGGGTCGGCGTGCCGGGCGACCCTACATGCTTGGCAATCTTGATGGGGTGCTGAGCGACTGGGCGGTCCAGGCGTATCAGCGCGAGGTCGTTGTGGTTGGCGGTCTTGCCCTCGCCGTTCACGTAGCCGGGGTGGACGAAGGTCCGGTCGATCTTTCGGACAGTGCCGCCGGACTTGCGGTGGTCGCTGCCGACGCGCACGATGCCGTCCAGCTCGAGGCCGTCACCCTTCACGCAGTGGGCCGCCGTCAGTACCCACTGCTTGTCGATCAGCGACGCCCCGCAGGTCCCGTCGTTCAGACCGAGCGTGGGGGCCGACTCGGGGATGGTCGCCATGAACGGGTAGTGCTCGGTGGAGTTTGATCCGTTGACGATGGCTGAGGCGCTGCCGGCCATGACAGTGGCGCAGGCCGCAGCTGCGAGAACGCCGACGGCAGCGGTGCGGGCGGTACGGCGGCGCAGTGGCTTGAAGCTGTACACAGATGGTTCCTTTTTTGCTCGGTGGATCCGTACGCATTTACTCGGTGGATCCGTACGCATTCAGCCTCGTTGTTTCGATGCCTGTCAGACCATCCGGGAAACAGGTCAACCGACGGTATGGCCCTCTTCCCCTCCGTACTGAGGAAAACCCGAGGTCCGGAGTGTGGTTGCCTGGCGTGACGGCGACGGCGGTCACCGCGGCCCGACCGCGACGATCAGGAACTCCCGCCGTCGCTACAACGCGCGGAAATACCTCGCAAGGGCCGGAGAAGACCCCCGGAGGAAGCCACCGATCTGAGAGGGCGGTATGTGACGTGATGACGTACTTGTCGTCACCGGAACGTGTGGGACGGCCGCATCCGCGCTGACCAAGAGGGTCCGGCCGTGC
>NZ_JBLVKW010000154.1:0-7827 GCF_048270745.1 Streptomyces sp. NPDC056231 | reverse complement strand
CTGACCGGATCGGGCGCCCTGGACACCAACAGCGCGCCACTGCATGAGGGCGGCCTCTCCACCGCGGTCCCGGGTCTCGGCTTCGTCGGCATGGACTTCCAGCGCAGCTTCTCCTCCAAGACCCTGCGCGGCGTGGGCCGGGATGCCGGGCACGTCCTGAAGGGAATGCGTACAGCAGTGGCCGGGTGAACCGGGATCAGGAGTGGCGGGAGGTGGTCGTGAGCGTGTGGTGCAGCTGGCTGATGCTGGGTGCGCCGCCCAAGCCTTCGGGCGTGCGGTAGAGACGGCGAGTCATCCCCTGTGCCCGTCCGGCTTCCGCGAACGGGTCTTCACCGTCGATGAGGATGGTCGGGGGGCCGGTGAAGCCGATGCGTTCGACCTCGGCCTGGTCGGTGACCACCCGTGTGACGACATCGGCCTCGTCCAGCCCGGACGCCTCCAGCGCCTGCCGTAACCGGCCAACAGCCAGTTGTCCGTTCGGGCATTCCTTCACGACCACGACCTTGATCCGCATGCGTCCAGCATGCCGCAGGCACTCAGGCCAGCCGCTCGGTGATCTGCCGGACAGCGTCGCGGGCGGGGCGCCCCACGCCGATGAGGGACGAGGAGCGCGGGCGGCCTTGAGGGGCCGCAACCGCTGTCCATGTCCAGTCGGGCCCGTGTCCCCGCACCGGTCAGCAGCAGTCGCAGCCGGATAGGCAGCCACAGGTGTCCGCCTCGGTGCCCGGGGACGACACCGTGGCCGCCGGTGACGTGCAGCAGCCCTTTCCCTGCCAGGCGTCGCGGCCTTCCTTGACCGCGATGGCGGCGATGACCAGGGCGGCGATCGGGTCGGCCCAGGACCAGCCGAGCGTGGCGTTGAGGACCAAGCCGATCAGGAGGACGGCGGAGAGGTAGGTACACAGCAGGGTCTGCTTGGAGTCGGCGACTGCACTGGCGGAGCCCAGTTCGCGTCCGGCCTTGCGCTGGGCCGCGGACAGGAACGGCATGATCGCCAGGGACAGCGCGGCGATGACGATGCCGGGGACCGACCGCTCCGCTTCTCCGGTGCCCGCCAGCGCCCGGACGGCATCGACGGTGACATACGCGGCAAGCGCGAAGAACGACACCGCAATGATCCGCAGGGTGGTCTTCTCCCTGGCCTCGCGCACGGCGTGATCGCGGGCAGAGAACTGCCAGGCGACCGCCGCGGCGGAGGACACCTCGATGACCGAGTCAAGGCCGAAGCCGACCAACGCAGTGGAGGAGGCCATCGTCCCGGCGGTGATCGCGACGATGGCCTCAATGAGGTTGTACGTGATGGTCGCGGCGACCAACAGGCGTATCCGGCGAGCCAGTACGTCACGGCGGTCAGGGGCGGGGCCCAGGGATATCTCGGCGGTCATGGTCAGCAGCAGCCCTTCTCCGCGGCGTCCGCACAGGTCTTGTCCGCCTCGACCGCGAGGACCGCGGTGCGCAGGTCGTCCAGCGCGTGCCCCAGACGCTCGTCGGCCAACTCGTAGCGGGTGCGGCGGCCCTCAGGTACGGCCACGACCAGGCCGCAGTCGCGCAGGCATGCCAGATGGTTCGACAGCCGGGTGCGGGAGATGCCCAGCGCCTCAGCGAGGTCGGACGGATAGCCGGGAGCCTCACACAGGACGAGCAGCAACCGGCAGCGGATCGGGTCGGCCAGCGCCCGGCCGAACCGGGTCAGGACGTCAAGCTCGGTAGCGAGGGTCAGCATGGACAGAACGATACACGGATGCTTGAATCCAGGACATCCTGAACTATTGGAGCTCTGTCATGCCTCGCCGCGCCCCGATGTCCCAGCCGATGCGCGCAGCGTTCACCGCCGAGATGGCCGCCGCCCGCGTGCCGGGGCCGATGCAGGAGAGGTGGCGGGCCGCAGGGCGGGCTCACGTCCTCTCCCAGCCCTGGCCGACGGCCCACACCCGCACCCACGCGGTGATGCTCCGCCTCGCCGTACGTGACCGGGACCTGAGGGAAGTCCTCGGCCAGCTCGTGCGACTGGCGGTGGCCGGCCCCGGCTCGGCGGCGGGGAAGTACCCCGACGGCAACACCGGTCGTACCCGGGACGGGCTGACCACTCCCATGCCCATCCCCGACGACCTCGCCGCACTCCTGCGCGGGGCCGGAGTCACCCTGAAGCCGTGATGCCTTTTGCCTCTGCTGTTGCCGGGGCAAGCAGGCTGGTGAGCTCGGGTGATGGCCTTCGGGCAAGGCCAGCACTGGCCTGGCCGCAGGCCAGTCGCACGAAGCCCGGCGTCCGAGCAACGCCGCGCGGACTAGTGCCGGATCCGGCCCGCTTGCCTCCAGGGTGCCGCAGGCACTCAGGCCAGTAGCTCGGTGATCTGCTGGACGGCGTCGCGTGCGGGGCGTCCCACGCCGATGAGGGTGGCGGAGGCCGGCCCTGTCCAGTCGCCGCAGCCGAGCAGGTGCAGCCGCGGCTCGCCGACCGCGCGGGTGTTGTCGGTGGCGATGTGGCCGCGAGTTGCGCGCAGGCCCAGCGGGGCGAGGTGGGAGAGGGCGGGGCGGAAGCCGGTGCACCAGATCACCGTGTCCGCCCGGGCGGTCGTGCCGTCGCTCCATCGGATGCCGTCGGCATTGAGGCGCTCAAACATCGGCTGGGCCTTCAGCAGCCCCGTGTCCCTCGCTGCGCGGACCGGTGGGACGGCGACGATGTCGCCCAGGGAGGCGACGCCGCCGGTGTCGGTGCGGCCCTCGTCGAGGGCGCGGCGGCGGGCGGTGGCGGCGTCGAAGAGGGCGCGTCCGTCGATGTCGTCGGCGAGGAAGCGGGGCGGGCGCTGGGTGACCCAGGTCAGGTCGATGCCGTCGTGGGTGGCGAGGTCGGCGGCGATCTGTGAGCCGGAGTTCCCTCCGCCGACCACGACCACTTGCTGTCCGGCGAAGTCGGACGGGCGGCGGTAGCCGGTGGTGTGGAGCTGGCGGCCGGTGAATACCTCCCGACCGGGGACGGCTGGGAGGAAGGGGCGCCACCAGGTGCCGGTCGCCGAGACGACCGCCCGCGCCGACCAGGCGCCGGTGTCCGTCTCCACCCGCAGCCGATCACCGTCCCGGCGCACCGCTCGGACGCGGACCGGGCGGTGGACGGGCAGGCCGTAGCGCTCTTCGTAGTCGGCCAGGTACTTCACCACGTGCCCGGCGTCCGGGTACTCCTCGCCGGGCTGTGCGGGCATCAGGCGGCCGGGCAGTGAGGAGAACGCGGCCGGGGAGAACAGGTGCAGCGAGTCCCAGGTGTGCTGCCAGGCCCCGCCGGGCGCGCTCTGCGCGTCGAGGATGACGAAGTCCAGCTTGTTGCGGCGCAGGTAGTACCCGGCGGCGAGCCCTGCCTGCCCGCCGCCGATCACCACCACGTCCACCACGCCGGTCACGGGGCCAGAACCGCTGCGGCCGGTGCCTCGGCTGCGGCACACACCGGGCACAGCACCGTCCGCGCCTCGGCCTCACCGGGGATGCCGATCAGGCTGTCCCGACGCACGCTCCGGGGCGCGATGCGGGCATGCGTCGCGCAGACTCCGGCTCCGCAGCCCTGGCAGACGCCGACGGTGGGGCTGTTCGTTCCCGCGGTGCGGCAGTCGAGGCAGTGCATCAGCTGTCCCTTCCCGGGGTGGTAAGTGCTGCGGGCGTGAACTTCTTGCGCCAGGCCAGGGCGACGTACACGAGTCCGATCAGGACGGGCACCTCGATGAGCGGGCCGACGACTCCGGACAGGGCCTGGCCGGACGTGACGCCGAAGGTGGCGATGGCGACGGCGATGGCGAGTTCGAAGTTGTTGCCCGCCGCGGTGAACGCCAGCGTCGCCGTGCGGTCGTAGGCGAGTCCGAGGGCCTTGCCGAGCAGGAAGGTGCCGAAGAACATGATCGCGAAGTAGACGAGCAGCGGCAGCGCGATCCGGACCACGTCCAGGGGCTGCGAGGTAATCGTCTTCCCCTGGAGAGCGAACAGGATGACGATCGTGAAGAGCAGCCCGTACAGGGCCCAGGGGCCGATCTTCGGCAGGAACTTCGCCTCGTAGTTCTCGCGGCCCATCTTCTGCTCGCCGATGCGGCGGGTGAGGAAGCCTGCCAGCAGCGGGATGCCGAGGAAGATGATGACGTTGAGGGCGATGTGCCAGACGGAGACGTCCAGGCCCTGGCCGTTGCCGAGGTTCAGCCACCGGGGCAGCAGGTCGAGGTAGAACCAGCCGAGCAGGCCGAACGCGATGACCTGAAAGACGCTGTTGAGGGCGACGAGGACGGCGGCGGCTTCGCGGTCGCCGCAGGCGAGGTCGTTCCAGATGATGACCATGGCGATGCACCGGGCGAGGCCGACGATGATCAGGCCGGTGCGGTACTCGGGCAGGTCGGGCAGGAAGATCCACGCGAGCGCGACCATGACCGCCGGGCCGACGATCCAGTTGATGACCAGCGAGGAGGCCATCAGCTTGCGGTCGCCGGTGACGGTGTCGAGCCTGTCGTAGCGGACCTTGGCCAGGACCGGGTACATCATCACGAGCAGGCCGAGCGCGATCGGCAGCGAGATCCCGCCGATCTCGATCTTCGCCAGCGCGTCGTTCATCCCAGGGATGAGACGCCCCAGGCCCAGGCCGACGGCCATGGCGAGCAGGATCCACACCGCGAGATAGCGGTCGAGAGTGGAGAGCTTCTTGACGATCGAGTCGTCCCCGCCTGCGGCCTGGGCGGCAGCGGGGGCCGTGGTGGTGCGCTCGGTCGTCACGGGCAGGCCCTCTTGTTCTCGGTGGCTGTACGGGCGGATTCGGCAAGCGCGGCAAACTGCTCCGAAAGCCCGGCCAGGACCTCGGGGCGCAGCTTGTAGTAGGTGAAGCGGCCGCAGGGCTCGGTCTCCACCACACCGGCCTCGCGCAGGACCTTCATGTGGTTGGAGAGGTTGGTCTGCTTGGCGCCGGTCTCCTCGACCAGGTGCGTGGTGCACAGGGTCTCGCGGGCGAGCAGGGTCACGATCTTGAGCCTGAGCGGGTCGGCCAGAACCCGGATCAGATCAGTGTCGACTGACGTCATCATGGACTGATACTGTCACATCATTCGGCGCTGACACCAGTCCGAGCTGAACTGTTGGGCCCGTCGAAGGGGTTCCCATGTCCACGTCACCACCACCCGCCTGGCCGGATGAACGGCTCAGCGCCGGGGCCGCGCGCCTCGCCACCCGCCACCGGGGCCACTTCTCCGTGGAGACCGTGCAGCAGCTGCTGGCCGACTCCTACCGGCGGCTCGCTGAGCACGCCCGGGTGCATACGCATCTGGTGGTGCTGGCCGAGCGGCTGACGGCCGAACGCCTCGACGCCCTCGCGCACACCCAGACGCCGGACCCTGGTGGCGCGGTGCGGGTGTTCGTGTGCGGGCACAACGCGGGCCGTTCGCAGATAGCCGCTGCCCTCCTGGCCCACCGGGCGGGCGAGCGCGTGATCGTCTCCTCCGCAGGGACCGACCCGGCCGCGGAAGTCGAGCCGCATGTCGCGCAGGCCCTCCTGGAAGCGGGCCTGTCCGGCGGGGACGCCTACCCCAAACCGCTGACCAGCGAGGTCGTCGAGGCCGCCGCCTTCGTCATCACGATGGGCTGCGGCGATGCCTGCCCCGTGGTCCCGGGCCGGCACTACCTGGACTGGTCCGTCGCCGACCCCGACGGCGCACCGATCGGCGCCGTCCGCACGATCCGCGACGACACCGACGCCCGTATCACCGATCTGCTGGCTGCCCTCCCGAGTGCCTGACCCTCCCGCTTTCCGCCCCTCCTGCTGATCCACTTCACCAAGGGAAAAACGATGTCCGACAAGCCCTCCGTCCTCTTCGTCTGCGTCCACAATGCTGGCCGCTCGCAGATGGCCGCCGCCTGGCTGACACACCTGGCCAGCGACCGCGTCGAGGTCCGCTCCGCCGGCTCCAACCCGGGCGACGCCGTCAACCCGGCCGCCGTGGCGGCCATGGCCGAGGTCGGTATCGACATCTCCGCCGAGACCCCGAAAATCCTCACCATCGACGCGGTCAAGGAGTCGGACGTCTGCATCACGATGGGCTGCGGCGACACCTGCCCCGTCTTCCCCGGCAAGCGCTACCTCGACTGGCAGCTCGACGACCCGGCAGGCCAAGGCGTCGAAGCCGTCCGCCCGATCCGCGACGAGATCAAGACCCTCGTCGAGGGCCTGATCAAGGAGATCGCTCCGGAGGCCACGGCGTGAGCGAGATACGCGACGTCGTCATCATCGGCTCCGGCCCCGCCGGATACACCGCCGCCCTCTACACGGCCCGTGCCCAGCTGGGGCCCGTGCTGTTCGGCAGCAGCATCTTTGTCGGCGGCTCCCTGACCACCACCACCGAGGTCGAGAACTTTGCGGGTGCCGATTAATCATCCGCCCTGCTCAGGCGGCATGTTGGTACTCGCGAAGGTTTCCGCCGAGCCGGTCTCGTCGGTGGACCTCCAGATGCGCGATCTGTCCTGGTTCGGTGATCGGTTCAGGTAGCGGGCGTAGCGGGGCGGCTTGGCCGGGGGCCCGGTGCGGCCGATGCCCGTTGTCGAACGATTCGAACTCTTGGAGCATGTGCAGGAGGTGGCTTTGGTTCCAGGTCAAGGTGCGGTCCAGCAGCTCCCTGCGGCAGGTCTGTATCCAGCGCTCCATGATGGAGTTCATTCGGGGCATCCGGACACCGCTGGTGACGACCTCCAGCCCGGCGTCGGCGAGCACGGCGTCGAAGGCCTGTGTGAACTTCGAGTCCCGGTCGCGGATCAAGAACCTGGCCTGGCTGCCCGCGTCCTTAAGATCCATGGCGAGATTGCGTCCGACCTGTACCACCCAGTCCGCGGTGGGGTGTGCGGTGGCGCCCAGGATCCGGATCCTGCGGGTGGTGTGCTCGATGACGGCGAAAACGTACAGGCGTGCCCCGGCCAGGGTGCGGGTCTCGAAGAAGTCGCAGGCGAGGAGCGCGTCGGCCTGGCTGCGCAGGAAGTCGGCCCAGGTCGTGCCTTCGCGTCCGGGGGCGGGCGGGATGCCGTGCTCCTTGAGGATCTCCCAGACGGTGGAGGCGGCGACCTTGATACCGAGCGCCGCGAGCTCACCGTGGATGCGCCGGTACCCCAGGAGCTGTTCTCACGTGCCAGGCGCAAAACCAGGCTGCGGATCGAGCGGACTGTGCGGGCGCCCCCGCCGCCGCCTCGGTGCACACGTGACGGCATGGCGCTGTTTGAGCAGGTCGCGATGCCATCGCACGATCGTGTCCGGGCGTACCAGCAACAGAAGGTGCCGCAGCTTGTCCATGGGGAGGTGGTGGAGCAGGCCGACGAGGACCGCGCGGTCGGTGTCGGTGAACCTGGGCTGGCCGACCTGGCTCTGCAGGACCAGCAGCTGGTGCCGCAGCGCGAGGATCTCGATGTCTTTGTCCCGCTCGCTCATCGGCAGCAGGCGCAGGAGCGCGAAGGTGTTGGTCACGGCGAGGTAGGCCAGGCGCAGCAGCACGACAGATCATGATGCCGCCGACGGCCATCCGGGTGAACAGCACGAGCGCGAGTGGCGCGCGAGCAGAATGCCTGCCAGTGACGCTCAAGCCCCTGACCTGGCCGGATGATTTGTCGGCACCCGCAGGGTCCGGCCTGGGCACCCAACGCTGGGTCGTGGAGCGCGCGTTCGCCCACCTGCACTGGTTCCGCCGGCTGCGGATCTGCTGGGAGATACGCGACGACATCCACGAAGCCTAATTCGTTCTCAGCAGCCCACACAGAGCTGTTGTCGCGACAGCGGGCTGTTCGAGTACGAGGCTGCGACGCCTGCGGCGAACCGGGTTCATTGAGACCTCCGCA
>NZ_JBLVKW010000153.1:0-8308 GCF_048270745.1 Streptomyces sp. NPDC056231 | reverse complement strand
CGGCCAGATCAGTCCGATCGCCTACGAACAGAGATCCATTACGCTGACCACGGCCGCATAGGAATCGATGTCCACGATCCAGGGGGAAGCCCCCTCCTCAAACGGCACCTCGACCTGAAGAACGAGTTCTACGAATGTGTCCGCAACGAGACCCAGCAGACCCCGGAAACGGAGACACGACTCAGGGAAACCGTCACCAAACTCAAAAAGACCGTCGCTGAGCAGAGAACCGAGATCCAAGAGCTCCGAGACTTGGTCACTCGCCCGACCCTCGCCAGCGCCGTTCTCACGCAGGGGAAGGCAGCATCAGCAGGGCCGGCCTCCACAACGTCATTCCGTTCCCTCGATCGACAACGTGCCGGGCTGCTCTGGTCGGTAAGGCTCGCAGCGTGCCTGCACAGCATTGGCACTTCCTAGACGGTCGAGCAGTCCAGGAGTCGCCCGTCGGTGGTGCCAATGAGCAGTCGGCCGGGTTCGGTAACGGTCAGCGCGGTAGCCACGACGGGTACTCCGGCAACGCGCGGTCGACCGGCGAAGGTCCGGTGTGAGCCCCCCTTTGAGAGCCCTGACATGCGAGCCGTCCACTGCCACGTCATCCATGTCCAGACCGGCCGCCCGCAACTCCGCCAGAAGGACCTCGTGCAGACGAGGCCAGACACCGGCCTCGGTCCAGTCCCTCAACCGCCGCCAAGCGGTCACCCCGCTGCAGCCGATCCTCTCCGCAGGGACATCCGCCCAGCTCACGCCCTTGCACAGCACGTAAACGATCCCACGCAGGGCAGCTCGGTCGTCCACCGGCAACCGACCCGGATACCGTCGGCGCCGCGGTGGGCGGGAAGGAAGCAGCGGGGCTACCCGCTCCCACAGGTCATCAGGCACAAGATCATCCGGCACCTGCAGAACTCTGCCGCCCTCACGCCCAACTGCCAAGCCCCTCACGCACACTCATTCTGAAATGATCAGTAAGCCGGAACTCGAGCATCGCCGCAAAGCGTTCGTCGGGATCGTTCAGGTTCAGTTGCGCGATTTCTGCCGCTCGCCGAAGGCGGTATCGGAATGTGTTGGGGTGTACGTCCATGGCCGCAGATGCGTTCAGGGTGTTGCCGAGGTGGTCGAGCCATTGGGCCACGGTTTCCGTCATCGTGGTTCCGTGTTCTCGATCGTGGTGATGCAGCCGGGCGATGGGGCCGTCCAGCAGCCCGCCCTCATTGTGCAGTTGGTCACCGATCTCCAGCAAGAGTGCGTCGAGTTGGACGTCGGCGAACATCGCGACTCGGCCGGATGGTTCCTGGCGCAGGACACGTAGGGTTCTGTCCGCATCGTGCCGCGAGCGAGCCAGGTCGGCCGGATCGGATGACAAGCCGCCTCGACCGATGCCGATCGCCACTCCTCCAGGTCTGTCCCGTGCACGGTCGAGGAAATCGTTCGAAACACGCTGGGCCATGGCCGTGACGTTTTCTTTTCCTTTCCGGATCGGTGCCGGCACGATCGCGTAACACACAT
Source organism: Streptomyces sp. NPDC056231 (assembly GCF_048270745.1). Classification (NCBI taxonomy): domain Bacteria; kingdom Bacillati; phylum Actinomycetota; class Actinomycetes; order Kitasatosporales; family Streptomycetaceae; genus Streptomyces; species Streptomyces sp. NPDC056231. Next base: position 6,805 of record NZ_JBLVKW010000153.1, on the reverse strand, counting down.
CGCCGACCAATGCGGCAACCGCGCCGGGTGCCGCAACCGACAGGTGAAATGCGAAGGAGTCGGTGATCCGTTCCAAGGTCTGCCGTCGCGTATACCCGGAGACAGCAGTGTCGGCCGAGTTCCCATTCGGAAGGGACAGGCCGAGCACCGTCACGGTCCGGTGCCCCAGTCCAAGACGCTCGATCGCGCCCGACGCCGGGGCGCCTCCCGTCAATGCGCTTGTGATGAGGTCCGCGCGAACCTGCCGGTCGATGTCTACACCGATACGGTGCCGCAGCAGATGCAGCGCAACGACTTTCGCAGCATCGACAAGTACTTGCTCCTTCTCGTCGCTCAGGGGCCCAGGGACAGCCGCCCAGATCGAGCCGAGCACTTGGTCACCTGCTCGTACGGCTATCGCCACGCGCGGAAGACCTGGCACCCCTTCGATCTGCGGTGTGTCGATGAAGATCGGTTTCTCGCCGGCGTAGAGCCGTTTAAAGACGCCCGCTCGTTCCTGCGCGAGGCGGGCCTGCTGGGGGACGACACGTCCGAGAATCGTCTCGATCCGTGTTTGACCAGCCTCGCTCTGGCGATCGGAGAACGCCAGAATCTGTGAGTCGCGATCTTCGATGGTGATCGGCGCGTCGAGCAGTGATCCGATCGCGTTGGCCAGGGCGAACGAGTCTTCCGCGGGCATTCCGGCGAGCAGTTCCTCGCCGCTCGCACTGCTGGAGAGCAGCGAGCGGAGCAGGACGACCAACTGTGCCCACGTTGCTCCGCCGGCGAGGCCGAGCAAGACCACACCGCTGCGTTCGATGCGAGCACGTAGCTCCGGCTCGAGATCCAGCGGCGCACGTACCACGAGGGCGGGCGCCTGGCGTGTGACCGCACGATCGAGCAGGGCCGGCAGATCTCGGGCGTCGGCGGCGGTGCACAGAAGCATGGCCCCGGGGCGAACCGGTACCTGTTCCCGCGGATCGTCGACGACGACGTCGGTAATCAACGTCGTTCCGTCGACGGTCCCCGCAAGAACCTCCAGCAGGGTGCCGGCGAGGTTGCTCACGACGTTGTCGAGCCTGGCTCCAGGGCTGGTCATGATCGGCACCCTTCGTTTGCTTCCTGCTGCACCCAACGGTACGTCGTTCGTGAATCCGCACCACACCTCGGTCGATATTGGTGCGGGCCGCACGATGCACGTCGTGGTGACGCACAGCACGCTGTTGCACATCGACGCCCCACCCCGAAAGCAGGGAGTGTTCACATGTTCGCGACACCATCCACCACCGGTGCATCCGATGACGCACGGTGCGCTGTTTCCGCATCGTCCATGTCGTCATGGGCGGAAAACCTCGCCGAGCTCGGGTTCGAACTGCCGTCGACGGCCACGCCGATCGGCGCCTATGTTCCGGCGGTGCGGACCGGTGATCTGGTCTACACCTCTGGCCAGTTGCCGTTGGTGCGGGGATCGATCGAACGACCGGGAAAGGTCGGCCGACAGGTTTCGGTGACGGACGCGTCGAGAGCAGCGGAAATCTGCACTCTGAATGCACTTGCTGCGATCGATGCCCTCGTCGGCCTCGACTCGGTCGTACGGGTCGTGAAGGTGACCGGGTTCGTCGCTTCCGCCGACGACTTCGTCGGCCAGCCCGACGTCGTCAACGGCGCCTCGAATCTGCTCGCGAGCGTTTTCGGCGATGCCGGTACACACGCTCGCTCGGCCGTCGGCGTCGCCGAACTGCCACTGAACGCCCCCGTCGAAGTCGAACTCATCGTCGAGGTTGCCTGACCCCCGGCCCCCCAGCCGGACCCGGCCGAGCGACGCCCGGCACGTTTCTGCCACGACCGCCCTCGCCAATACAAAACGCCTATACCCAAACACTGCCATCGAACAAGGACACATCATGACAGTCGGCAGCTCCCCCGAGGGGGCGCACGAGGACGGCCTCGCGCAAGGACTCAACAAGCGACACATCCGTATGATCGCGATCGGTGGCGCCATCGGAGTCGGGCTCTTCCTCGGATCCGGGAAAGGCATCTCCTATGCCGGGCCGGCCGTGATCGGCGTCTACGCGGTCACCGGCGTCTTCATCTTCATCATCATGCGTGCCCTCGGCGAGCTGCTGATGTACCGGCCCGTCGCGGGGAGCTTCGCCGAGTACGCGCGCGAGTTCTTGGGCCCTGCATACGGTTTCGTCACCGGCTGGGGTTACTGGATCACCTGGACCATCATCGGGATGGCCGAGCTCACCGCAGCCGGGGTCTTCGTCAAGTTCTGGTTCCCGTCGATGCCGCAATATCTCACGGCACTGATCGCGCTGCTCGCACTCGTCGGATTGAACCTGGCCAAGGTCGGATTCTTCGGGGAGGCTGAATTCTGGTTCGCATCGATCAAGGTCGTCACCATCCTCGCCCTCATCGGTGGCGGCATCTTCGCACTGGCCTTCAACGTCGGCAGAGCCGGCCAGGCAGGCGGGATCGAGAACCTCTGGAGTCACGGAGGCGTCGCCCCGCACGGGCTGCTCGCGGTCCTTCTGGCCTTCCAGATCGTGGTCTTCTCCTACCAGGGCGTCGAACTCATCGGGATGACCGCAGCCGAGACCAAGGACCGGGAGTCCGTGATACCGAAGGCGATCAACTCCGTGCCCTGGCGTATCGGGATCTTCTACGTCGGCACCCTGATCGTGCTGATGTCACTGTTCCCTTGGGATCAGTTCAGCGCGGACGAGAGCCCCTTCGTCAAGAGCTTCTCGCACATTGGCCTTCCCGCGGCCGCCGGCATCATGAACTTCGTCGTCCTCGCCTCCGCCCTGTCGGCGTGCAGTGCCGGGCTGTACAGCAACGGACGCCTGCTCAAGAAGCTCGCCGAGGACGGGCTCGCACCCAAGGTGTTCGAGAAGACCAGCCGTGGTCACGTACCTGCGGCCGCCATCATCGCCTCCGGCACTCTGATGCTCGTCGGCGTCGCGGTCAACGCGATCGTCCCGGAGAAGGCGTTCTCGTACATCTCGTCGGTCGCCACCCTCGGAGGAATCTGGAGCTGGGGTGTCATCGTCGTCTGCCACCTCGTCTACCGCCATCGCGTCGAACGCGGTGAGGCACCCGCGAGTACGTTCCGGCTCCCTTACGCCAAGGTCCTGTGCTGGGCCACCCTCGCCTTCCTGGCAGCTCTGACGATTCTCCTCGCGTTCGACGAGGGTCAGCGCATCGCCTTGTACGCCCTGCCGGTCTGGGCAGCGGTTCTCGTCGGCAGCTACCGAATGTCGTCACGAAACGCCGCCCGCAAGGAGCACGTCCCGGCCGGGGCACCGAGCGCGCTGTGAGCCCTGAGTCCATCCACTTGCGCTGACGCCCTGCCGAGCAGCCACCTGAAGGAACAACCGTGATTCCCGCCGCATACCCCCAGCTGCGTCTCGACGCCGCCGCCCTCGATCACAACATCCGCGTCATGGCCGACTGGTGCAAGACCCATGACGTCGCGCTTGCTCCCCACGTCAAGACGACGATGTCCGCTCCGATCATCGAACGACAGATCGCGGCCGGCGCCGTCGGCGTCACCGTTGCCACCGTCGACCAGGTCGCGACCGTGCTCGGCTGGGGACACAACACCATCCTCATCGCGAACCAGATCGTCGATCCATTCGGACTGGCGCGGCTTCGGGCCTGGCTCGCCGCCGAGCCGGAACGGAAGATCCGGTGCTTCGTCGACTCCGCAGCCGGGATCGCCGCAGCGAAACAGGTGTTCGGCGCGCACGGTCCCGTTCTCGAGGTGCTTTTGGACATCGGCACCCCGGGTGGCCGCACCGGTATCCGCGACCCGGAGCAGGCCCGCCGCACAGCAGAGCTCGTCCGAGCGGCCCCCGGACTCCGGCTCGTGGGAGTCGCCGGGTACGAAGGCGTCGCCCCGAACACAAGGACCGACGAAACGCTTGCGGCCGTTGACGAACACTGCCGCCGGGTCCGCGACGTCTACCTCGACGTCGCCGGACTCTTCGAGACCGACCGCCCCGTGTACTCGATGGGCGGATCGGCCTTTCCTGACCGTGTCGTCGACTTCCTCCCGACGGACGACGACGTTCCGGGCACAATCCGGTTGCTCAGGTCCGGTTGCTATGTCACGCACGATCACGGCATCTACGCCCGCGTGAGCCCGATTCCCGGCCTCGCCCCAGCCCTGGCCGTGCGCGCGGTCGTCGTGTCCGCCGCCGAGGACGGCACCGCCGTGGTCGGAGCCGGGAAGCGCGACCTCCCCTACGACACCGAGACGCCGATCCTTCTGTCCGCCAGCACGGCGGCCGGACAGAACAAGTCCGATGTCCGCGGACGTGTGCGCGCGCTGTACGACCACCACACCGTGCTCTCCGACGCATGGAATCTTGAGGTGACGGATGTCGTCGAGTTCGGGATCTCGCACCCGTGCTCGGTATTCGACCGGTGGCCCGAGTACCTCATCACCAACGACCACGGTGATGTGATCGACGTCTGGCGCACCGACTTCCACCGATCATCGATCGCCACAGCGCTCAGCGAGTCGGCGAGAAGAACAGAGGCAGCTCATGCCCGGTAATCCTTTCGGCGACTTGCGGCACCACGGTGGCAGGATCGCCGAGGAGAAGCGCTTGCGCTCGCCCGTGGCCTCGTCGACGCGCTTGTCGTTCACCCGCGGGGCGCGGACCTCGACCGGGCCGGCCCGGGTGGTCACGATCCGGGGGCGGTGGTGGCCGTTGCGCACGACCAGGCGGCGGCCCCGTTTGTCCCGCTCAGCGACCAACTCGGCTACGTACTGGTCGACTTCCGCTTTCAGTGCGGCGGCGAGCATCCGCCTCGCACGGAGCCGGTGGACGCGGAGCCTTCTTCGCTGACTTCGGCAGCCGCCAACCCAGGCTTTCGGATGCTGGCGCCCGACGGTGATGCACGATGGTTGGACCGGATAACGCGAGCAGGTGGAAGCTCATGATCACTCTTCAAGGACTTCTCGATGCCGTAGGGCCGTCCGTGCTGTCAGAGGTGTCCGCTCCCGGCAGGGCTCCGGTCGCGTTGGGTGAAGTGGTGATCGCCGAACCGGACGGCGAGCTTGAGTTGGGCAGGGGTGACGTGGTCCTTGGCGTGAACCTGATCGACCGAGAAGCGGCCCTCGGGCTGTTGTCACTGTGCGCCCGGCAGTCCGCCGCCGCACTGCTGCTCAAGGCACCCGCAGCCGTGGATGCAGAGGTGACCACGGCGGCGACGGCCGCAGGAGTCGCACTCATACAGGTCGCGCATCAGGCAGGGTGGGCCCAGGTCGTCTCGCTGCTACGCGCAGCGCTCCACAGTGACAGGCTCGCGGAGTCAGTCGCGGGCCTTGGAGTGGCTGAAGCCGCGGACTTGTTCCACCTGGCCGATGCGATCGCCGGCATCATCGACGCTCCCGTCACCATCGTGGACCGGAGCTCGCGCGTACTCGCCTACTCCACTCAGCAAGAGCGCGACGACGAGGCACGCGTGGCGACCATCATGGGCCGTCACGTTCCCGACGAGGTGAACGCGCACTACCGGCGGCACGGCGTCTTCCGCAAGATCGCCCAGGACAAGAGGCCCATCTACGTTCCTGCAGTCGTCGAGGGAACCAAGCCCCGACTCGTGGTGCCTGTGCACGCAGGAGGGGACGTCCTCGGCTCGAAATGGGCAATCGTGCCGGGCCCGGTCCCGGCCGAGCGCGCCGTGGCATTCGCAGCCGCCGCGGACGCCGTGGCCCTGCACCTGCTCCGTCGTCGTGCAGAGGCTGACCGGGAGCGCCTCGTACTGACGGACATGGTGGCGAGAGTGCTGCACGGGAAGGCGGGTGCCGTGGACGCGGCACGCCTCCTCGGGCTGTCGGCCGGACCCTGGCGGGTGATCGCCGTGGGCGTGCGCTGCGCTGATGCCGACGAGGCCGAGACGCAACGCCTCGCAGTGCAGGAACGACTGTCCCGGTTCCCCGGCTCACGTCTGCGCTCACCAGCAGCCGTGATCGGCGGCGTGGTCTACGGCATCGTGGATGCCGAGCCAGTGACCGCTGCTTCGCGACGCCAGTCCGAGTGGCTGCACGAGCTCGGCAAGACCACCGGCCGGGCTACGCAACTCGTCGCCGTGGGCGGGCTCGCTGCCTCCGTTCCAGAGCTTGCCGCCTCCCGGGCACAAGCCGACGACACGCTCGGACTGCTCATGTCCGGGCTGATCACGAACTCCCCGGCCGTCCACGACGAGGTGTGGGCCAAGGTGGTCCTCCGCCGGGTCGCCCTAGCTGCCTCGACCGCCGGGACCGCGGACATCGGGCCTCTGCGACATCTCGTGAACCGCGACCACGAGTGCCGCACCAGCTACGTGCCGACTCTGGAAGCCTGGCTGGAGGAAATGGGCGACCCAAGGCCGCCGCCGCCCGGCTGCACATCCACCCGAACACGCTCCGCCACCGGATGCGTCGCCTGCGGGACGTCGTGGAGCTGCAGCTGGACAGCCCAGACGTCCGTTCCGCACTGCTCCTTCAACTCATGGCCCTCCGCTACGGCACAAAGAGCGGCGCGCGCACCAGGGAGGATCACCAGGCCTGACGGCCTGCGTGAGCGTCACCTGTGGCGCCCGGCACGTCCTCTCCCTCGTTGTCCCAGCCGCACTCCCGGCCGCCGCAACACAGTGCCGTTCGCACGATGACGGCACGTTGTCCCGCCCGCCACCATGGCTCCACCCGCAGCCCGACGGGGCATCGCAGGATTCCGTGACTCCTCCCCCTCGTAAACGAGGGGGCTTCTCGCTATGCCGGTTGGGCTTCGCGACGGACCAGCCCGGCCCGTAGGACGTTCAGGGCGCC
>NZ_JBLVKW010000152.1:0-8936 GCF_048270745.1 Streptomyces sp. NPDC056231 | reverse complement strand
CCTCACGGAACTCCGCGTCGAACTTCCGTCGCTTCTCTCCCATGACCCCCAACTTCCCCTGCAGTCACGGCCTCTACGCTACGAGGGGAAGGTCACTTTGCCCCCGCCACTCATTGTCTGATCGGGCACTCAGGGCACCACGACTCAACGCTTCTGAAGATGTCTCGTCGGTTGCGCGCCCCGTTACTCGGGCAAGCCCACCCAGTTCTCCGGGACGAGCGGCGCAGGCATCAGCCACACGGCGAAGGCCACCTGGGCCATCACCTGGAGCACCAGCGGCTCGGCCATGGCCGCCCCGATGAGCGGAAACGCAAAGAGCACCATGGGGAAGGCCAGCAGGCACCTGAAGCGGGTGACCTCCATGTGCTGGTGGGCCAACCCGGCCACGATCGCCAGGAGCACGGTGGGAATGCCGGTGAAGGCCAGCATCAGCAGGCCGACCCGCATGCTGGCGAGGAAGGACGAGTCCGGGACCACCAGCGCGATGACGGTCCAGACGGCCATGTCCAGCAGGACGTACGACAGGACGCACCGCCCCATCCGAACCAGCACCCGGTGCATGCCAGGGCCGGCCGTCGCGTGGGTCATGGTCATCAGCACTCCTTTGTGCGACTCGCACCCCGCAGCATTTGAACATGTTCAACATAGGCCATCAGTGGTCGTATGGCGAGGATGTCCTGGCACCCGACGGCCGCAGGCATGGGTTGGTGGAGTCTCGATGGCCGAGTCAGGCCTTCAGCGATTCTGAAACCGTCGTGGCGCGAGTCACCGTGGTTTCAAATCACACACCACCGCAGATGAACGGCCCCTGACCAGGTGAATCGGTCGGGGCCGTACTCATGTGCGCTGAGGTCCTTCACGGCTTCCAGACCGTGGCCGACGCCAAGGCGTACCTGGCGAGCGACCTCTTCACCCGTGATGTGGTCGGAGGCCTGTCCCTCTTGCTGGAGGCGGCACCCGAGGTCCGCCTCTACGACACCGTCTGAACCGGCCGGCGCCGCCATGCACGAGATCAACGCGCTGCTTCGCGAGTACGACCGGGCCCGCGCCTACGCCGACGAGCTGTGGCGGGACCTCAGTCCGGACGAGGTGACCTGGCGTCCACACGAGAACTCCAGCGCCATCGGCTGGCACCTCGGCCACCAGGCCCACGTCGCCCACTTCATGATCCGCAACCTCACCGCGGCCGAGCCCAGCCCCGACCCGGAACTGGACGGGCTCATGGACTCGGCGAACCCGGAGAAGTTCCGCGGCGCACTGCCGACCGTCGAACGGCTCACCGCGTTCCGCGACACTGTCGCCGAACGCGTCCACGCCCGCATCGGCGACATCGCCGCCGGCGGAGTCGGCGCCCCCGCCCAACTGGCCATCGTCGCGAACCACTTGCTGCTCGCCCTCATCAACCACGAGTACCAGCACGACCAGTGGATCAGCGAGGTCCGTGCCGACAACCTCGGCCACGCGCTCCCGCCGGACCCCGAATCGGACTGGCTCGGCCGCGTCGACGGCTACCTCGTCTGCAACCCCTACACCTGACCTCCCTCGCCATCGGGCACCTCTCCCTTTCCTTCGTCCGGGCGCACACCCGAAGGCAGAAATTCATTACCAGCACGACCTGATTCCCCATAAGTCGATGCACGGTGAAGGAATGCAATATGAGTGATGTGCGAGTCACCCCATGGCAAAACGGCAGCCTTCCCTCGCCCCGCCCGAATTCTTGCAGCCATGAAAGCCCGTCGACCCAACAGCGAACTGATCGGCTTCGACCGTGTCTTGCTGAAGAGTTTCCCGCTCGCCACAGGCTGGAACGAGTTGCTGGGTCGGGTTCGCGCCCAGTTCGACCTGGCGCTGGAATATCGCGAACTGATCATGCTGCGAGTGGCCGTACTGAACCGCGCGGAATTCGAATGGGGAGTTCATTACCCGGCGTACCTGCAGGCGGGCGGTACGGAAGAAAAGTGTCAGGCTCTCAAGGCTGAAGGCGGGGCAAGTGACCTCTTCAACGAAGAGGAGCGCGCCCTGATCGCCCTGACCGATCAGTCCACGAACCAGGTTGAGGTTGATTCCTCCGTCATCGACGAGGTGAAGCGTCTGTTCCGTGAAAATCAAACGGTGGAAGCGGTCGCTACAGTCGCGGCCTACAACATGGTCTCGCGCTTTCTGGTTGCACTGACCATCTGACATCCCAGTCGCAGTAGCGGGACTTCCGTGGCACGGCCGACAGCGGCGACGCAGGCGTCAATTCGATGACCCGAATGTGCGCTGCGAAGAAGCCCAAGGGGTCGTGCGGCAGCTAGTGAACCAACGGACACCTCGTCTGCAACCCCTACGCCTGACCCCATAGACCACCGGACACGCCCCCACACCGTCCGGGCAACTCACCCCTAACAGGAGCACCACATGTCCAGCACGACCACCCTCGACTTCACCGGCCAGAAGGTCATCGTCATCGGCGGCACCAGCGGCATGGGCTACGCCGTCGCCCGTCACGTCCTCGACGCCGGCGGAACTGCCGTCGTCACCGGCCGCAGCCAGGCAGGCGCCGACGAGGCGGCGGCCGCCCTGTCCACCCACGGCAGGGCCGTCGGGCTCGCGGCCGACCTGGCCGACCCGGCCGCCGTCGACCGCCTGCGCGTCACCCTGACCGAGGAACACGCCGACGCCACCCTCCTGGTCAACGCCGCCGGTGTCTTCGCCCCGAAGAGCTTCCTGGAGCACACAGCCGAGGACTACGACCGCTACCAGGCCATCAACCGCGCCTTCTTCTTCCTCACCCAGACCGTCGCCGCCAACATCATCGACCGCCGCGCGAAGGGGTCCATCGTCAACATCGGCTCCATGTGGGCCCACCAGGCCATCGCCGCCACCCCGTCGTCGGCCTACTCGATGGCCAAGGCCGGACTGCACTCCCTCACCCAGCACCTCGCGATGGAGCTCGCCTCGGCCGGCATCCGCGTCAACGCCGTCGCCCCCGCCGTCGTCCGCACCCCGATCTACGAGGAGTTCATCCCCAAGTCCGACGTCGGCACCGCCCTCGACGGTTTCAACGACTTCCACCCGATCGGCCGGACCGGCACCCCCGACGATGTCGCCGCCACCGTCGTCTTCCTCCTGTCCAACCAGACCGACTGGGTCACCGGCGCCGTCTGGGACGTCGACGGCGGCGTCATGGCCGGCCGCAACTGACCCCCTGCCCGCGGTCCGGCATACGCACCCCGGGCGGCGACGCCCGGCAGGCCCGAGCACCTTTGAGTACACCGAGACCTCGGCCCCGTAGCCGCTCCTGCCCCTGATGACTCCGCCCGAGGCCGGACGGTCGCGCTCCCGGCCCCACGTCAGCTGGACGATCCGTCGCAGCGCGCCTCTCCACCCCGCACTGGATGCAGGGGCGCCAGGGGGAAGGCTCCGACACCGCCGCCCTCATCGAGGACTCCCACCAGGGCGCAGGAGCACCCAGCCCGCGGCGCTCCGGCCGGACCGCCGCCCGGGCTTTCCACGTCGCAGCACCATGGAGAACGCGATCTCTGGCGGATACCGTTGGCGATTTTGGCGACGCTCCTGCACCTATCGCGACCGAGACTTCCGTGAAAGCCAAATCGCTTGAGAGCGCTGGCCACCGGCGGTCTCAAGCAGCCTGGCAACAGCGCAGGTCAGCAGCCCACCACACGTCAGACGCAGTGCGACAGGACACAGGTCAAGCCGCCCACTCGTATGGGTGATTTGGTTCTGATGCTGGTGCCCTGGTAGAAGCCCGCTGACACCGTGGGCTCACGGGGCATCGCTCGTGGGCTTGGTGGCGTGCGGTGGGGGAGATCGCCGCGACGGTGAGAGGAAGCACCCATCCAAGCCGTGAGACAGCGGGAAGCTGCTCAGCGCCTCGTCTCGTACCTGGTCAGGATCACGCCGCCGGGAAACGTCCGCGTCTCCACCAGGTTCAGGTTCACCCAGCTGTCCAGCGCGGTGAAGAACGGCGTGCCGCCGCCCACCAGGACCGGATGGGCGGCGATCGCGTACTCGTCGATCAGCCCGGCGCGCATGGCCGCCCCGGCGAGCGTTGCGCCGCCGATGTCCATCGGGCCGCCGTCCTCGGCCTTGAGCCGGGTGATCTCGGCGACCGCATCGCCGGTGACCAGGCGGGTGTTCCAGTCGACCTTGTCGATCGTCGAGGAGAACACCACCTTCGACATGTCCCGCCAGCGGCGCGCGAACTCGATCTCCGCCGGGGTGGCGTTGGGCTGCTGGTCGCCGGTCGGCCAGTAGGAGCTCATCGTCTGCCACAGCTTGCGCCCGTACAGCGTCAGGTCGGTCGCCTGCAACTGGTCGGACCAAAACTGGAACAGTTCGTCGCTCGGCACGCTCCAGCCGATGTCGTCGACGGGCGCGGCGATGTAGCCGTCCAGGGTCAGGTTCATGCCGTAGATCAGTTTCCGCATGGTTTAGCCTTCCGTCCGTGGGTGTCCGGCTTATAGACCGGCGCGGCTCGGGAAACTCATCGGTGCGCGATCTGGGCTCGCCGGTAGTCCTCGTGCTCGGGGCTCAGCGTGGTGTACTCGGCCGACACGGGCAAGCTGCCTGATCTCGACCTCGCCCTCGCGAGGAAGTGCCACGGATTTGAGACTGGTCATGGGTTACAAGGCCGTGAGACAGCCAAGAACGCCCAGGTCACGCAAGATCGACATGTCACGTGCGGCGAGACCCTACACGCGCCGTCCCCATCGGTGTCCAGCCTGGCGAACATGTCCACCTGCCGGACCAAGCTGCGCCAGCAGCAAGCGGCACGTATCGGTTGCACCTGCGGCTGAGCCCGAGACCCTGTCAGCTTTCGCTGACAGCCAGTCCCGCGCCGAGAAGGCCACCGCGCTTCCCGCCGCCTACCAGTGCCCGCTCAGAACGCCGTTCGGGAGGCACTGCGGCCTTCCTCGCGGGCCGAGTGTGGCCGTCGCTCGCCGCTCCTCCAGGTCGTTCGCCCTCGCTCCGCTCGGGGTGCTCCAACTGGACCAGCAGCTTCGCCGGCGGCAAGAACCCGCAGCTATCGAGGAAGGGACACCGACGAAATGCGTTGATGTGTGGAAACGTTCTGCTGGGCAGGATGGCGCCCCTCAAAATGTTGGATTACTTCCCGCTTGTGGGAGAGCGAGGACAGCCGCCTGGGTGAACCTTTCCTCCTATGTGGGCGCGTATTAAAGAGCGATCCACGGATCCTTTTTGCGGCTGAAGTAGATCTTTCACGAATCACACACCGTGTGGTTTCTTTCCCCGCGAATCCGAGCGAAAGCAGGGCTCCGTTTTCAAGAAGTCTCTCGTAGCCGCCTCAGCTGTGGCGATGGTGGTCGGGACAGCCAGCATGGCGGAAGCCGACGATGTGGTGCGCGTTGTGCAGAGTCAGCCGGTGACAATTCCCGTGGCCTCCGGCGGCTTCCCCGGCAGGGCCGCGGTCGTGGCCCAGTGCCCGGCCGGCGAAACCCGAACGGGCGGCGGAGCCAGCGTGATCGCCGGCAACTCGTACGCCGACAGGTACCAGATCGGTTCGAGTGTGCCGATCAGCGGGGAAAGTTGGTGGGCCTTCGCAACGAACTCGGACCCGTCCAACCCGGGAACTCTTCAGGTTTTCGCCATTTGCGCGAAGGTGGTCAATAACCCGGTTCTCGCCACTCCCTGAATCCGGCCCCGGAGACCCACGCAAGGCAACAGGGCTACCGAAACGCTGACAAGGGCGGGGCCCGCCGTTGTCATGCGTGGGTAACCTATTCATCGGCAAGCTCCCCGGCTTTTCCGTTACTGCCGACACTCACATTTCGTCGGTATCCCAGGAAGGGCCACGAGCGCCGCATACCGCCCGCCGGAGAGCTGGTGACTTCCGTTCTCGCGTACATCGCCTATCCGCGTGGGCGTGCGACTTCTCGTTTCGCGTCGAAACGACGTCTCAGTCAGCGAGGCCCTGGCAAGAGGGATGCGATGCTCCTGGGCGGGTCAGGATGTTGTGGGCGTGCGCAGGTGTTGGAGCATGACGGCGTAGTTCGGGCCGTCGGGGAAGGGCTGTCGGCGTCCGACCGTGGTGTAGCCCCACCTCTCGTAGAGGGTTTGGACCTTGGGGTGGTCGGGGTCGACCAGGAGCACGGCCAGGGCCTCCGGCCGTTCCTGGATGAGCGCGGTGTGGAGGCGTTCGGCGGTGCCGGTCTTGCGCCTGCGCGGGCGCACCATCAGCTCCGAGACGCTGAAGGTCGAGCCGTCCGCCGGCGGCTCGCTCAGGTGTTCGCGCCACCACTCGCGGCCCGGTGCCGCCGGGCACCGTAGGCGAACCCGACCGGCTCCGCTCCGTCGTAGCCGATGACGCAGGCGTAGCCGGGACGGATGCCTCAGTGGTCCACGAACCACTCGAAGCGCTGGTTGAACTCGTTGTCCAACTCGTCGGCGTAGGCGTCCGCGTGCACGTCCAGAGGGTCTGCCGGATCGCGGACAGGTCCACGTGCCCGAAGCGGCGCAGTTCGATGGTGGTGGTCACGAGGGGCTCCATTCGCTGCGGTAGCGGTCCATCCAGGCGTGCGCGATGTGTGCTGAGGGGGCGCGGGCGATCAGGTCGTGTTGCCCCCGGCCTGTGACGTCTACGAACATCGCGTGGGTGGTCAGCACATCCAGGACGGCCGCCATCTGCTCGGTGTGCCCGGCACCCGGGACGGCCTCGCCCAGGCGCTCCACGATCGCCGTGTGGGTCAGAGGCTCCCGCGACCCGACCAGCGTCCGTGCGACCGGGTGCAGCAGCGTGTCGCCGGGCGTCCCCAGCTCCTGGCTCTCGCGCCGTCAAGAATCACCTCCACTTCACCGGTTGCTCGGTCCGTTCGTCGCTTTGCGGCAGGCGGTTCAGGGCAAGCCCCAGAAGCATCACCGCGTATGCACACAGCACAGCGACCCCGGCCCACGGCGGAAGCGGGAAGTATCCCGCGGAGGGCGCGTAGTGGGCGACGACCTGCGGATATTCGATGAGGGTTTGCTGGGCGGCGAATCCGGCGGCCGGAGTAACCCGCAGCAGCCACTGTGACAGGCCGTCGGCAAGCAGCGGGAAGGACGTCACAACGTACGGGACCGCGATCACCAGGACGGCGACGAGAATCGCAAGCCAGGCGCGCCGAAGCAGGGTGCCGAGCGCGAGCATGGCGGCGAGGGCGAGCACGGCGGCCGTACCGACGACGACCCGCACTCCGGTGAGCGCGGACACCCCGATGACGGAGATCCCGTTCCCCTTCAGGATCGCCACGCCGACCGGGATCACGATCCCCACGGCGAGGAGACCGGTCACAAACGTGACGGCTCCGACGACGACCGCCTCCGCCGCGAGCACCCGGCGGGTGACCGGCGCGCCGCGGTACTCGGAGGTGGCGAACCGCACTGCGACCACGAGCACGATGAGAAGTCCGAGGGGCAGCCCGCCGAGGGTACGCCCCACCGGGCGGCCGCCATCCTCGGCACCTCCCGGCCCAATGTCGCCGGTGCCATTGATGGTGATCGTGCCGCCCTCCTCCACCGCTCCGGACGCCTTGTGGCACTTCTCCCAGTCTGTCCGGTTCATCTCGCCGACGGCGTCTTTCCTCCAGCCCCCGGAGGCCGCGCCCTTGAGGCCAACGTTGTCGAAGACACCGGCGGCCTGCGTGAAGCGCACCTCTTCCGTGGCACCGCCGAGGCCGACAGGCCGCAGCGTCAGGTCGCCGGGAGAGGCGGCGAACAGGCCGACCTGCACAGTCTTGGGCAGCCGGGGCAGTTGCGCCGTGCCCACCTTTGCCCACCGCTCGCCGTCGGCGGACTCGTAGCCGGTGATGGTGTCGCCCGACCGCGTCAGCCGCAGCCAGCGCGGCGACTTGGTCGAGACCCCACCGTCGCTGCCTGCGGTGTCACGGCGGTAGTCGTACTGCATCCGCACGCCGTGGCTGCCGGAGAGCATCAACGCCGCGTAGGAGGATCCCTGGCTGATGCCGTCCTTGATGATGATCCCGGCCTTCGCCCATGGCACCAGGCCCGGGACGATCTGGTCGTGGTTCGGCGGTGGGTAGGTGATCGTGCCTGTCATGGACGTCATCCGGACCGTGATGCTGCCGTTCTCGCCCAGATCGCGATGCCCCCGTGTCGCTCGGCAAGCTGGCGCGGGAGGCGCTGACCGCCCGGGCCGCCGACATTGCCGCGAAGATGCTGACCGTCGACGACGAGATGCGGCCGAACGCCTGGACACGGGGTAGTCCGGCGCTGCTGTCCCGGATGGTGGAGAACATGGTCGACAACGCGATCGTGCACAACCAGGAAAGCGGCTGGATCCGGATCTCCACCGAACACGAAGACAGCGAGGCACGCTTCGTCGTCGAGACCGGCGGGCGCGTCCTCGACCAGGGTCAGGTGGACCGGTTGACGCACCCGTTCGAGCGGCTCGGCGCCGACCGGACGGGGTCGGAGGGGAGTTCCGGCCTGGGGTTGTCGATCGTCGCAGCGCACGGCGGCCGCCTCGCCCTACTGGCCCGGCCGGAGGGCGGCCTGTGCGTTGCGGCGGCGCTGCTGTCGGCGGCCGGTTCGGAAGCGTGACACGGTGAGGGTTCTGGTCGTGGAGGACGCGCGGTCGCTCGCGGAGGTCGTCGCCGAAGGACTGCGGGATCAGGGGATGGCCGTCGACGTTGCGCACGACGGTCTTGCCGCCGCCGCCAAGCTCAGCCTGAACGCGTACGACGTGGTGGTCCTCGACCGCGACCTGCCCGGCATCCACGGCGACGCGCTCTGCCAGATGATCACCGAGCGGGACGATCGCGCGATGGTGCTGATGCTGACTGCAGCCGGGACGCCCGGCGACCGGGTCAGCGGTCTCACCTGACCTTCCCCTCGTAGCGTAGAGGCCGTGACTGCAGGGGAAGTTGGGGGTCATGGGAGAGAAGCGACGGAAGTTCGACGCGGAGTTCCGTGAG
>NZ_JBLVKW010000151.1:0-9118 GCF_048270745.1 Streptomyces sp. NPDC056231 | reverse complement strand
ACGGCGAGCACGGCGGTCACGATCCGCATGACCGTCATCCGCCGTACGAGCCACCAGGCCCCGGCGACCGCGAGCGTCCCCAGCACCAGCATGACGGCCGATATCGGGGCGGTGTTGTTCTGGATCCCGGGAAAGCGATCCGGATGCGCGGCGTGTTGGACGGCGGCGAAGGCGAAGAAAAACAGCAACAGCCCCAGCAGCAACAGCCCGACGGAGCTGACCCCGCGGCCGACAGCCCGACCCCGGCTCCGCGGGCCGGGGCCGGGCCCGTCGGCGGCGTCCGCGCGCACGAGCCGACGGGCGAGGACCGCCCGCAGCCGGTCCACGTCCTCCGGGTCCGCCACGGCCCGCTTGGGCAGGACAACAACGCCGACGGCGGACTTGTCGGCGCTGAGAAGCACGAACAGCTCCGGGGTCTCGGCGTAGCGCGGGTAGAGATGCCAGTCAAGGGTGGCCGAGCTGTGCGCGGTAGTGAGCCGGATCCCGGTGTCGTCGACCGTCCCGCGGATGTCCCCCTGCCGCTCGGCAAGCCGGTGGAGCTGGCGCGCCTGCAACCACGGCACCGCAGTCATGAAGACGACGAAGACCACCAGCCCCACATACAGCGGCCACGGTGTGTCACGGCGGCCGGAGCCGGCCGCCGACAGCAGGGCACCGACGGCCGCGACCGCCACCGTCCACACCAGCGCCCGGCGCTGAAAGCGTCCCGCGCCGGTGCTCCTCGCACGTGCCCGCAGCGCGGACGCCAAGTCGCCGACGGACGGCCGGTAGGCCAGCTCCACCGATCTCTCCGCGACCGCGTCCGTCGTTTCCCGGCCCTCGGCCATGTCCCCTCCCCGGTTCGATGATCAACCGGATCGTAGAGGCTTTCTCAGCCGCTGCGGCGATGGACAACCCGAACCATCCACCCGCTATCCCGATCGGCACCAACATGACCTGGCGATTCGTCAAAAACGTCAGCGCAACATCGGCAACCACTGACAGCAGCAAACACCCAGCCGCCCCCATCCCAGCCAGCCCTATCAACACCCCACACCACTGACACATCCACGCCGAAAAACCACTGACAAACCAGCACACATCATCACGCGGGGGAGTTGCGGTTCGCTTCGCTCACCATGTCTCGGCTTCGCCGAGGCCGGCCCGCGTTGCGGTCCGTTGGGGCGGGCCCGCTGCGCTCCCCCGCCCCTGAGCCTTCCGGCTTCGCCCGGTCAGCCGGCGCTGCCGCTTCTTGACGATCTGCGGCTCGAAGCTGCCCGTCCGGTCCCGGGGGGACCTCGATCTCGACCGGCCCGACCTCGGTCACCACGGTCTTCGAACGAGTGCCCTTGCGGGTGTTGCCGTCGGCGGCCCTCTCATGCTTCTCGTGGCCGAGATGATCGGTGATCTCACCCTCGAGAGCGGACTCCAAGAGCCTCTTCGTCAGCTGCTGCAGCAGCCCGCCCTCACCGGTCAACTTGATCCCGCCAGCCTTCGCGCGGTCCACCAGTTGCCCGATCAACTGGTCGTCCAGGGCCTCCGGCATCCCGGCGGGCTGCACTTCCTCGACGGCCTCAGCCGAGACGATCACGTCTGTCATCAGGTGTCACTTCCTGTTCGAAGATCCACCGTTGACCGTACAGACCCTGCCCGTGAGGCAGGCACAGGTGTAGTCAGCCCCAGTCGCCGTTGATCCACGCGAGCAGGCGGGCGCGCTTCTTGTAGGAGCAAGGAGCGTAGACAGCGCCGGACGTGACGTACGTTTCGGACCGGCCTTACAGGTCGTGCCCGTAGTCGCTGGGGCCGTATTCGCCGTCGCGGTGGCCGTCCATGTCGTCGGCCCAGTCGAGGAGACCGAAGTCGAGGTTGAGGTTCTCGAGGTGCCGGGCGGGGTCGGCCGGTTCTACCGGTGTGGGACGACCGTCCGCCCCGGCGGTGAGCCGGTCTTCGAGGCAGCCGTCGGAGCGCACGGGCTGGCTCAGCCACCACCTGCCCATCTGGTACGGGAGTTCAGCAGGGCGTACGGCATCGCCCCGCACCAGTACCTGATGTCCCGGCGGGTCGGCCGGGCCCGGCGCCTGCTGCTGGAGGGACGGGCGCCGGGCGAGGTGGCGGCGGCCAACGGCTTCTACGACCAGGCCCATCTCACCCGGCACTTCGGCCGGTTGGTGGGCGTGCCGCCGGGACGCTACCGGGCGGGCGTGCTCGGAATGTCGTAGCCGCTCACTTGACGTCGACGTAGTCGCCGGCCGCGGTCGCCCCGCCGGTCGTGTCCGTCTCGCCGAAGGTCCAGCGCCAGTAGCCGTCGGCGGAGGCGGTGACTGTGGTCTTCAGGGCACCGGCCGAGTTCGCCTTCACGATCTTGACCGTGGTGTAGGTGCTGGTGCCGGCTTTGCGGAACTGGAGCTTGGCCGACTTGCCGCCGAAGCCCGTGTACTTGTGCCGCGCCCAGTCGGCGCGGGTGATCGTGCCGGCCACGGTGAGCGTCTTGCCCTTGGCGACCGGCTCCGGGGAGGCGTTGACGGTGACCTTCGCCGCGCGCTTGACCCGGACCGTGCCGAAGCCTGTCAGGTACTCCGTGCTCTTGGGCTGGCCATTCTTCCAGATACGGGCCATGACCCCGATCTTCCAGGTCGTGGCATCGCTGTTGGAGTCCAGGGTGTAGCGCGGGTCGATGTACAGTTCGCCGTCGCACTGGGAGGGCGAGTAGTCGGAGTAGGTGATGACGTAGCTCATGTGAATGCCGTCGTCGCCCTCGTAGCCCTTGGCGGCCGTGGTGTCGCGGTACAGGAAGGGGTACGTGTTCGCGTCCCCCGCCTTGACCCCGGACGGCCAGGTCTTCCGGAACGCGAAGTCGGGGGTGACCTCGGCGCTGGTGCCCACGATGATGGGCTTGCCGTTGTTGAGGACCAGGTTCGACACGGTGATGCCGGTGTCCGCCGCCTCCGCGGTCGGCGCGGTGAAAGTCCCCAGGGCGAGGGTTCCCGCGAGTACGACCGCGGAGCCGGATCTGCCTGCGCGCATGCACTGCCTCTTCGTCGGTGGGAGACCGGTGTGGTCCCGGTGCGGAACGAGCCGGTCGTCCACGCTAGCAGGCGCTCAGGAAAGGTCAGTCGGACATTCGGGGCCCGAAGTGCCGGTCCCGCTGGGCGTCGTACAGGTTGCGCGGGCGTACGACGTCCGTGGTGCCGTACAGCTCCAGCCGGGAGTGCAGGTCGCCGGTGAAGTCGGGGACGTCGATCTGTGAGGCCGGACGGGCGGCGGACAAGGTACTGCTGGGTCAGCTGCCCCAGCCCGCTGCACTCCCGGAAGAGCATCGGTCTGCCTCGACTGCGCAGCCCTGGCCGGCGATCCCCCGCTTTCACCGGGCACTCGCCACGCGTCGGCGGCGCGTGGCGCGGCCGTGACGCCTTCGTCACTGCCGAACTGGACCTGGTGCCAGCGAGGCTTGCGTACCGGGGCCCTGAGAGGGCCTGAGGATCGCACTCAAGCAGGGCCAGGAAACCGCCCAGGCCCCGTGGGACTGGATGCTCTGGGCACGGCGCAGCCGCCTGGAGCCCTCCGTGAAGCTCCAGCGCTCCATCATCAAGCACTGGGACGCCATCGCCGCCGATCACGGACTGAGCAACGGCCTGGTCGAGAGCATGAACACCAAGATCCGACTCATCACCCGCACGGCCTTCGACTTCAAGGACGCCAACGCCCTCATCGCCCTCGCCCTCGCCGTGCTCAGCCTCGGCGGACACCGCCCCCTACTACCAGGCCGTCACACCGCATAACCCCACCCACGGAAGCGACCGAAGAGCCCTTTGTTAGGATATCTAAGCGACCGCGCCGGGGCCATGGCCGTGGCCCGGAGGGCCTACGCGGATCGTGCGGAAGTAGTCGTAGGACACGTGGGCGGTGCGGACCGGGTGGGGCTGCTGGTCCCTCTCGATGATGTAGTGGTGATGGGGCAGTTGCCGCAGGTTGGCGAAGATCCCCGCGAAATCGATCTCGCCCTCTCCCAGGTCGGTCTCGACGTTGTTCCACGGTGCGCCGTCCTTGACGTGGAGCATCGGGAACCGCTTCTCGTACGGCCTGAGGTAGGGGTGTGGGGCTCGAAAAGTCATCGCTGCAGCTCAAGCCACGTACTGGTACTGGTTGATGACTCCTCCGAGAATGCGGGTACGTAGGAGCCTGCATGGCGCACCCACAGGCAAGACCGGCAGCTGTTCCGGGGCTTCGGGTGGTTGTTGGTCTCGTGATCTGTGTGGCCGGTGGGAGTTGTAGTGTTCCTGGTACGCGGCGAGGACGCGTCGGGCGTGGGCTTGGTTCATGATCAGAACCTGGTCGAGTGCCTCTCGGCGGATCGTGCCGATGACTCGCTCGCAGTGGGCATTCATCCGCGGCGCCCGGGGTGCGCTGAGCAGCACCTCCGCGCCCTCGGCCTCGAAGACGCCGTCGAAGGAGTCGATGTACTTGCTGTCGCGGTCGCGCAGCACGAAGCGGAGCGACTCGACGCGGGTGCCGAGGTCGGCAGTCAGGTTGCGAGCCTGCTGGGTCGCCCACTGCGCGGTGGGATGAGTGGTGACGTCAGTAATGTGGAGCTTGCGGGTGCCGAGTTCGAGGAACCCCAGCGCGTACAGCCGCTTACCGGTGACCGTGTCGATGTGGAAGAAGTCCGCCGCGATGATCCCCTCCGCCTGCGCAGTGAGGAACTCCCGCCAGCTCGGGCCGGTCCGGCGCGGAGCCGGGTCGATGCCGGCCGCGTGCAGGATCTGCCAGACCGTGGATGGCGCGAGCGCATGTCCCAGACGGGCCAGTTCACCCTGGATCCGCCGGTGCCCCCACTGCGGGTTCTCGCGCGCCAGACGCAGGACCAGCTTCTTGAGTGCAGCCGCCGTGGGTGGGCGGCCGGTGCGTCGACGTCGGTGGGAGTAGTCCCACCGCTTCGCGATCAGCCTGCGGTGCCACGCCAGTAGCGTTCCCGGCGTGACCGGAAAAATACCGCTCCAGCGGCGGCGCGGTATCAGCGACGACAGCGCGGCCAGCCAGAACCGATCCGCGGGCTCGTAGCGGACCGGACCGGCGAGCTGACGGCGCAGCACCGCGTTCTCGTGCCGCAGCACCAGTAGTTCGGCGTCCTTGGCGGTATCTCGGCGAAGCAACACTGCTGGCACGGACAGCAGTGCTCGAGTAGCCCGGTACAGGATCGAGATGATCACCCGCGCAGCATCCCAGTCACCTTCCAGGGCCTTGCACGCGGGCCCTACCTGCAGCGATGACTTTTCGAGCCCCACAGGCTCCGACCCGATGCCCGAGCCGCGCGAGCTCGCCTTGGATCCTGCGACACCCTCAACGCGGATTCTCCGCGGTCGGCCGCAGCACCAGCTCTTTGATCGCCTTCGTGGTCGGTGGCCGGCCGGGCCTGCTCAGGCGCTTGCTGTAGTCCCACCGGCGCGCCACGAGCCTTCGAGACGCAGCAGCAACACCGGGACCCACCGGCAAGCTGGGAGCCATCGCACCCGAGCGCCGAGCGATGCTACCCGGCGCCATATGCAAAATCGGACAGCCGGGAAGTACGCAAGATCCGATATCTGGGAAATATCTGGGAAATATCTGGGAAGGACGAAGGGGGTTCCCTCGAGCACTTCGGACGGCACGCATACGGTCGCGATCACGATGCGCCGCCTTCTCGGCACCGGTCCTGCCGCCCCGTCACCGTCCCGGCCGAGGCCGAACAACGCGGCTACCGACGGCCAAGCGAATCGAACCGAGTGCACACTCCTGGGGGCTCGCGACGGCGAGCCGGTGCCTGTGCGAACAGCCCAGGTGGGACGGTACGCGCCACACAGCTCGTCGAGCTGACGACCCGGACCGGCCCCCGGCGTCACGTTCAGCCTCACGCTGCGCTCCGGCGCATGGGGCGTCGGCTACGGAATCGAAACCGTCCGCCTGCTCCTCGCGTGCGGATTCAAGGACCTGGGCCAGCACCCGGTGTGGGGCCCGCTCCCCCTCAACACGGGATCGGCGGACGATGACGGGGGCCGGACTCGTGGAGGTGACCGTATCCCTGAGTGCATCCTGCGGAACGGACAATGGCGGGACTCGCTCGGCCGACAGGCGACCTTCGATGAGGAGTGGTCTGCGAATTCAGCGTGGAGGCGTGTGTCCCGACCACAGCAGTGTGGGCGGTCCGTGGAGGGCGAACGAATGGTAAGTCGAGCCGGAAGCATGCCTTCTGCTTCGAGCCCTTGAACTGGGTACAGACCGTCCCCTTGGTCAGCTTGTGCCCGCCCGCCTGTCCGCTGTGAGCCCACAGGGTCTCCACTGCAACGCCGGGTGCCCTGCCGTTGTCGCCGGCCCAGCTGGACTTCTTCCATTCGCTGGTCTTCGTGCCCCCTCCGGACTTCCTGTACGTCCACCGGGCCGAGTAGGCGTGCCCCTTCTTGCCCGACACCTCGTGGGCGATGATCAGCGGCACCCGGTGGGGTGACGCCTCGGTGTATTCGATGACAATGCAGTAGTCCTTGCTCCGGGTACATCGGTGAGTCTCAACGGAACTGGCCTTGCCGTTGGCCTCCGCGAACGTCGGGGCCGACACGAGTAGTACGACACCGACTGTCATACACATGATCCTTCGCATGCCAGGGTCAACGGCTCTCCGTCGCAGAAGTGCGTGCAGCGCATGGGACATCACCCACACGAGGCGGTTGTGGGGCCACAGCTCATTGGGCTACTGGGTGTGAAGGATGGCCCTATTTGGTTACTTAAGCCTGTGCATCCGTGCCCACCATGTCTGCTCTGGCCAGCAGAAACGCCGTGCTGCGACGCACGATCCGGCCGGTCCGCAAGGGACGAATCTGCCACGCAGGAGCTACAGACGGAATCCTCCCCGCCGTGCAGATGGCTGCGTGCGCCGCGCTGAGCTCCCCGCTCGTACGGTGGGATGCGGCGTTTGCGCATGGCCCGATTGCTGCTGTGCCGCGATGTTGCGGTGCGCGGCGGCATCGAGGAGAGCTCGTGGGACGGTGGCTCCGACCTGGCGTGCCGTCTCCAGCAGTGCTGCCGCGGCGGTCTGCTCGGCGGGCATCACGGTGCGGTACGTGTCGGTCAGCGAGTCCAGTTGTCGGTGGTGAACGGGGTAGAAGCGCTGCTGTCCTGGGTGGTCTGGGTCGGTTCGGTGCTCGACGGAGTCGGTGACCAGTCCGCTTTGCGCCCGCTTCACCGCCAGCGGCGTGGCGGCGGCAAGCTGCCACCCGGTGGCAGGCAGTCGGTACAGCAATGCCGCCAGAGCGCCCACGCCCCGTGCGTCGTCCAGGATTTCGCGAACTGGCCGCGCTTCGGGGCGTCCTGCTCCGTCCGGTCGCCACTGCGCACCGAACAGCAGCTGGCCCACCCGCACGGCCGACGTGTGGGCGATCACGGTGGCCGGGTGGGGAACGACCTGCGGCAGGCGGACCACCTGGCCGCGTCGGACGATGTCATAGCTGGGCGGCGGCAGTTTGGGATGAGCCCGTGGGTCGGCCAGGTCCACAATCCGATGCCACGCGGCCGCAGACTGCTGCCACGCCTGTGCGGAACTCCGCAGGGCTCCGGCTGCCTCCCGCTGAACTGCAGCGATCGCCGGGTCCGGGAGCTGCTCGGCCACGCGCAACAGCAATCGTCCCGACAGCAGGCGTCCCATCGCTGTCCAGCGGGACAGCTGTTGCAGGTCCGATCCGCTCAGCCGGTGTCCGGATCGGTCGTGCAGGGTGTCGAACGCCGCCCGGGACAGCCGGTCGCAGTCCTCAGCCAGGCGCTCGGGGACATCCCGGGTGTCGTCGCTGCCGTGCGCCTGGACCGGCTCGACGGGCAGTGCGAGCGAGAAGGCCGCGATCCCCCGGTCGGCGTTGCGGGTCCCCTCCCGGCCGAATACCGCAGCCTTGGCCAGCGATGATCGGACATCGGCGAAGGCTGCTTCGACGCCGGGGTCATCGACGCCCCTGCCCAGAACAATAACGATCCGGTTTGCCTCCCACGCGAGTTCGGCAGACCGTCGGGCGAGATATTCGCGAGCGGGACGGGTACTGAACGCGTAGGCGTAAGCGGTCAGCGGGGCCCGGTCGGGCCCGTGGTGGCTCTCGATGAGATCACGCACCGCGTTGACAGCTGCGGTCGCACCCGCGATGCCGTCCCCCGCCGAGCCGGACGCGATCGCCGACGGGGATGGCAGCAGTCGCTGGGCTGTCTGCAATGCATCTCGGGCCTGGGCAAGGTGGAAGCCGAGGTCGCTCGCCGGCGAGGCGTCGTCGATGACGCTGAGCCCCGCCGCAAGGTCCGCCAGGAACTGGTCTAAAAGGCGGCTTACGGCTGCCCGGTCGGCCGTGACGGGCTGCTCGACCGCGGCTCGCAGATTCGCGCCGGCTGTATCGAAGAGCTCTCCCAGAGTGGCCACTATTGCTCCCGGACCGTCGTGAGAGCCTCCCGCGCGGCGGATGCGTGTCGGGCCGCCTCGCTCAGGCGGCTCTGCGCGCCTGTGTTGCTGTCCCCGGCCGAGGCGAGGCGAACAAGCGCCCCATGGGTCCGATCGAGCAGGCCGATGTAGGGAGCGACACCGGCCGTTCCGGGCTCGATCTCTGCCAGGTTGAGGGGAACGCCCGTCTCCGGCACGGGCAGCAGATCCCGGGCGGTGAAGCATTCCTGCGCAACGATGAGCGCCTGTAGTTCGTCGCTCGCGTTGTCCCAAGCGATGGCGTCTGCCAGACGGCCCGCGAGGTCCAGCGCATCCCATGCGGCGGCCAGAACCGTGTATGCATCCGACTCCGACAGCGCTTCACTCACCCTGTTCAGCTCTGCGCTCATGACCTCGATCCCCTCCCTGAAAATGTGTGTATAAGGCAATCGTGACACCGTCCCCGTCAAAGCTCCCAGCCCCCTGTGGACAGAGAGGTCTCTGTGGACAACGACGTATCCGGTTGAAAGGACACCCGAATCTCCCTGCGTACTGGCTGGACGGCGTCGCCGTTCACCACTTGCGAGAGAACACCCACCCCTCTCTGACAGCCTTGGCTGAGACACCTGCTTTGCCGGGTTAGGCTGGAAGGGCGAGACAGGAGTACACCCCGGCATGGCCAGCACCACACCCCGTAGCTCCGGATCGGATCCGGCGCCCCGT
>NZ_JBLVKW010000150.1:0-9231 GCF_048270745.1 Streptomyces sp. NPDC056231 | reverse complement strand
CGGATCGTGAGTTTGGGGTATCTCTACCTTGCAGAGAGTGCGGCCGGTGCTCTGACCTCGATGCTTTGAAGCGGATGGCAGCGCATCGGGGGCGCTGAGCTTATCGCGCAGGACTCTCACGGACGGACGCCGGGCCGACCGGTCGGCCCAGGTAACGACTGCTGTGGTGCACGGACCTGCGGATTCGTGATCGATGGCCTATTCGTCGCCGTCCATGAGGACGCCGGGTGTGATGCCGGGCAGCTGGCCGTCGGTATCGGCCAGGTCGGCGAGGACGCGGTGGTGGCGTTGCCAGTCCAGTGGCCAGGGGCAGTTCCAGTCCGGGTCGATCGCGGTGAGCTGCGCCGCCCGCTCCGGGTCCTGTGCTGCCCACTTCAATCCGAGGTCGACGAGGGGCCTTGCCCCCGGAATCCTGCTGATGCCTCTACGCCGCTGCGCCTCCGAGGATCCTCAGTGAGTACCTCTCGTATGCGCGGTGCAGAACCATCCTCACCGGGCCCGAGACCAACACTCCACTGACAACGTACTCCTTTTCGATTCCCGTCTTGGCCACCTGCTTCTCGTACAGGGAGTCGGTCTCCTTCTTCGCCCGGTCGAGCCACGAGGACGCCTTGTCATGGTCGATTCCGGCGACGTCGAGACCTGTGCAGGAAGCCAGGAACTCGAAATCGCCTGGTTCCTTCGTACCCGCGCGGCACAGCAGGGAGGACATGTTCTTGTGATCGGTGTAGCCGGCCGACACGGTCATCCCGTTCTTGCCGCGCCCGTGAACGTACGTCCTCATTTTCCCGTCGGGCATCTCCTGCTCGACGGGCTTTTCGAGGCGGAGCTTCCAGTCCTTCGCCAGTCCGGTGAGGAAATCGTTCCCGGTGTATCCCGTGGCCATCGTCCTGCCCGGGCTAAGCGTGGCCCGTTTGTCGCTGGTCACCGCATGCTTGGGCAGATCGGAGGCCTGCGGCAGGGTCTGTGTTGCGGACGGCTCGGGACGAGGTGCCACTGTCCTCGGCGCTTGTGGCGATGCCACGCCGGGGCTGTCCTGGCCACAGGAGGCGGTTCCCACCGCGCCGGCGACGAGAGTCATCAGTACGACGGGAACGCGGAGGGCGGCCCGTGTCCCGAGCCACTGTCCACCCGAACGCGCCCTCTGGATCTGGGGTATCACCGAGAGCCCACTCCTGCCGGGAACTTGAAGCCGTCCTGGACGACAGCCGCCGGCATTCCGGGTACGGCCATGATTCTCTTGCGTACTTCTCTCATGTGCACACGCTCTCCGAGGGTGATGTCTGCCGATGCGGAAGCGACTTGCTATGGAAACCAGCACCGCACGCTACACGGCCCACTCCACCCCGCGCTTGCGTAGTGCGTCGAGTTGTTCGGCGGTGAGCTTGTCCCGCCTGGACTTGGTGTTGCTGTACCAGATGCCGAGCTTGGTCTCGGTCCCGTCGGGCAACGAGGAGGTCCGGTCCGGCGGCCGGTTCGAGGGCGGTCATGGCCCCGGATCATGTCAGGAAACAGTGGTCTGAGGTTGTTGAACCTTCCGGGTTTTTGAAGGGGTTTCTGAAGGCCCTGCGGGGTCTGGGGGACCCTTCGAGGCGATCTTCAGAAAACGATCGTTTATTGACGCCTACCCTCACATGCGATGGCCTCGACGTGCGGGCTGTGTCGGTGGTGAGGGCTAAGGTGCGCTGTCGTGGACGCTGATGATCTTGACTACCGGGCCCGAACGCTGACGGGCTGCATTCCTCCGGGGCTGGTGGCGCGGCTTCTCGAACTCGGTCATGAGCGGGAAGTGGAGTTCCAGGCCGGCCGCGGGGAGTGGTTCTGCGCGCTGGAGTGGGCCCGGCTGCTCGGGCATCGGGGCCAGCGCGAGCAGGCGTTGGAGGTGCTCGCTCCGTACGTCGCCACGAACTGGTGGCCGGCGGCCCAAGCCCGGGCGGAGTTGCTGGAGGGCTGGGGCCGGGTGGAGGAGGCGATCGCGCTGTCCCGCCCGTACGCGGAGGCCGGTGACCGGCTGGCGCTGGTCTTCTTCGCGCGCCTGCTGGCCCGCCACGGCCGCAGCGGCGAGGCGTTCATGTTGCTGCGCGCCGGGATCCAGGACTGGTTCCTCGCCGAGTGCCTGGTCGGCGTCGCCGAAACGGCGGGCATGGACGAGGAAGCGGCGGCCCTGTTGGAGGCCCGGGTGGAAGCGGCGGTCCCTGCCTGTGACGACCCGGACTGCGACAACCTCCGGATGGAACCGTTCAACGCAGTCGGCCTGCTCGCCACGCTCAGGGAACGCCAGGGCCGGATCGAGGAGGCGATCGCCCTGCTGCACACCCGCGAGGTCACCTCCGTCAACGGCCGTGACCAGCTGGCCGACCTGCTGGCCAGACACGACCGGATCACGGAACTGCGTGCGTACGCGGCGTCCGAGTACCGCGGGCACGCCGTGCAGCGCCTTGCCGAAGTGCTGGAGGAACGCGGCGACGTGGAAGGCGCGATCGCCGCCTACCGCACGTTCGGTGCCACGCCGTCCGGCATGTGGCATGTGGCTGTACCGCTGTCCGAGCTCCTGGTCCGGCACGGACGGAGCGACGAGGCGATCGAGGCGCTGCGCGCGTTCACCGAACACGACGCGGAGGACTGGCTCGTCGACACTCTTTGCACCCTGTACGCCGACCACGGCCGGTCCCGAGAGGGCCTGGCCCACCTCGATGCCATCAAGGCGCGAAGCGACGGCAAGGAGTACTGGGACCTCTTCCAGATGCGGCTTCCGCTCATGGCCGACTGCGGCCTGCTCGACGAAGCGATCGAGCAGACGCGGGCGCACCCCGAGGGCGACACCTGGTACGCGGCCTGGGCCTTGTCCGACATGCTTGACAAAGCCGGCCGCACCGAAGAAGCCGACGCAGTCCTCGCACAGCACCCGGCAGTCAACAGCTCTCTTCGTGCCGAGCGCCTTATCGACCTCGGCCGCATCCAAGACGCTGTACGACTCCTCCAGCAGCCGATAAGCAAACCGACCACACCCGCCTGGGACGGCACCTACTCCACCGAACCACCGTTCTGACAGCTCGGGCTGGTACGCGCCACGTCTCCACCGTACGTCGCGGGCCGGTTCAGTCGTTGCCCTCGTCGTCTTCGACAGCGTCCGGGCCCCGGAGAGGGCGCAGTCCCTGGCCGGGGCCGCTGGCCTTGATGTTGAACAGGTAGCGGCCCAGGAAGTTGATGTGCCGGTCCTTGAGCGGGGAGAGGCGGGCGACGTCCTCGTCCTTGATGTCGTGGCCCTCGGCGCGGAGCTGGGCGACGGCGGCGTCCAGGTAGCGGGTGTTCCACAGGACGACGGCGTTGAGGACCAGGCCGAGGGCGGCGAGCTGGTCCTCCTGGCCCTCGCGGTACGCCTGGCGGATCTGGCTGCGGCCGCCGTGGCAGATCGCGCGGGCCAGGCGGTGGCGGGACTCCTGCACGGTGACGGCCTTGGGGACCAATCGCGCAGCGGATGGCGCTAAGCCCTGCCTCCGCAGGTCACGGGCTTCTGGCGTCGGTCCTCATAGGGCGGTATGAGCGCACTCCCTTGCTGTAGCAGTACAAGAGCAACGCGATCAGGCTTGCGGGAGCGTACGCCGTCCCTCCCCGCCCGTCGCCACGGTAGCTGTCCTCGAACGCCGAAAGGTCAAGCTCTTCGACGACGTCGAGCACTTTCCAGCACAGGTGCTCGGGCGGCAGCCACTCCCGCACATCCTGCGGCATCTCGAGATCACGTTCACGGTCACACGACAAGAAGTTCCGCCCCATCAGCCAAGATTCCGATGCCTTCGGGATCTTCGGAAGCGAACAACGAATCGCTCTTGACCTTCACCGGGCAGGAGCCGTGCGACAGCCTCCCACCCGTCCCACCGCCGTGCCTAAACCCACCCGGCCCGGGCCCGGCCGCCCGGCTCGAAAAACCGCAGGCCAGCCCCACGGCACGAACCCGGGAAGACCGTGAAACGAGCCGAAACCCTCACCGAACACTTCCGCCTGAAACAGCAGCGAGGTTAAAGATCAAGCTCAGTGCTTGAAGGCGTCCTTCGTCTTCTCCTTTGCCTGACGCATGTCACCCTTTGCCTTTTCGGCGCGACCCTTGGTCGTCAAACCCTCGTTACCTACCGTGCGGCCAGCGGCCTCCTTCACCTTGCCCTTGGCCTGTTCCACTTTGGCCTTGGCCTTCTCATCCTTGGCCACGACACTCACATCCCGCTTCTTCGAACTCGATGGATATTTCATTTATTTTCGGGCAGACCCTGCGCCCGGTGGTTTTGGCACGTCGCACGGTCGTCTTGGCACGAGAGTCATCGCTCAATGCCGGTCCTGTTTGCCACCAGTCTCGCGCGAATCGTGTCAGTCGCATCTTGAGAGGCTCTGCCTCGTGCTGTGGAGGTGGGCCGCTATGGGATCCGCGGTTGCCGGTCACTGGCTTCAGCGCCGAACACTCAGCGGCCCCGCATGCGGCAGATACTTGATGTGCCGTGACGAGGGCGCGGCCGTTGTGTCCTTCTACTGCGTGGCAGGTTCGGCCGGTATTCCGGATTGACCCGAGAGTATGCCTGGCGCAGGAAGGTTGTGCAGGTGACGTCGGTCGACCCCCCGATCATGCCGGACCGCTCCTCCGGGCTGTCCTGGGCCTCCAGGACCTCCACGCTCCAGCCCGCGTCGGCCAGGAGGTTCGCTGCGACCAGCCCATTGGGGCCCGCCCCGATCACTACAGCGTCCGGCATGACTTGCTCCCGGCTCGGTGGGTGCCGCCGCGCCCGGTGGCGCGGCTGTGTCCAGGTCTCGGTGCCGGTTCAGGCCCTGCGCGGTCGCGGCTGCTCGGGAGTGGTGCGGGCCGGGCTTTCGGCCCCCTCGCACAGCCGGGCGAGACGGCCGAGCATCGCGCGGTGCCGCATTTGCTGCACCGCGTCCAGGAGCCCGTTGTGCAGGGCGCCCCCCGCACCGCGCAAAGGGTGCTCGTCGAAGATAAGCAGTGTGTGCTCGCCCCAGGGCCGCAGTTCCATCGCGATCCTCGCGGTCCCCAGCGGCCCGCTGTCCGCCTCCAGTTCAAGGACGGCGGTCGGTTCGCTGCGGCGCACGACGGTCCGGTTGCGCAGGGTCAGCGGCCCGATCTTGATCTCGTAGCGGAGGGCCGCCCCCAGATCGGGCCACCTTCCTTCGTCCAGCTCGACCTGTGAGGTGCCGACTACCCAGTCCCCGTACTGTTCGGCGTCCAACAGGCCCCCCCAGACGTCCTCGGGGGGCTTGCTGATCAACCGATGCCGTACGGCCATGCGTCCCTCCGCCGTTCGAAGTGTCGCGTCCCTCGCTGCGGGTTCCCACGCTAGCGGTGGTTTGTTGACGGCGGGTCAGGACCGTAGTAGGCCGGTAGCAGAGGAACGTCGCCTCGCCGCCTGGGGGCTTGTGATGACCCGTCGTCTGCCGTGTCCGCCCGCACCGGGCCCGCTGGAAGCTTACGCCGCACGCTTCGATGACCTGTTCTCCACACTGGCACAGCGCCGTGGGTTCCGCGAGTACCTGACCGGGCTGCTGCTGCCGCGGGACCGGAACAAGACGCTGACCTGCCTGGCCGGCACGGAGCCGGTGGTCGGCGCCCAGCACCCCTCGGTGCAACGGCTGCAGTTCTTCCTGTCGGAGTCGACGTGGGACCACGAGCGGGTCAACGCCCGCAGGGTGGAGTTGCTGCTGGCGGATCCCGCGACCGCGCCGCACGCGGGCGGGGTGTTGGTGATCGACGACTCTGGGGACCGCAAAGACGGGAAGGCGACGGCGCACATCGGCCGGCAGTGGCTGGGCCGGCTGGGCAAGACAGACAACGGCATCGTGACCGTGACCACCTGCTGGGCTGATGAGAACCTCTACTACCCGCTGCACGCTGTGCCCTACAGCCCCGCCCATCACTTCCCCAAGGGCAGGAGCGACCCCGGCTTCCGCACGAAGCTGCAGATCGCCGCCGAACTCGCCCGCACCGCGAACGCTACCGGGGTGGCCTTCCGAGCCGTGGCCGCCGACTGCGCCTACGGCGACCAGGACAGCTTCCGCAGACAACTCAGCGAGGCGGGGCTGCCGTTCGTGATGGCCCTCAAACCGAGCCACGGCACCTGGGCCTACGGCAAGGACGCCTACACCCCCGTCGACGCCGCCCGCGCCCTGACCTGGACAGACCCCGAGCATCCCGGCGACTGGACTGCCATCGAGCGGACCTTCCGCGACGGGCACACCGAGACCTGGTGGGCCGCCGACGCCCAACTCGGCTGGTGGGGACCCGACGGAAACGTCCGCCTGGTCGTAGCGACCTCAGACCCGACCACCCTGCCCGCGCAGGCCACCTGGTACCTGGCCACCGATCTGCCCCGACCCGGCGGTCTCCGGGAGGCCGACAGTCCCGAACCCGCCGCTGACCTGCACGAAGTCGTCCGGATCTACGGCATCCGGCACTGGATCGAGCAGAACTACAAGCAGGTCAAGGACGAACTCGGGTGGGCCGACTTCCAGGTCCGTTCCGACACCGCCATCCGTCGCCACCAGACGCTGGTCACCTGCGCGTTCTCGTTCTGTTGGGACGCCTGGTTCAGTCCGCCACCCGAGGTTTCGCCCGGCACAGCACCACCGGAGCCGCCCGAAGAGCCGGGCCGGCCCGAGAGGGGGACCAACCAGACCCCACCAGCCCCACACGGCTAGCTGGCCCAAGGCGATACGCGCCGTCCGGGCCTGGCTCGACCCCTGGACCAGCCTCCAACGATGCTGGCGAGCCTGGACGAATGCACCCCCACCACCCGAACTCCAAGCCCTGATCAACGCCGTCGGCGCAGGCCACCCGCTTGACCTCTACTCCCCGGCTTAACAAACCACCGCTAGTACCCCGACCGCAGCGTTGCGGGCTTTGCCGGCGTCAGCTGCCGAGAAGTCTGGCATGCACACCTCGGGGTCGCGGCCGACGCATGTCGAGGGAGCCTGTCCGGTGAGTAGCGGAGGGTTGTAGTCCCAGGTACTGGTCATCGTGTAGGCGGTGAACGTTCCGGCCAGAGCAACCGTAGCGGCGAGAGCGGCGCGAGCCGAAGCCGACCGCAGGGGCAGCCACAGGATAGCCACGCCGGCGGCCACACTGCCGGCGAAGAGGACATGAGGAACCAGTGAGATTCCGCTGGCGAGCTCCCCGAACATCAGGTAGTCGGGGTACTGGCCCGAGACGTGCCGCAGCCAGAAGGGTTCAGTGGAATAGGAGAAGGCGACCAGGACCCAGGTAGTGACGGCCAAGAGAGGTGCGGCCAGCAGCCGCGATACCCGCAGGCCGACGCCGAAGCCGATGACTGCGTGGGGGACACAGACCGCCATCGCCATCCCCAGAGGCCGCAGGCTTCCCAGTGTCGGCACGGTTCCAGCGGTCACAAGGGCGACGGCGGCCGGCAGACAGAGCATCAGCCACGCCAGCAGGACTACCGGAGCCAGAGCGTATGTGGCCACGCGGTAGCGGGAGCGGGCCGGAGCGAGGTCCCACACGCCAGACTGCCTCAGGGTGGCGCTGTCCCATGCGGCGAGACTGGAGGCAGCCGCGTAGGCGAAGGCGTATGCGGTCTGAAGCGACTGCGACACGACCGTGGGCGCATAGCCGTACACAGGCCCTCCCCGGACACTGCCGGAAAGGAAGAAGAACACAAGCGGTGCACCCAAAACGAAGGGAGCGGCCCACAAGGAACTGCTGGCTCGCAGCCGGGTCAGGGGATGCAAAACCTGTCCCCATTACGTGGAGTGCGGGGTACGCGTGGAGCCTGCCCTGGGCGGGCAGGCTCCACGCCTGGGTGAGGGCAGAGGTCAGTCAGCCTGCGTCGTGTCGTAGTACGAATTCCCGTACACGTACACGTTGTGGGCAGACCCGCCATCGATGCGATTGATCTGGAAGTACGTGTCTCCGTAGCCGATGCCGGTCCACTGGCCGTTGTTCCCGTAACTGCTGAAGCACTTGGTGAACGTTTTCTGACCCCAGCTGGTGTCCGGCCACGCGGTTAGGTCCCGGCGGAGTTCGATGTCGAGGCTGTCATTCGGGGCACCGGCGTTGGACTGGCAGTAGTCGAAGTAGACCTGAGAATAGGACTCGTCCACCCAACCGACGGGACAACCACCGGCCGATGAGTGAGGTCTGCATGCGGGGAACTACCGGGACGGGTCGGTGTTGTGCCGAGGCAGGCTTCAACTGTTTTCGCCGTGCGAGGTGGGTAACGTCGGCGCGTGGCGCGGACGAAGGCCGGTAGTGTCGGATCCGTGACGTACTCGCTGCTTCACCAGGTCCGAGCGGCTGCACCTGGCGATCAAGGGCTCCTGATCCTTGCAGACTCGGGTGCCGACGTGCGACGGGACGTGGTTGTGCCGCTGTCAGCTGCCCCCCGGGTGCGGCAGTTGCCCTTGTGGCCGGGGACCGATCGGGTCGATGTTGTCTTGAGGGTCCTCAGCGCGGATCCACGTGATGGGTGGAGTCCAAGGGAAGATCCACTTTATGTCCCCAGCGGGCGGGTGGTGCTCATGGACGGGGAAGGACGTCTGATCTGCGAGATCGTCCTCGACCCCGGCCTGTACTGGTGTGTGTCCCTCAACGGGATGCAGTTGTCCGGTGGTTCCGCCATGTCGTACGTGGTCCAGCCGACTGAACTGTACGAGATCCGGATGTGGCGTGTACCGGGACAGTTCTCTTCTCACGAGGAGGTGTTGGGAGACGCCCGTCCTCTTCAGTACGCCGCGGGGGCGCTGCTTGTCTCTCACGGTGAGTTTTGGCTGACGTGTGGTGAAGCAGAGGAAGAGCTGGTTCCGCCTTACGGTGACACGGTGGTGGCCGCCGCTGGTGTGGCCGGTGTGCCCACGTTGGTCCAGGACACACGTGTGGGCCTGGCCCTATCGCTGTGGGAGGGAGCGATCCCGACCGGTGCAGGGACTCCCCTCGGCGCATTTCATTTGTCCGCCACGACACAGCTGTTGCGCTGCAGCTCGGTCGACGGCCCGGCAGACGCCGTGCTGCGGCTGCCAACCCCCGGCTGTTTCGAAGGCCGGGTGTGGCGTCGCATCGAGCCAGGAGTGGACTTCCGGTGTGAGCGCTATGACGTGCGGATCGCCGCGCGCCGCCGGGGCTGACGGCGGGGCCTCCCCCCTGATCGTGGACATCTCGGAGGCTGGATCATGAGTGGTCCAGGGAGAAGAGGGGTCCCGAGTGGGGACATACAGGTATCCGGC
>NZ_JBLVKW010000149.1:0-9238 GCF_048270745.1 Streptomyces sp. NPDC056231 | reverse complement strand
GGCCCCGATACGCCCAGTATCGGGGGCGACCCTCCGCCTTGCGATCGCACGCACCAGACGCCGCCCGGCCCGCCCTGCGGGCGGACGACGCTACTTTCGAAACACGCCCGAGTTCTCAGCCGGAGCGACCGAGCGCAGCATGACCGAGAACACTGGCGAGTCGGCAAACGGCTGCTGGTCGCCCAACTTGCGGTAGCCCCACGCCTCATAAACAGCTTGGACAGCGTCGTCCCCATTGAGGAGATTGACGAGCAGCGTCACGCGCTCCTCAGCCCAGTGAGTCAGCCACACCTCGTGCAGTTGCCATGCGACGCTACGACCCCGCCACGCCTTGCGTACCACGATTTCGTTCAGTGCGACGGTGCGCTTCCCGTTTTCGGCCATCCAGGCGGCAGGCAGGGGCGTGAGCATGCTGCCCCACCACTTGGTGTCCGGCGCCAGGGTCGTGCCGAAGCAGAATCCGACGACGTCGCCGTCTTCGTACCCCAGCACCGCCGCCCATCCGGACCTGCCTACCGGTCTGCGTGATCTGCTGGCAGAAGACCCGGATATCTTTGTCCGCAACGCGATCGCAGCCCGCCCGGACACCCCGCTGGCTCTGCGTGAGCGGATCGTGGCCAGTGTGGAGACCGACAGCCCCCTCGCGGAGTGGATCCTGTCGTCCCGCCGCAACCCACACACGTGTCCCTCACCAGCACGGCCCCGCCGATTCTCACCCGAGAACAGGCGGAAGTGCTCCTCGCCAGGGCTGACCTGTAGGCGTGACTGGCAGGTAGCTGAAGAGGGCTGTCGGCGGTCTCTGAACCTGGACCCTTTTGGGGTCGGTGATTTTTGACCCCGTGTGCAGTTGTTCATCCGGTTGCCGCGCTCAGTGTGCGGCCGATGTCTCGGTCTTTGAGCCGGTAGGAGTCTCCCTTGAAGGAGAGCACATCGGCGGGCGCTGTCACGTTGGCAGGTGGCGTGGGAGGATCCTCGGGTTGATCACGGTGGAGGGGGATCGTCTGTGGGGAGCGTGTCGCCGTCGTACAGGGGTCACCGGTACCCGGTCGAGGTGATCTCGCAGTGCGTGTGGCTGTACTTCCGGTTCCCGCTCAGTTTCCGTGAAGTGGAGGAGCCGATGCTCCAGCGCGGCGTGAGCGTCTCCCACGAGACCGTGCGCCGCTGGTGTCTGAAGTTCGGCCAGGCGTACGCCAACGCGCTGCGCCGCCGACAGCCACGGCCGGGGGGCAAGTGGCATCCGGACGAGGTCTTCATCAAGATCAACGCTGAGCAGAAGTATCTGTGGCGGGCGGTCGACCAGGACGGCAATGTCCTGGACATCCTGGAGCAGAACCGGCGGGACACGGCCGCGGCCAGGCGCTTCTTCCGCAGGCTGATGACGACGGGCGGGGTGCCGCGGGTCTGGTTGTCACCGACAAGCTGCGTTCCTACGGCGCCGCTCAGCGCGAGGTCATGCCCTCGGTGGAGCACCGCTCCCACAAGGGATTGAACAACCGGGCCGACAACAGTCACCAGCCGACGAGGCAACGCGAACGGGCCATGAAGGGCTTCCGCAGCGTGGGCGGGGCCCAGCGGTTCCTGTCCGCGTTCAGCAGCATCTCACCCCACTTCCGGCCCCGACGCCACCTGATGACCGCATCCGAACACCGAGCCGAAATGACCATCCGCTTCACCACCTGGGAGCAGATCACCGGCGTCACCGGCCGAACTACCTCGGCCTGAGCCCAGGCCGGCACCCGACCCCACCACACCTCGACGCACAGTCAGACACCCACACACCCAACAACGTGACAACGCCGCCAGGAGCGGTGCGGCAGCTGATCGAGTCCGTGGACGACACCCTCAAGGGCCGGCTCGACCTGGAACAGCACGGCGGCCGCACCACTGAGGGCGTCGCGGTCCGCGTCACCCAGCGCGTCCTCGCCCTAGCCACCGCGAACGAGCGGGCGAGGGCAGAGCTCTTCTCCCCCTGCTCCCCACGGTGGACAGCCCACCGGGTCTCACGCCCCCTGATCTCGCATGGCCCCCAAGCGGATCAGGTGCAGTGGCGGCAGAGAGCGACCTACGTACGCTTGATCGCGTAGGAAGACGGCCTCCTGTTCCAGGGGCTGCTGTGCGGTACTTGCACAAGGAGACGCGTCATGAATGCTTCCCCTGGGGATTCCCGACGTTCGGAGAACGATGCCGCCGGATTCACGGCCTCGCCGCAGTTGACCCGAGCGTTGCAACAGATCGTGGTGGATCTCGTCGAACTGCACCTCCAGGGGAAGCAGGCCCATTGGAACGTGGTCGGCCACAACTTCCGGGACCTTCACCTGCAACTTGATCAAATCGTCGACGACGCACGGGAGTCGGCCGACATTGTCGCCGAACGCATGCGCGCTCTGGCGACGTTGCCAGACGGCCGCTCCAACACTGTCGCTGCGAGCACCACTCTCCCCGCATTCCCGGAAGGGGAGCTGAGTGTGAGTGCTGTTGTCGATCTTGTCACCGCGCGCCTGCGTTCCACTGTCGATACGGTGCGTACCCACCATGACCAGGTCGACAGCGAGGATCCCTCCACGGCCGATCTGCTGCACGCGATCATCGACTCCCTGGAGAAACACGCCTGGATGGTCAGCGCGGAAAACCGATCCCTCTGACACCATTCCGCGCCCCTGGAAGCAAGTCGGGGACGTACAGGGTGTCAGCATCCGGTCCTGCTCGACCGCGGGTGTGCCCTCGAGCCAGGGCAGGGCTTTGTCGACGCGGACCAGTACCGTCGCATCCTGCGGGCCGGGGCACACGGATGAGCTCACCGACGTAAAGGCCGCGTGCACACGGACATCGGCATTGCGGGGGTCCAGGGTCCAGTTCCTCTGGTATGTAGCCCAACACGTCACGGTCCTCCCCCGTCGTCACGCCCCTCACGCCTGCGGGCCCCTACCGAAGGACCACGTTATGCCTGCTCTTGTTGCCCTCATCACCGGCGCGCTCACCGGGATCGGACGCGCAACCGCCCTCGTCTACGCCCGTGAGGGCGCGAACGTGGTGGTCAGCGGACGCCACCAGGACCAAGGCGACGCGCTCGCCGAGGAACTCGAGAGCAGCGGTGGCCGGGCCCTGTTCGTGAAGACCGACGTACGCCGAGACACCGAGGTCCAAAACTTGGTCGACCGCACGCTGGAGCACTTCGGGCGGCTCGACGTCGCCTTCAACAACGCCGGTACCGAAGGCCGGCTCACCCCGATCACCGAGGTGACTGACGAGGTGTACGAGGGCACCTTCGACACCAACGTCAAGGGCACGCTCCTCAGCCTGAAGCACGAGTTCCGAGCCATGAAGGCGCAGGACGGTGGCGGCAGCATCATCAACGTCAGCTCCACCTACGGCCTCATGGGCTACCCCGAGTACGCCCTGTACGCGGGCAGCAAGCATGCCGTCGTCGGTATCACCAAGGCGGCGGCCCTGGAGGGCGCCAAGCACGGCATCCGCGTCAACGCGGTGGCACCCGGCTACACACGGACAGCGATGTACGAGCGCGCCACCGGCAGCGACGCCGTCCGCGCCGCCGTCGACTCCGTACTTCCGATGGGCCGTCCGGGCACCCCCGAGGAGATCGCGGCGGCCGTGCAGTACCTGGGGTCGGACAAAGCCAGCTACATCACTGGCCAGACACTCACTCTCGACGGCGGCCTGATGGCCGGCTGGCCCCTGTTCCCCGCCTCCTGACTTCCGCTCAGCCGGCGTCCCACGTCGGCTTGCAGTGTTGTTCGCACCTCTCTCGTCGCCCTGCTGACCGTGCCAGCCTCCGTACCGGCGGGGCATGGTCGACCGCACTGGCGTTCACGACGCCGTCAAGGGCCTGGGCGATGTGTGCGGCGAAGAGACGCGCGGCCCCGGAAAGATACGTCGGCCGTGTGCTCGGCGAGGGCGGCGACTGCGGCCCGGATACGGAACGTCACCATCATCGAGGTCAGGAGCGCCGGCCAGTACCGGATCGACACCGTCTCCGCGCCGCGTCGGGGCGGTCCTCGGGAACAAGCACGCAGTCTGACCGTCGCCACATCCTCCTCGCCGTCCGGCACCCAGCTCCGCGTCGGCGCCGACGCGGAGCCACCCCGTGGTGTCCCGGGCCACGGCGGCTGAGGCTTATGCGCTGTCGGCCATCAGCGGTCACTTGCCAGGTGTTTTCTGATGGCCGGTGTGGGACGGGACGATGTCGAGGACGGCCATCATGCCCATGTCCTCGTGGTTGAGGATGTGGCAATGCAGAACAGTTCTGCCGGTGAATTTCGTGAAGTGGACGCGGATGACGACGGCGCCGCGCCGGGGCACGTTCACCGTGTCGTACACGCTGTGGGAGGGGTCCTCAGCCTTCCCGTTGGTGCTCATCAGCTGAAAGTGGTCTGTATGCAGGTGGAAGCTGTGGTCCTCGTCGGAGTCGTTGCTGACAGTCCACTCCTCGACGGTGCCGAGGGTGGAGGTGAAGTCGGTCCGTTTCGGGTCGAACGTCCGGCCGTTGATGTAGAAGACCGTGCCCGCCGTGTTCTCCGTGTAGACCATCGTCTTGCGGGCTGCGATCTTCGCGCCGCTCAGGTCTTCCTGCGCGACGAAGCTACTCGGAATCGTCGCCCGTGGCATGGGTGTGCCGCCCGTGACGACGGTCGCGAGGCCGGCCTGGGGGAACTGGTTGCCCGCCGGGCCCGTGTTGTACGGCAGTGTCTCCAGTCGGGTGGTCCCGGGGGCGCCACCCTGGACCAGGACATCGAAGCGTGCGGCGGCGGGAATGAGCAGCGTTTCCTCGGCGTGGATCCTGCGCACCGGTACGCCGTCCTGGGCGATCACATGGAAGCGGGTGCCCGGCAGGTGCAGCTTGTAGTAGATGTTGGCGCCGATGTTGGCCAGCCTCCACAGCTGGGTCTCGCCCGGCCGGATGCGGATCACGGGGTTGTGCTGGCCGTTGACGGTGCGGTTGGTGGGCGCACCGATACTCAGGGGACTGGTTTTAATCGCGTCGCCCTCGACCTGGAAGTCCTTGAGCGCGATGGTGTGCTCAGTGATGTGCCGCAACGACGGCGGCAGGTGTCGTCGCAGGCCCTCGACCACGATGACGCCCGACTCGCCGCCCGCGACCTGCGCGGCAGAGAGCATGTCGGCGTGCGAGTGATACCAGTAGGTGCCGGTGGGGTGATCGAGCGGGAGCTGGTAGGCGTAGTGGTACGACTGCCCGTACTTGATGGAGATGAAGATGTCGTCGGCGGGCGCGCGTGGCGAGACCATGAGTCCGTGCGTGTGCAGATTGGTGTACTTATCGGCCTTGTTGGTCATGGTCAGGTCGATGCGGTCGCCCGGCCGCACACGCAACGTGGGTGGCATGTAAGCACCGTTGTAGGTAGTCGCGTACAGCTGGCGGTCGCCGACCGGGACCTTGCGCCGCTCCACGACAATAGCCGCCTTGAGCAGGCCGCCACGACTGACAAGTTCCGGCGGGTCCTGGAGCAGAGGGCCGGCGCTCCCTGAGACGGGGCGGCCGCTCTCCGCGGCGGGGCTGTACGCGGCGCGGTAGAACTCCGCCAGTGTGTGCCGCACGCCGCTGGACAGTCCGGCCACGGCGAGCGCCAGGCCAATGGCCGTCAAGGTCAGTGAGAAGCGGGTGATGGGCCGGGTCACGTCTCTCCCCAGGGAAGCCGTGCGGCCACGCGGGTGACCGCCCGGCCGGGAACGAGTGTCCAAAATAT
Source organism: Streptomyces sp. NPDC056231 (assembly GCF_048270745.1). NCBI lineage: Bacteria > Bacillati > Actinomycetota > Actinomycetes > Kitasatosporales > Streptomycetaceae > Streptomyces > Streptomyces sp. NPDC056231. Next base: position 3,518 of record NZ_JBLVKW010000149.1, on the reverse strand, counting down.
GAACGGTCCGTGACCGGATCATATGCATGAGGGAGACTCCGATGCCCTCGGTCGCACCCGGACGGTGGCGCTGTCCACTCGGATGAGGACTGCAGCGGTCACCCGTCCTGGACGAGGATTTCCAACCTTCTGCGGAGGCGACGTGTTGTAGGGCGAGGTGGGCCTTGACGATGTCGGTGATGGTGAATCTCCTTGGTCGCCTCCGAGGTAGGCGGGAAGCCGCCAGCGGCCTGCTGCCGCTGTACCCCGAACTCCGCGAGCAGTACGTACGGGCGGAACGCCTATTCGCCGGGCGCGGCACCAGGAGCCAGGGTTCAGATGGCGGTGCGGCCGCCATCGACGGCGACGGTCGCGCCGGTGACGTAGCTGGCCTTCGACGAGGCGAGGAAAGCGACGACCTCGGCTACCTCGGCAGGCTCGGCCGCGCGCTTCATCGCTGTGGTTTCGGCGATCGCGTCGAACAGCTCGCGGGTCGCGCCGCGGGTGTAGACCGGGCCGGGGGCAACGGTGTTGAAGCGGACGCCACGGCCGCTGTACTCAGCCGTCCAGCTCTGCGTCAGTGATGCCAGCGCGGCCTTGGTCGCACCGTACGCGGCAGCGTTGGCCAAGCCGAGGCTGCCGGCCATGCTGCCGATGTTGATCACGCTGCCGGATCCCTTCGCCGCCATCGCCGGGACGAACGCGGCCACGAGGAAGAACGCCGCGCGGACATTGCCGGCGAACATCGCGTCGTAGTCGGAGACCTTCATCTCCTCAGTCGGCGCCCAGACGGCATGCCCGGCGTTGTTGACAAGAACGTCGATCTCGCCGACCTCCGCGGCGAGCCGGTCGATGCCGACCGGATCCTCAAGGTCCGCCGCGACGAATCGGGCGTGGCCGCCGGCTGTGGTGATCTCGTCGACGGTCTCGGCGCCGCGCTGGGCGTTGCGGCCGGCCACGACGACGGACATTCCGTCGGCGGCCAGCCGCTTGGCAACCGCCCGGCCGATCCCGGACGTGGCCCCGGTGACCAGGGCGGTGAGGGGGTGTGGGTCAAGGTTTGCACGCTCCGCAGACATGGGATGCACCTTTCGGCTGGCCGGGGCAGCGCCCGCCCGACAGGCGGGTGAACCACGATGCGCGGCCCCCTCGGTCCTGCCCTCCACTGTCCCTGCCACCGCAGGCTCCAGCACCTTCGGCTACTCCGTCCCGCGGTGCCGCACTGTCGTCTTCACGGTCTTTTCGACCTCGTACCGTTCCGGGGCAATGGCTCATCGTGCACAACGGTGCCCTCGCGCCGCTGCCGGACGACCGGCTGATTCTGGCGACGTCGGACCCGGACGGGCTGCACCGCTGGGACGCGGAGACCGGGCAGTCCCTGGGCCGGATCGAGAGCACAACTATCTGGCACGTCACCACTGCGCCATCCGCGAGCGGGCGGACCCTGTTCGTCGGGGCGGGCATCGACGGCCATCTCCACCGATGGGACGCAGCCACCGGCGAACCGGAAGGACCCTCCTGGGAGTGTCACCGCGGTTACGCCCTCACCGTCACGAGCCTCACCTTGCCGGACGGCACACCGCTGGTGGTCACCGGCGGTGAGGACGGGACCGTGCGCCGATGGCATGCAGAGACCGGCGAACCCGTCGGCGAGCCGCTGACGGTCAGCCCTGACGGCCGCGCCTTCAATCTCGCCTCGTGCCGGCTACCGGACCGAAGGGCCCTCCTCGTGGCACACGACGAAGTACAGGGGATCCACCGGTGGAACGCAGCCACTGGCGAACCGATCGGCTCGCTCCTGCCTATGGGCGAGGTGTTTCCGCACACAACCGTCGTCATTCCGGTCTCCGGCGCACCGCGCGTGATCGTGGCGTCCGAGGACGAGACCGTCCGCCAGTGGAACGCATTGACCGGCGAGCAACTTGCGTTGCCCCATCCCGGATTCGCCGCCGCGGCGGCCCTCCGCCCCAACGGCACCGCCGTACTCGCCACTGGGTCCCACGATGGCGCGCTCCGGCTGGACGGGCTGGGCACTGCTTACGACCTCGGGAGGAATTGAGTTCGGGGTGTGCTGGCCTGGTGTTCGGCCGACGGCTGATCAGCAGGCGATGGCGCGGGCGAGGACCAGTTCGGTGCTTGTCCGGGGGCGGCTGGGTCGCTTGGCGGCTCGGTCTGAGACCAGGCAGGCGATTGCGATGTGGGTCTCGGCATATGTTTCACGGCGTCCAGTGAACCGCCGGAGAGGAGCCCACTGCCGCAGTTCGGCGTTGGTGTGCTCGACGCAGATCCGGGCCGAGGAATGGCGGCGCCGCGCGTCGTGCCAGGCGTACTTGTCGCCGTCGCAGGCGTCGTCTTTCGGACTCCTCGGTGGGGCGCTCACTTGGCGGGGAAACTCCTTGGCCAGCCCTTGATACCCGGAGTCGACCCCGGCCTTCACGCCGGGACGGTGGCGGAACTGCTCGGCGATGCCCTCGCTGCGGACCGCCGTCTGATCATGCATGCGGCCCGGCCGGACGACACCGGGCAACAGCATGCGGCCCTGGCCGTCACTGAACGCCGTCGTCTTGATCGTGTTCTGTCTGCGCTTGCCCGAGACGAACGCCCGCCGGCCGGGCCGCCCCGCCTGCGGGCGGCGGGCCTGAGTCTCCGCCCCGTCCAACCGCAGCTCGACCTCCTCGGCCTCGGCATAGGCGAAGACGTCCTCCAACGTCTTCAGCCGCAGGCCGGGACGGTCGGGGACTGCGAAACCCCGGGCCGCGAGCAGGGGACGGACCTGGCGGATCGCGGCGGAGACAGTGGAGCGGTCCACGCTGAAGAACTCGGCCAGGACCACGTGCGGCAGCCCGTGCCGCACGTGGATGAGGGTGACCAGTAACCGGTCGACGAAGACCAGTTTCGGCTTGCGCCCGGACCCCACCGATCGGCGCCGGGGCCGCCACGCTGATCACGTAGCACGGACTCGCGCGCTGACGCCAACGGAGACGCGAGCTCTTCGAGCAACTCGCCGAAATGTGCGCGGGAGACACCGGACAGGGCAGGATGGGAGCAGGCAGCACGGGCCCAGGTCAGCTTCACAACTCACCCAACCCGTGTGGCCCGTCACATGTCACGGTCCGCAGTTCCGCATGACCGACCTGCGGTGAGAGTGTCGGCCCTGTCAGTTATCTGCCGGCAGCAGCTTCTTGATCGCCGCGACGGCGGTCTGCGGTTCGTCGGCGTGGCAGCGGACCGTATGAACCTCCGCGCGCCGCCCCAACAGGCTTACGTGGTGACTGGTTGGGTCAGCTCGATAGTGATCGAGGTCTGCGACGCGATGGTCACGTCCAGCACACCGTCCTCGGACTTGTTCGCGTCCGGGAAGCGGAGGTCGTAACGGGCGGACGCGATCCGTGCCAGGGGTATCCGCAGATCGAGCCGTGCGCTACGCCGCACCCGCAGTTCGCCCGGCCCCACGACGTGTGGGCGTGTGACGGCGGCGGCGTGCAGCCCCAAGACCAGAAACACCGTGTAGAGGTCGAGAAGCAGCATGACCAGGTGGG
>NZ_JBLVKW010000148.1:0-9318 GCF_048270745.1 Streptomyces sp. NPDC056231 | reverse complement strand
TGGCGGTGTCTCGACGCAGTAGGACCGCGGGGACGGACAACAGTGCGCGGACGGTGCGGTAGAGCAGGGACACGATCATCAGGGCAGCATTACAAATCCCCACCGACGACCCTGGAGGCCGGCGCTGACCAGCAGCAATGATTTTACGAGCCCCACAGGTCAATCAGCCCACGGGCAGCACAGTAGGCCACCGGCCAGGAACGCCCCCGAGGGGGTGCATGACCCGCGTGGTCACGGCTGAGATCGGATCACCGCGACGCAGCACAGCGCTGCGAGGGCCAGAGTCGCGGCCGCCGGCCCTGCGAGGGCCTCGGCTGCGGAGGCAGGCAGCATACGGTCGGTCGGCGGGATGGCGTCTTTGGGGCCGAAGACCATCGTGAGGTGCTGGCCCGGGCGCGCGGTGGCGCCGCAGGTGCGCCAGGCTTCGGTCGGGACCGAGGTGCCGTCAAGGAGGCGTACCGAGCAGGAGTTCTTGACGTAGTCCCGCCCCTCGTAGCGGTGGACATGGACCTCGGTCACCACCACCGTACGGCTCTCGCCGCGCGCCGCGAGGACGGCCTGTGCGGTCGCGCCCGGTATCCACCAGGCGAGGATCCCGCCGAGCAGGGCAACTGCACCGACCAGGACACGTCCCGCGTTCGTCGAGAAGAGATACCAGGCAGTGGCCAGACCCACGACGACACCGGCCACCGAGCCCACCGTGTCGAAACCGGCCAGTGCGCCCGCCACTGAAGCACCTGCAAGCAGGCCGGCGGTTACAACGCCCACCGCGACACCCTCCACCGTCAGCCGGGTGGGAGGGCGTCCAGAGAAGTTCGCCGGGCCCCACAGGAACGCGCCGTCGTAGGACATGCTGATCCATCCGTCGTTCGTAAACGTGCGGAAGGGTAACCGCCCGGGAGTGCGGGCGCGGTGGCGCTGGACCGCCTCAGAAGTCGTAGCAGGCGTAGGCGCCGTCGGGCCCTCGGGCGATTCTGTCCGAGCCCCAGCAGTGGAGCATTGGCCCAACGCGGTACAGGACGGCACCACCGGCCAGCAGGACGAGGACGGCGAGCACGGCGGTCACGATCCGCATGACCGTCATCCGCCGTACGAGCCACCAGGCCCCGGCGACCGCGAGCGTCCCCAGCACCAGCATGACAGCCGATATCGGGGCGGTGTTGTTCTGGATCCCGGGAAAGCGATCCGGATGCGCGGCGTGTTGGACGGCGGCGAAGGCGAAGAAAAACAGCAGCAGCCCCAGCAGCAACAGCCCGACAGAGCTGACCCCGCGGCCGACAGCCCGACCCCGGCTCCGCGGGCCGGGGCCGGGGCCGGGCCCGTCGGCGGCATCCGCGCGCACGAGCCGACGGTCGAGGACCGCCCGCAGCCGGTCCACGTCCTCCGGGTCCGCCACGGCCCGCTTGGGCAGGACCACGACGCCGACAGCGGACTTGTCGGCGCTGAGAAGCACGAACAGCTCCGGGGTCTCGGCGTAGCGCGGGTAGAGGTGCCAGTCGACGGTGGCCGAGCTGTGCGCGGTGGTGAGCCGGATCCCGGTGTCGTCGACCGTCCCGCGGATGTCCCCCTGCCGTTCGGCGAGCCGGTGGAGCTGGCGCGCCTGCAACCACGGCACCGCAGTCATGAAGACGGCGAAGACCACCAGCCCCGCATACAGCGGCCACGGTGTGTCACGGCGGCCGGAGCCGGCCGCCGACAGCAAGGCACCGACGGCCGCGACCGCCACCGTCCACACCAGCGCCCGGCGCTGAAAGCGTCCCGCGCCGGTGCTCCTCGCACGTGCCCGCAGCGCGGACGCCAAGTCGCCGACGGACGGCCGGTAGGCCAGCTCCACCGATCTCTCCGCGACCGCGTCCGTCGTTTCCCGGCCCTCGGCCATGTCCCCTCCCCGGTTCGATGATCAACCGGATCGTAGAGGCTTTCTCAGCCGCTGCGGCGATGGACAACCCGAACCATCCACCCGCTATCCCGATCGGCACCAACATGACCTGGCGATTCGTCAAAAACGTCAGCGCAACATCGGCAACCACCGGCAGCAGCAAACACCCAACCGCCCCCATCCCAGCCAGCGCTATCAACACCCCACACCACTGACACATCCACGCCGAAAAACCACTGACAAACCAGCACACATCATCAGGCAGTACATCGCACGCGAGGGCACCACTGTGGTCTCGCGGGCCCACGTCGAGCGCCTCCCCGACGGCGGCGCCGACGTCGTCCTCACCACGCCCCCCGAGTGGGACGAGCTTCGGGATCGGCACACGGGCTGGCTCTCCAATCACCCAACTGGACTTTGAGCCGTGGCGGTTGCTCTTGCCGTCCGGCTGCGGGCCCGCGTGGGCACTTAGGGGCTGCCTGAGCGGTGACACCGAGTGAGCATTCCCACCCCCGGTGACTGGCTCTTCGTCAATACGCTCTCGCGTCCCTCCGTTCAGGCCGCCGAGTTACTTCCCGGTCAATCCCCCAACACCGCACGTCGTTGCCGATCGCAACTTTCCCAGCTATTCCTCCAGTTTCGATCAAGCAACCGCAAAGGTCGCTGGTCGAAACAGGTGCGGCTCCCGCCCGCCCGGCGACGTCACAAATGTTAAGTCGTTTCATGTTCCATCAACATTCAACTCCCCGTCTCCCTGAGCAGCGTGATCACTCCCTAGAGTCCCTGGGGCATTTGGAGGAAGGGACCCATGGAAGAACTCCTCGCAATCCGGGCTCACGACATCACGAAGAGTTTCGGTGACGTCGTCGCGCTCGACGGTATAGACCTTGATGTGACGCAGGGTCAGATCCATGGCCTGGTCGGACCGAACGGCGCCGGGAAGACGACCTTGCTCGGCGTCCTGCTGGGGCTCGCGGTTGCCGACAGCGGTCGCCTCGAGGTCCTGGGCACACTGGTCGGGCGGGCACTCAACGCTCCCGACGGCGTCGCAGGCTTCGTGGACAGTCCCGCTCTCTACCCCTCGCTCACCCCACGGCAGAACCTCGCCGCGCAGGCCGCACTCCGCGGCCACGACACGCGCACGGCGGAAGTCGACGACGTACTCGCCGAGGTCGGCCTCACCGGCGTCGCCGACGACCGCACCCGCGGCTTCTCCCTCGGCATGCGCCAGCGGCTCGGACTCGCCGCCGCCCTGCTGACCAAGCCCCGGCTGCTCGTGCTCGACGAACCGTCCAACGGCCTCGACCCGGCGGGCAAGAAGCACGTGCACGGTGTCCTCAACCGGCTCGCGGCCGACGGGACCGCCGTCGTGCTCTCGAGCCACAACATGGACGACCTCGAGGCGCTGTGCTCCGAGGTGACCATCCTCGCTGCCGGACGCGTCGTCTTCACCGGCCCGCTGAGCAAACTGGCCACCGACAACCGCGAACTCGACTACCGGCTGCTCACCTCCGACCCGCAGGCCGCCCGCCGACTGGCTGTCGACACGGCCGGGATCCAGGTCGTCGACGACGCCGACGTACGGCACGACGCCCGGACGCTCGTCGTGCGCGCGCAGGTGCCCGCCCTCGACGAACTGGTTGCGGGGCTGGTGCACGCGGGCATCGCGGTGCGCGAGCTCGCCCCCGTGGTGTCGCCGCTCGAAGCCGCGTTTCTCGCCCTCACCGAACAGCAGGAGGCCGGCCGATGACCGCGACCCTCACCCCGAGCCGGGAACAGGAACACGAGCAGGTGACCAGAGGCCCTCGCGTCCCCGTCACCCGCGTCTGTCGCTTCGAGTTCGTCAAACTCGTCTCACAGTGGCGGATCCGCCTGCTGGTCCTCGCCTGCTGGATCGTTCCCGCCCTCTTCGTCGCCGGCGTGAGCCAGCAGGCCACGCTCCCCGTGGACACCCTCTTCGGGCGCTGGATGCACGCCTCCGGGTGGGCCGGGCCGCTGGTGATGCTCGGTTTCGCGGGGGCCTGGGCGCTCCCGCTTCTGACCTCGGTCGTGGCCGGTGACGTGTTCGCCTCCGAGGACCGCCTCGGTACCTGGCGCCAGCTGCTCGTGGCGGTCCGCTCGCCTCGGCGGATCTTCGTGGCGAAGGTGGTCGCCAGCCTCACCGTCCTGCTGCTGCTCGTGGCCGGGCTCGCGGCCTCCAGCACGGTCGGCGGCCTCCTCGCGGTCGGCGACCAGCCGCTGGTCGGCCTCGACGGCCACCTCCTGGCACCGTCGGACGCCGCCGCTCAGGTCCTGCTCTCCTGGATCTGCGTCCTCGCTCCGACCCTGGCGCTCGCCGCACTCGGCTTCCTCGGGTCGGTCACCCTGGGACGGTCCCCGATGGGGCTGCTGGTGCCCGTACTCGTCTCGCTCGCGATGGCGGTCGCCCAGATGCTGCCGCTCCCCGTGGCCGTCCGCGTCGCCCTGCCCAGCTACGCCTTCATCTCCTGGAACGGACTGTTCACCAGCCCGCAACAACTCGGCCCGCTGCTGATCGGCATCATCGTCAGCCTCGTGTGGGCCGTGGTCGCGACGGCGCTGGCCTATGTGCTCTTCGTACGGCGCGAATTCACCAACCCGACCCACGACGGTTCGGGGCGCCGCGCCATCACCGTCGGAGTCCTGCCGCTCGTCGGGGTGGCCGCCGTGTCGTTCGCGGTCGTCGCCGCGACGACCTCGGCGACGGGCTCCGGGATCGAGCAGGACAAGGTGCAGCGGTCGGTCGCCACGGCATTCGCGCACCTCTACCGCATGCAGACCGAGCAGCTCAACCGCCCCGCCGTCACTGAGGCGCAGTTGAAGGCCACGGCGGCGTGCAACAAGGGCGGCGGCCATGCTGCCGCACAGGGGCCGGGCAACGACTGGCGCTGCGTCGTCACCTGGCACCTGCCCGGCGCCGAGACCGCGGGGACGGCCATCTACCAGCTCGACGTCACCGCAGACGGGCGGTTCGTGGCCGACGGCGACGGACCGAAGGAAGTGAACGGCTACTTCCTGGTGCGGACCCCTACCGGGGACACACCGAACCCGCTCTGGCAGTTCGACGGCAACGTCGAACTTCTTTCCACCACCCCGAAGGGATAACTCCATGCAGGTCACACGGCAGCGTCGGATTGACGAGAAGAAGCAGATCAGCCTTTTCGGTAGAAGCGTCGGCCGCCGGACCACTCTGGTAACGGCGGGCATCACTGTCGCCCTCGCCGTCACGGGCACCGCTGTAGCCCAGACGAACCAGTTCGGCACCGACCAGGTCGGCCAGACCACAGCTAACGGCCAGGTCCTCTCCAGCAACCAGTACATCGCCCCGTACGGCGAGCGCCTCGTCATCAACAATGGCAAGATCATGTCCTCCTCGGTCAGCCCGGACGGCACCCACGTCGCGGCCTCGCTCGCCGACGGTGGAATGGCGCTGGCCATCGTGGACCTGAAGAACTGGCAGGTGAAGCAGCGCGTCGGCAACAACGCGTCGGCGGACCTGCGTATCAGCAGCAACGACGTGGGCCAGGAAGGCCCCACGTACTCGCCCGACGGTTCGCAGCTGTGGCTGGGCCAGACCGGCGGCTACACCAGGTTCACCGTGAACCCGGACGGCAGCGTCGCCAACCCGACGTCCATCAAGATCCCGGCGAACGGGTCCAAGCAAGCACTGGCGAGTGCGGCGGTGTTCTCGGCCGACGGCTCCACCGTGTATTCCGCGGTCAACGGCCAGAACCGCGTGGTCGCCATCAACGCGGCGACCGGGGCCATCGAGCAGAGCTGGGCCGTGGGCAACGCCCCGCGCGGCATGGTCCAGGTCGGCACCAAGCTCTACGTCAGCAACGAGGGCGGCCGCCCGGCCAAGCCCATGCCCGGCAGCCTGCTCGACCAGGTCAGCACGGTCACCGCGAGCGGTGAGAACCCGCCGAACGAAGTCGCTGTGAACCTCAAGGACCACGATCCGTCGACCAAGTGGCTGGCGAAGAACCCGACCGGCTGGGTGACCTATCAGCTGGCCAAGCCCAAGGCGGTGGTGCAGTACTCGCTCACCTCGGCAAACGACTCGCCGGGACGCGACCCCAAGGACTTCACCCTGCAGGGGTCGAACGACGGCAGCACCTGGACCGATCTGGACAAGCACACGGGGCAGCGCTTCAACTCGCGGTACCTCACCAAGAGCTACACCTTCACCAATACCACCGCGTACAGCTACTACCGGCTGAACGTCACCGCGAACTATGGCGACCCCCTCCTGCAGCTCAGCGGCTGGGACATCAGCGACTCGACCGCCCCGGCCGAGCCCACGCAGAATTCCTACGGCACCGCGGTGCCGGCCGATCCGAACGCGGGCAGCACCACCGGCACGGTCAGCGTCATCGACCTGGCGAACCCGACCGCCGCTCCCTCGAGCATCGACGTCGGTCTGCACCCGACCGCCATGTACGCCAAGAAGGGGGCAGTGTTCGTCACCAACACCGCCACCAACGACGTGTCGGTCATCGACACCGCCAAGGACAAGGTCGTGCAGACCATCGCCACCCAGCCGTGGCCGAAGGCGTCGGTGGGCTACCACCCCAACGCGGTGACGCTCACCGACGACGGGCACCTGCTGGTGACGCTCGGCGGCGCCAACGCGGTCGCCGTCTACCGGTACACGTCCCCGCAGGAGCCGGTCAGCTACGTCGGCCTGCTCCCGACGGACTACTTCCCCTCCGAGATCGCCACCGTCGGCAACGACATAGTGGTCTCCAACACCCGCGGTATCGACGCCCGCCGCCCCAACAACCCCGCCGGGCACGGCACCCACGACACGACCTCGAGCCTGACGCGGTTCACGCTGCCGGACGACAGCGTCATCAAGTCCCAGACCGGCAAGGTCTTCAGCCAGAACAGCTGGAACGGCGGCTCAGTCACGCTGTCCGAGGGCAAGGGCGATGCGAAGCCGGTGCCGGTTCCGCTGAAGCTCGGCGACCCCTCGACGATCAAGCACGTCTTCATGATCGTCAAGGAGAACCGGACCTACGACCAGGTCTTCGGCGACATGCCCCAGGGCAACGGCGACCCGAAGCTGGCACAGTTCGGCGAGAACGTGACGCCGAACCAGCACGCGCTGGCCGAGCAGTTCGGGCTGTACGACAACACCTACGACATCGGCACCAACTCCGCCGAGGGTCACAACTGGCTGATGCAGGCCGACGACCCGGAGTACACCGAGTCCATGGCCGGTCAGTACGTGCGCACCTACGACACCTACGACGACGCTCTCGGCCACCAGAAGTCCGGCTTCATCTGGACCGGTGCGCAGGCAGCGGGCAAGACCGTCAAGGACTTCGGTGAGTACCAGCTGCAGTCCAACAGCAAGCCGTCCGGAGCGAGCTGGCAGAACTTGTACTGCGACACCAAGAACATGGACGCGAACCCCGAGCAGGACACCGCCTACCCCATGCACTCGGCCGTGGCGATCCCGTCGCTCGACAAGGTGTCGGTGCACAGCTTCCCGGGGGGCGACCTCAATATCCCGGAAATCTACCGGTACGAGATCTGGAAGCGTGACTTCGAGAAGAACGGGCCGGCGAACCTGAACATGGTCTGGTTCCCCAACGACCACACCGGTGGCGCGCCGAACGCGGCCGCTCAGGTCGCGGACAACGACCTCGCGGTCGGCAAGATGGTCGACACGATCTCGCACAGCAAGTACTGGAAGGACTCGGCGATCTTCGTTGTCGAGGACGACACCCAGGCCGGCATCGACCACGTCGACGGCCACCGTGGCCCGATCCAGATCATCAGCCCCTGGGCGCAGCACGGCAAGGTCGACAGCCGCTACTACTCGCAGATCACGATGATCCGGACCATCGAGCAGATCCTCGGGATCCACCCGATGAACCAGAAGGACAGCGCGGCCACCCCGATGCGTGGGGCCTTCACCCAGAACCCGGACTACACGCCGTTCAAGGCGCTGCCCAACCGGGTCCCGCTGACCGATGGCCTGAAGACCCCGCCCGCCTGCGGCCTGGACACCCCGGCGCCGCAGAACCCCACGGCGGCGGCCGTGCCGTCGGCGACGGTGCCGGCGGACATGCAGGCGCTCGCGGCGAAGTGGGACAACTGGAAGTCGAAGCAGCGGCTGACCGGGCCCAACGCCAAGGTCGACTTCGCGAGCCCCGCGCAGATGGACCACTTCACGTGGTACCAGACGCACAACTGGAAGACGCCGTACCCCGGCGAGGACAAGATCTTCGCGCCGCAGGACGTGCCGGGCGCCTACATCCCGTCGCCGGAGTCCGACGGCTGACGGAAGCCTGATCGCGGCAAGGGCCCCTGACCAGCGTCACTGCCGGCCAGGGGCCCTTGATGGTCCGGTGTCGGACTCCCCTCTCACGACTTCGGCAGGCCTTGTCAAGTTGCGTGTGTGGCAGGTGAGTTGTGGCGTACTGAGGCGGAGGTGGGCTACCTGGCTTTAGCGCCTATTTATGGGCCTGTCATGACATGCCAGTCCGTGGGGTTTCAGTTTTTGCCCAGCTCACAATTCGAGCGGAGGACGGCGGCGAGGACCAGAAGGACGACACGCAGGCCGCTGCCGAAGCAGCGCTGCTGCACTTCCCGTCTCCGAGGGACGCGGCGACGATCGCGGCGTTCCTGCGAACGCGGGTGTATCTGCGGTGGCGGGTCGTAGTAACGGCCGGTGAGATCTGAGCTATTTGACGATGGACAGGGCCGGTCGGATGGGCGCTGTGCGCTGCTCTCCACCCTTGTATCCGATGGGAACCAGGCCAAATACGTAGTGGTTTAGCTCTTCGGGGAAGATGTGTACTGATTTGGCGAGGTCGTTGACAGAAGTTCCCTCTGCCCGTAGCGCTTCAAATACTTTTGAGATCAGTTTGCTGCTCTCTCGGACCATGGATGAGCCTGGCTCTCCTTTTCGGTATCCGAGTTGTGCCAGTTGCTTGGCGGTTTGCTGAAAACGCCATTCAGAGAGCAGTTTCATGGTCCGGAGGCGGTAGGAGAAGGCCATTGCTGATACGCCCCAGCGCCCCTTGGCGCTCAAAATGCGTTCGACGCTGGCGTTGTTGACCTGTTGGGCGAGGATGCCGGCGCGTGGCATGAGGAAGGCGGAGGCAAAGGCGTCTGCGGCTGCTTCGGCTTCTGGGCCGCGGGGGGACTGGTAGCCGCTGTGGAGCACGAGGTGGCCCAGTTCATGGGCCGCGTCGAAACGGCCGCGTTCGCCGGTCTTGCGGGTGTTGAGCAGGATGTAGGGGGTGCAGTGGCGGGTTGAAGGTGCCGAAAACTCGTCCGTGCAGGTCAGGCGGCATGTCGGTACTCGTGGACCACTCCGCCGAGGCGGTCGCGTCGGCGGACGTTGAGGTGCTCGATCCGGTCGTCGGCCAGGGGTTGGGGGACGGCGCGGAGGGGCGCGGCGCTCT
>NZ_JBLVKW010000147.1:0-9457 GCF_048270745.1 Streptomyces sp. NPDC056231 | reverse complement strand
TGCTCTGTGTGGGTGGTTAAAACGACAATATGTGTGGTGGTGTTGGTGTTGGTGGGGGTGGGGGTGGGAGTGTGGGGGTGGTTCCCGGCGATGGTGGGAGTGTGTCGTGAGTGTGTTTTCGAGGGTTTTTGGGCGGTCGAGGGGTTCGGTTGATGGGGTGGTGTTGCGGCGGCTTGAGGAGTGTGTGGCGGGTGCGGGTTTCTGGGTGGTGAGGATGCCGTGGGAGGCGGCTCGTGTGGTGCGTAGGGTGCGGGTGTTTTCTTTGGTGGGGGCGGTGTTGTGTCTTGTTGTGGGGCTTTTGGTGTGGCCGGTTGTTGGTGGTTCGTCGGTGTTGGCGGCGCAGGTGTTTGTGTCGGTGTTGTCGGGTTGTGCTGCGTTGGTGATTGTTGTGCCTCATGCCAGTGGTCTGAGTGATCGTGGTGATGAGTCGATCAGGTTGTGCAGTGCGTATGGTGCGGTGTATCGCGAGCTTTTGGAGGTGCGGGGGCGGCTGGCTGCTGGTTCTTTGGATGATGTGTCTGATGTGGCTGAGGTTATTCGCCGGTTTGAGTGTGTTGAGGAACGCAGGGACGCGTTGGTGCTGCCGGCTGGGGGCGGGCATGTGGGTGGTGTGAGGGTGGTCGGGGGTGGCGGGCGGTGGGGGCGTGCGGGTCTGGGTGGGGTGCGGGGGGTGACGGGTTCGTTGTTGCCGCCGGTGAGGGTGGGTGGGTCGGGCGGGCGGTCGGTGGGTGTTGATGACGAGGCTGTTCTTGCTGCGCTTGTCTGTGTGTTGACGAGTGGGGGTGAGCTGCGGCGGGTGCGGTGGTATTCCAGGGTTTCGTCGTTTGTGGTGTATCGCTTGTTCCGGGGCCGGTCCCGGTCCGGGGTTGGGTCTGGGTCCGGGGTTGGGGCTGGGGTTGGGTCTGGGTCTGGGTTTGGGGTGGTGTCTTCGCGGGGTGGTGTTCGCGGGTTGGGGTCTGTTGGTTCGGGCCGTCCTCGGCTTGGTCCGGGTAGGGGCCGCGGGGGCGGTGACGGTGCGGGTGTTGGTCTTGGGGGTGGTGACGGTGCGGGTGTTGGTCTTGGGGGTGGTGACGGGCCGGGTTCTGGGGTGCGGCTGGTGCGTGATGGTGCCGGTGTTCCTGTGGTCCTTGGTGTTTCGTCGGGCGGCGGCCGGGACGCGGGGGCGTGAGGGTGAAGGGGTTTGCCCGCCCGTAAGGTCCCTCGCAAGGGTGGTGTGTGGTGGGGAGGGGCGTTGCATGTTCCTGCCGGGGTGTTGGGGTGTTTCACCGGGAGGGCTGAACAGGGTGGGTGTCCGGTGGTGTGTGGTGGGGAGGGGGGTGTCAGGGCTGCTTGGGCGGTCAGGATCGTATGGCTTGGGTGGCGGGGGTCGTGGGGGAGGGGGTGTGTGGGGTGTGTTGTTGATGTGACGTGTTCTTTTCAGGGCTGGTTGTCTGTGGTGATTGCGCAGGGTGACGTTCCGGGGTGCGTGGGCGGGGCAGCGCTGGTTGGCTGCGTGGTGTCCCACCCTCACCTTCTCAGGAGTGATGATGAGTGTTGCAGGCGAGTCCGCCAGTCGTGCGCAGCAGATGCAGGACAAGGTCCGTGAGTTGAACGAGCGTGCTGAGCGGTCGAGTGATCCCAAGGAACGCCGCAGGCTGCACGATGAGGCCCGGCGCATGCAGGAGCAGTCGATGAAGGAGGGCGGGCGTGGGGCCGAGGGCAGGCCCGGGCGTCGTGCCGGCGGCCGGAAGGATGAGTTCCCGTCCGGGTGACGCACTGTTCGTGTCCAGCGGTGCCGATGGCCTCCCCTCGTACCTTTGGGGGGAGGCCGTTTGTGCTGGGTGGAGGTGACGGACAGCCGGCAGGAACTGCCGTACCGGGGGCACCGGGGGCACCGGGGGCACCGGGGCTACCGGGCCCGGGCTACCAGGGCCACCGGCGCTACCAGGGCCACCAGGGCTACCGGGCCGGCGCTACCGGGGCCATCGGGGCTACCGGGGCACCGGGGCTGCTGGCTGCTGGGTTTGCTGGTGGCTGTTGTCGGTGTTCGTGCGGGGGTGCGCGGCGTGGTGTGCGGTTGCGTGCTGGTCGAGTGGGTGCTGCTGGTGTCCTTGCCTCGCGTGCCGGCCATGGGTGCGTGCTGTCTTGTCTGGCGCCGGGGTAAAGCTCCGGCGTACCGGGTCAGTCGGAGCAATGGCAGGCTGAGCCCATGGGTGCAGGGTGTGCTGTGGTGTTCGGTGCCGTTGTCGGTTCTGTCGCCGCTCTCGGTGCCGCGGCCGTGTGCGGCCGGGCACAGCCACGGGCACAGCTATGGGCACGGCATGATCGGTGCCGGTGGTCAACGCCGCCGCGAGGGATGCACTGGCTGCCTCGGCGCGTTTCCCCGATCGCGATGGTCGGTCCCTGGGGCGCCACTGCCGGTGTCACGCCCGGTTTCGTCCGTGGGTGTGTGTTCGTCCGTAACGGCGTTGTGGGCAGTTTCCGGGTCGTCGACGACTACCGCGACGGGTGGTAGCAGGGCCGTCTGCATCCGTGGAAACCCCGGCCCGTCGGAATCGGGCCGGGGTTTCCGGCATGCGGGGGACACATCGCGGCGGTGCCCGGTCCCTGGCGGCCGCACCACGTGCGCGGCCCACGCCCGGTGTCCCATAACACCTGCTACGCCATACTAAGTGTTTGCCGAGTCGCCCGCGTGTCGCGTTGGGCGGACTCGGTCGGCCGTAGTCCTGTGAACGCGGTCCCAGGTGCCTGGTCGCCGGGCCGGGCTGTGTGGGGCTGTCCGCGATCACGCTCGCGGCCGAGATCGTGCAGGGCCTTCCGTACGGGTGCGTGCCGGGCCCCGCGCGCGCCTGGTATGACCCGGACGGCAAGGGGCGCGGGTCCTGTCGTCGAACTGTTGTCCGCCCGCCCGTGGTGTCGGGCCTGCCTGCCCGTGGTGTCGGGCCTGCCTGCCCGTGGTGTCGGGCCTGCCTGCTTGTGGTGTGAGCGCCGTGCGCACTGCGCGGTCGCGCCTGCGGCCCGGCGGTATTGTCACCGGCCTGTTGGTCGGGCCCGGCACGGCGGGGGCCTGAGGTGTGTGTCTTGCCTCTTGTTTGGCGGGTGCGGGTGCGGGTGCGGGTGCGGGTGCGGGCACCTTGGGGTGTGGGCGGGGCGGGGCGGTCAGGCGTGCGGCGGTGCGGGTGCTGTCGGCCGGCTCTGTCTCTTGTTCTTCGGGGCCTGAGCCCGGCCGAGCCCGGCCTGAGCTCGCTCGCGGTCGGGCTCAGGCCCGTGCGGGCGGGTGCCGCCACAGGTAGCCGCCCGCTGTGGCGGCCAGCAGTGTCACGCAGCCTGCGAACACCAGGCCTGCATTGCGTAGTCCCAGTGTCACCGCCAGCGCGCCGATCCCGATGACGGGTACCGAGATTCCCGCGTACGCGACGACGAAGAACGCCGAGATGGTGGCACCCCTGTGGGTGGGCGGAGCCAGCGTGCTCACCACGGTCAGGCCCGCCCGGAAGGCCAGGCCCTGGCCGATGCCGCCTGTCACGGCACCGACCAGGAGGACCGGCAACGATGTCAGCAGCAGCGACGCTCCCACCGTGAACAGGCCGGCCACCAGCACCAGGCAGCCGACGGGCAGGGCGTTGCGTGTGCCGACGCGGCCCATCAGCAACTGCCCGCAGGCCGAGGCACAGAAGACGCAGAAGACGACGGCGCCGGACACGGCCAGGTTGTGGACGCCCAGTGTCTGGGTGAGGAAGGCCGGGGCGACTGCGGTGAACAGGCCCAGGAGCGAGAATCCGGCGAAGGCGGCGAGTGCGCAGGGCGCGAACACACCGCGTACCTCGGCCGGGACGACCATGCCCTGCGGCCGCAGCGGGGGCCTGTCCCTGCTGTGGTGCACGGTCTCGGGCAGCAGCGAGGTGACAGCCACCGCGGCCGCCAGGAGCGCCAGATGGGTCAAGAACGCAAGGTGCAGCGGCCACGGCGCGTACTGGGCCAGGGTTCCCGCGACCAGGGGGCCGAGTCCCAGACCGCCCATGTTGGCCGCGGTCGCGGCGAATCCTGCGCGCTCACCGCGCCCGGTGGGTGCCAGTTCCAGTACGGCGGCCGTGCCCGTACCGCTGAGCAGTCCGGCGGAGAACCCCGACAGGACACGACCGGTGAACAGCAGCGGCAGCCCGCCCTCGAGCAGGAAGCACACCGCGCTCAGCGCGGCCAGCCCCAGCGCGCACAGCAGGACCGGGCGGCGGCCGAGAACATCGGAGAAGCCGCCGGCCCAGAGCAGCGCGGCGATCACCCCGATGGCGTAGACGGCGAACACCACGGTGACGACCAGTTCGGAGAAACCGATCTGCTCACGGTAGAGCCCGTACAGCGGTGTCGGCAGGGTCGTGCCCATCATCCCGACCGCGAAGACACCCGCTGCAGCCAGATATCCGGGCCCGGCGGTGCCCTGCTGACGGCCCGTTTCCTGGTTGGTCACAGCTCACCATAGGCGCCGGGCGGGGCGCGCACGGGCGGCGGCTTCGCCGTGGGCGGGCCGATGCACAAGCGCCACCAGCACGGCGGCGCCCGCTGCTGCCCGCTGCGCCACCGGATCACCGGCCCCGTTCATCGCCCTCGCTGGGCCAGGATCTTGCCCAACGGGTTCCCCTCTGCCCCCCCCCAAAGTCCACCGCCGCGACGCGGGGGAGCGGGCGGCCGTCAGGCACTGCCGGCAGCCCGCCGCGGGCACCGCTGAGCGCGGGCACCGCGGGCAGCCCGCCGCGGGCACTGCCGGGCGGCAGACACTGAGGGCTCGTGCGCAGGCTCATTCGGTCGGTACCACCCGGCCGCGCGGCAGTTGCGAGCCCATTCGGCCCCGTCTGCCGCGCGGCCGCACTGCAGCGGGAGGGATCGGGGGCAGCATGGAAGCGGAAGCCCGCCCGGGAGCCCTTCGCACGTCGACCGGGCGGGCCGCCGTTGCGAGCCGGCCTTGGCGCCGGCGGCTGCCGCATACGGCCATGGCGGTCTGCCGGGGTCAGCAGGGCGGCGCTGCCGGCCGGCCCGGGCAGCGCCGGCCTGGCCCGGCGGCCTGGCTGCCACTGCCCACGCCGCCGGGCCGGGGGCACCTGCAGCCGGACCGTGGATGTCAGCAGCTGCGCGGGGCCACCAGACCGGATTCGTAGGCGAGGACGACGAGTTGGGCGCGGTCGCGGGCGTGGAGCTTGTTCATGGCCCGGTTGATATGGGTTTTCGCGGTCAGTGGGCTGATCACCATGTGATCGGCGATCTGGTCGTTGGACAGGCCCCGGGCGACCAGAACGACGGCCTCGCGTTCACGGCTGGTCAGCTCGTCCAGCCCGGTGCCGTAACTGGCGGGCGATGGCTGGGTGACGTACCGGTTGATCAGCTTGCGGGTGATCGACGGTGCGAGCAGGGCGTCACCGCGCGCGGCGACGCGGACGGCATGCAGGAAGTCTTCCGGCACGATGTCCTTGACGAGGAATCCGGCAGCGCCGGCGCGCAGCGCGTCGAAGACGTATTCGTCCAAGCCGTAGTTGGTCAGGATGACGACGTGCACCCCGGCCAGGGCCGGGTCCGCGGCGATCCGCCGGGTCGCCTCGATGCCGTTCACGGCCGGCATCTGGATGTCGACGAGCGCGACGTCGGGCAGGTGCTTTCTGGCCAGCGCCAGACCCTCCATCCCGTCGGCGGCCTCGGCCACCACCTCGATGTCGTCCTCGACATCGAGAAGCGCACGGAATCCGCTGCGAAGGAGTGGCTGGTCGTCGACCAGCAGGACACGGATCACGATGTTCGGGCCACGGGGAGTTCGGCCCGGACGGTGAAGCCGCTTTCGCCGCGCGGCCCGGCGCGCAGCCGGCCGCCGAGCGCGGTGACACGCTCGCGCATCCCGAGCAGTCCGACGCCAGGCGCCGCGGCGGTGTCCGGCGTCGCCTTGCCGTCGTCATCGACCCGTACGACCAAGGCATCGGGCCGGTAACCGATCCGGACCGACGCGGTAGCGGCACCGGCATGCCGGGCGACGTTGGTCAGCGACTCCTGAACGATCCGGTACGCGGTCCGGCCCACCGCGGCCGGCACGTCGTACCGCTGCCCTTCGATCGTCAGCGTCGCGTCCAGGCCGATGGTCCGAGCCCGTTCCACCAGTTCCGGGACGTGGCCGAGCCCGTGCGGCGGGGTTGTGCCGTCGTCGCGCAGCGCCTCCAGGGTCGCGCGCAGTTCCCGGGTCGCCTCACGTCCGGCCTCCTGAATCGCGAGCAGGGCCTTGGGCACCTCCTCGCCGCGCCTGTGGGCCAGGTGGACGGCGACTTCGGCCTGCACCTTGATGACCGAGATCTGATGGGTGAGCGAATCATGCAGTTCCCGCGCAATGTGCAGCCGCTCCTCATCAGCGCGACGCCGCGCGGTCTCCTCCCGGGTCCGCTCGGCCTCGTCCGCCCGCCGCTCGGCCTGCCGCAGCGCTTCCCCCGCAGCCCCGGCCGCGATCAGCCAGGCTATCTCCAGGGCGCCGCGGGCCTGCGCGAACGCCTCGCCCACGTTGTGCAGTCCCGACGCCAGGGCCGCCAGCGGGAGAGCAGCCAGCAAGAACACGCTCGCCACCACCGTGATGATGCGGTGGCCCTCCCGCATCGCGGCGTACACCGCGAACAAGTACGCGACGGCAGGCACATCGAAACCGGCCGCCTGATAACCCACCGCGCACAGCGCGGTGACGGCCAGCACGAGAACTGGAGCCCGGCGGCGTGCGGCCAGCCCCAGGCCACCGGCCGCCAGCAACACGTAGCCGAGCAGAGCGACGTTCGTGGCGGAGCGCCCCCCGGACATCCCGGCGACCAGCAGCGCCGCCGCCACACCGACGGCGATCGCCCCGTCTCTGACATCGGCCGGGACACCGAACCGTCCTGTGCTCATGCCCGAACCCTAACCGGACGCCGCTGCGGGCGAGTCCCGCTTGCGCACGAGCGGCCGGCTACCGCGCCCGTCGTACCTGCGCCGCACCTGCGGCATCCGCGGTAGCCGGGGGCGCCATCGGCGCAAACGCAACGTGTCTGCGCCTGCGGGACGAACAGGCCGCGGATGCGCAGGACATGATCAGGCGGCGTTCAGCACTGAACAGGGCAAGGAACACCTCATGCCGGTCGGATCCGTCCTTGCCGCACCGGCGTCCGCGCACGTCTTGGCCCAGCAGGCCGCCGTTTCTTACACCGTGACCCCCGAGCGGATCCGGGCCTTTACGGCCGCGGTGCCGGCGCTGACCGGCGCGGTCGAAATTCATGAACCCCTTTTCCGGCTCGCTGACGGACACTCACTGCCTGTGAACCGGTGCACCCGTGCGGTCCGTTCTCGGGTCAGGCACACATTTTTTTGTGAAGACGGCCGGCAGGGTTCGCCTCGTCGTCACCCAAAGCCGAGGTGTTCAGCCGGCCCTGCCTGCGATGTTCGAGCACGACCGGCCGAGGTCCCGCGCCAGGGCGCGCACGCGTGCGACCCGCTGCGCGTGTACGGCCTTGACGAAGACCGCGGGCCCCCCGCGATCCCCCCGGCACGAGCCGGCCACGGGGCGGTGCGCCAAGTCGACGTGGCTGCCGACGCACACCCGACGCGGTGGGTGAACCCGAAACCGCTGCTGCGCTCGCACCCGGCCACCGTCAAAAATTCCCTGGATCCGGGCTCGCCGCCCATGACAAACTGACGCGCACCGAAGGGGCGTAGCTCAGATGGCCAGAGCGCCGGTCTCCAAAACCGGATGCCGCAGGTTCGATTCCTGCCGCCCCTGCAACCGCTCACAACTGCCAGGTTCTTGGGCCTGCGCCACCGTCCGGGACCACCGGCGCGGTGACCTCCTGGCCTCGATGACCGTGCGCATCGGATACGGGACCGTTTTGGGGCCGCAGCCCTGACCCACGAACTCCTCCACGGGCACCGGCAACCAGGACCGGGGACGCACTTGCCCAGCCTCCTCGGCGAAGTGGCCGCCGTGCTGCGCACGGTCTGACACCGCGGCCCGGACGGTGGCCCGCCTGGTCGACCACCGCGGCCCGGATGGTGGCCCGCCTGGTCGACGGGGCATGGCCCGGCCCGGGAACCGGATGGCTCGGGCACATCCCTTAAGGCCGCCCCGGCCCGGAACTTCTGCACCATCGCGCTGGGCATCGGGCGGTCATCCGGCCGAGGCGATCTCGTCGACGCCGGGAGCACGCAACGGATGAACTGCAGCCTGGCACAGAACGGTTCAGGGCGACGTATCACCTCACCCGACCGTGATCCACCAGCAGGATCATGTCGCGGCAGGACCGCCGGCCCGTGCCGCGGCTGGACAAGAACCCGCCCCGACGGGGCGAAGAGCGACCCCGGGTCCTGCCGTACGGACAAGTCTGCGCGGGACCGGGCCACGGCGCCTTCGGGCCCCGGGCCAAGGGGCGCGCCGGGCGCCGTCGTGCACGCCGTCGAAGAACGCATGCAGGTCACCCCGGGTGCCGGCTCGGTGGTCAGCCAAGGGCCGCGGCCAGAACGCCCGCCGTCCTTGCGACCAGTGGGTCGTCGGAGGGGGCATCCCGGCCGGGCTTGGTGGTCATGACGGCCAGGACCACCGGCGGGCGGCCGGGGGGCCAGGCGACGCCGGCGTCGTTGTTGCCGCCGTAGCTGCCGCCGCCGGTCTTGTCGGCAAGGGTCCAGCCGACGGGAAGCCCGGCGCGCAAGCGTTCACCGCTGGTGGTGTTGGCGAGCAGCCAGCCGGTGAGCAGCCGGCGGTCGCGGGGGACGAGCACGTCGCCCAGAACGAGGCGGGCGTAGGTCCGCCCGATCGCGCGAGGTGTCGTGGTGTCCGTCTCGCGCCACGGCTCCGCCGAGTTCAGCTCGGGCTCCCACCGGTCGAGACGGGTGACCGGGTCGCCGACGCAGCGGCACAGGCGGGTGATGGCGGCGGGGCCGCCCAGTTCCCGGAGCAGGAGGTTGGCCGCGGTGTTGTCGCTGTGCGTGATGGAGTACCTGCACAGGTCGGCGACCGTCATCCCGCGGGAGAGGTTCTCGGACCTGCCGGTGACCGGCGAGTGGCCGCAGGCCTGCACGTACGGGGCGGTGTAGCGGATACGGCGGGCCAGGAACTCGCCGCCGCGGTCCAGATCGCGAAGGACCGCAGCCGCGCCGATGGTCTTGAACAGGGAGCACATCGGGAAACGCTCGTCCGCCCGGTACACCACCGTGCGGCCCGTGGCGGTGTCATGGGCGTACGCGCCGAGCCGGGCGCCGTGCTCCCGCTCCAGGGCGCGCAACTGCCCGGTGACCCCCTGCGCCGCGCCGGGCGCGGCGCAGGCGGCCTGCGCGGAGGGCGGCGGGGACGCAGCGACCGGGGCGGCTGCGGCCCCTGCCGCCAGGGCGGCCCCGGCGGCCAGGACCGTCCGGCGGGTCGCACGGGCTTTGACGGATCGCACAGTCATGTGCCTTCCTTCGTACGGCAGGACGTCTGCCATGACATCAGCTCCCGCCCGGC
>NZ_JBLVKW010000146.1:0-9882 GCF_048270745.1 Streptomyces sp. NPDC056231 | reverse complement strand
TGTACGACGGCGACACCTCGGACTCCACGACCGGCCCCTCCCGCAACGATCACCATCAAGAGCCTCCCACGCCCCTTCGGCAACCTGACAGAGCCCCCGCAAGCCCTTAGGAAGACAGCAGGCGACGGCGGATCTTGATTATCTCAGAATTTCCGCGCAGTTCGGAGTAACGTTCACACAGGTCATCGACGAGCACATGGAGGAACGAAGCTGTTGCGGCGCAAAAATCATCGTACCGGACTACTCCGCGAGGCCCGTTCTCTTCACTGATATGTACCAGGTCGCCCTTGCGGTGAAATCGATACTCACCTGCTCCTTCTGCAGCGGAATAAGTTCTCTTCGGCTGATCCTGAAGGTCCCGCGCGACACAGAAGAGAACATAAGCGGCGTCGAAGACGGGGCCGGGGCCACTGAAGTCCGCACCTTCAACCCTGAAAACAAGATCACCCCAGAACATGTCGTACGTGAGGTCGTACAAGTCGGCCGTCGCCAACTTGCGCCGCAACTCGGGGGTATCCGCGCCGTCGACAATGCCATCTACCCGGTAAGCAAGTTCTATCACTCTGTCGATCCTTGATTCGAGTTCATTTTCTGCCGACCACATAGCTCTAGACCGGCAAGTGCCGGAAGCAGGCGGCGGCCTGCGCAAGCGATCTCGCGCAAGCCGCCACCCTCATGCTACAGCCGGCGAATAACGTCAGCGCTCTTCAATGAGGCGGCCACATCCTCACGGAACAAGCCACCCCGAATCCGAACCCGAGGACTGCGCACACTAGTACGGATGCGCGGTCCGGACTCTCTTGTTCTTCACCACTACACGAACTCGTGACGTCGGGGTTCCCTTCGAGTTCCGGCCGACTCGGCGGCCGAAATCGTATTCATAGATGCGCCCAGGACGGCCATCGGAGTTCGGTCGGCTCTTCCCCTTCTTGATGGTCGTCCGGATCAAGTACTTGACCTCCTTGACATTCCTGGAGCGAAAGCGGCTCTTGCCGGCTACCCGACTTGTGGAGCCATGCCCCGCAAGCACATGCTTGAGGTCGATGCGGCACTGACCGTTGCGGTTGTGGACCACTACGTCGTCGTCGCCGACGGCAACGGTGAAGGTGTGCACGTCACCGACGTTGAGGTTGACGACAAGGCGGCCCTCAACCTCACCGCGGTCAAGCACTGCGGTAACGGGGTGGCTGCTGCCGTCCGGCGACACGAGCGCATCACCGGTCAGGACATCGGCGGCCTTCACCCAGCCCTTGCCGGCAACCCAGACGGGGTGTTCCGCAGTCGCTTCCAGCGGCGGGGTCGTCGGATCGAGGTCCGTGTCGATCTCGACGATGTGCTTGGTGCCGTAGCCGCTGATGACGTCCAGGACCGGTTCGACGTGGGTCTCGCCGGTCCCGGGGTCGGTCGCGGCCACGTAGTCGCCGACCTGGATGGCGCCGATGGGCAGGTAGGTGCCGTCGGCCATCAGGACCGGCGTGTCCGGGGCGAAGGAATTGCAGCGCGAGCGGCGGAAGACCGACCGGGCCTTGGAGAAGGTCCGGTTGACGCGGCTGGCCTTGCGGATCGTGCGGGCTGCCTTGAAGCCCTTGACCGCGAGGCGGCCGGCCGAGCCGAACGCGACGCCCACGCCCATTTCCGCGGCCTTGCGCCAGTTACCGGTGGCAGCGTACGAGATCGCGCCCACGGCCGAGGCCACGTTGCCGATCGGGCCGGGGATGTACGAGGCGACCTCCGCGACCCGGGCAACCTTGCGGAAGGCCTTCTTGAAGGAGAAGCCCCAGTGCCCGTCCAGGTCGACGCAGTTGACGGGATCGCCACTGCAGTAGTCGTAGGCGTTGGCGTTGCCCCCGGGGTCGGGATCCGTCTGCAGGAACCGGCCCAGCGCCGGGCTGTAGAGGCGGGCGCCCATGAGGATGACGCCGTCGAGGGCCTCACCCGAGCGCTGCTTGGCGCCGAGCCAGCCGTACCGCTGCGGCACCTGGCCGTCGGTCGGCACCCCGAACTCGTCGTAGAGCAGCACCTTCGGGGCCGTCATCGCCGTGTCCAGAGTGACGGACACGTCGCCGTGCACGTTGGCGAACTGCAGCTCGACGTCGCCGGTCGCGGACGTGGTGGCCACGAGGTCGCCGTCAGGGCCGGAGACGTTGCGGGTCAGGGTGCCCTGGGTGGTGTCCTCGATGATCCAGCGGGGCTCGTCGGAGTCGTCTCCGTAGTGGTTGAGCTTGCTGGTGGCGTTCGCCCAGTTGCCGTCCGCCTGCTTCTTCTCGGTGGTGAAGGCTTCGAAGCGCAGGGCGGGGTCGAGGGTCCAGGACTGCCGGGTGTCACCGGCGGTCTGGGAGGCGACCAGGTCGTTCGCCCAGTAATCGTTGACCGAGCCGGTGCCCGTGGCCGTGGTGCGGCCGAAGGCGTCGTAGGTGTAGCCCGTGGTCAGCAGCCGGTCGGCGCTGTCGTACGAGCTGGCCGTGGTCGTGCCGCCGGTGGTCCCGCACGAGCCGTCCTCGGCGGCCGGTATGACGGTCTTGGAGGTGCGGTTCATGCGGCCCGCGACGCTGCGCCCGGCCTCGTCGAAGCGGTAGTTGCGGGTGACGCAGCCTTCGGCCGTGGTGCTCTGGACGGCCTTGGTCAGGCGGCCGAGACGGTCGTAGGTGTACTCCTTGCTGTCGGTCGAGGAGGTGTCGGAGGCCACCGCGCCCTGGGTGCTCAGCTCGATGTGCTGGCCGTAGACGACAGTGCCGTCCGAGGTGCGGGTGTAGGTACGGCCGGTTGCCGCGCCTGCCGCGTTGAAGGTGTCCTTGCGGACGTAGCCACCGGGATACGTCTGCTCCACCAGCTGGCCGTCAGGCCCGTACTTCGCGGTGAAGGTGCCGGCCAGGCTGTCGGTGACCGAGGTGACGAAGCCGCGCGGCTCCTTGGTGCGGTCGTAGGTGTAGCTGGTCCAGCCGGTGTTGTCGGTGACCTTGACCGGCTTTCCGTACTTGTCGAACTCGGTGGTCGTGCTGCCGCCGTCGGCGTCCGTGTAGGACAGCAGCCGGTCGAGAGCGTCGAAGACGCGGGTGATGGTCTTGCCGCCGGCCGTCGTCTTGACGGCGTGTCCGGTGACCGTGTCGTACTCGGTGGTCACCTTCGGCAGGGCCTTGCCGACGTCGGAGGTGATCTCGGTGGAGACGATCCGGTCGGCCGCGTCGTAGGCCGTCACGGTCTTGCGGGTCTTACCCGCGTTGGTCTCGGTGACCTCCTCCGTTTCCCCGAAACGGGAGTAGCGCGTGATCCGCTTGGTGGTCAGAGTGTCCGGCATGCGGGCCGTGTCCGCTCCGGTGACCTTGCCGCCGGGCAGCGTGGCACACGGGTTGCCTGCCCACTCGGGCCGGTTGCCGCAGGCCGCGTCGTCCGGGTTGGCCTTCGCCGTGTAGAAGACGGTCTTCACCGTGCCCGCGTCCGAGCCGTTGGAGCCCGGCCTGCGGGATTCGATCGCGCGACCCGCCGCGTCGTACTTGATCGTCGAGGTGAGGTTCGCGCCGCCGGAGACGGCGTCGGTGGTCACCGAGGTTTCCGCGCGCAGCGTCCAACCCGAGGTGCCGCCGATTGGGGCGTCGTAGCCGGTCTTGGTGACCCGCACCTCGACATCCGCCGTGTAACCCTCGATGCGGGCGCCTTCGCGAGTGGTCGTCTCCAGGTGGTACGCCGCCCCGTCGGGCTTGCCCTCGTCGTAGGCGTGAACCGTGTGGGAACGTACGACCACCTGCTCCCCGGCCTTCAGGGCCGGCATCGGCGGGGCGGACTGGGCCGGGACGTCCTCGTCCAGCCGGGCCCGGTAGACGGGGCCGAGTTCTTCGAGCAGGTCGAGGCCGTCGCGACTGTAGACGCTGCGGCTGTCCAGCAGACCGGCGCGGGCCGCCGGATCGTCCGGCAGCTCCAGCTCGGCCGCCTTCCCGTCGGCGTCGTCGTCCTTGCCGAGGGCCAGCAGCCGGCCGGAGGCGTCCAGGGTACGGACGGTGTTGCCGAACCGGTCGTACTCGGTGGTGTCGATGTCACCCACACCGGTCGGCGACCACGTGGCGGTGTTGACCTCCTGCGCCGAGGCGTTGAGGTAGTGGACCGTAGCCTGCTGGTAGCCGTCCTTTCCGGGCGTGGTGGCGGTGGCGGTGTGGGTTCCGGGGTCGGACTCGACGTCGAAGACGGCGGTGACGTCCGTGGGCGCGTCCGCCTGGCCCCAGGAGGCCACATCGGCACCGGACATGTCGTACGGGCCGCCCTTGGCCCGGGTCAGCGGCACCTCGTAGACGACCTTCGAGGCGGTCTCGCCCTCGATGACGTCCTTGCTGCCCGGCTTGAGCGCGGGGCGGCGGACCTTCAGCAGCCGGCCCGGGTCCTGATCGGCCCCGGCCTTGCCGTAGTCGAAGTACCACGGCAGTTCACCGGTGGTGTCGATGGAGGTGAGACGGCCGGCACTGTCGTAGGCGTACTTCGTCCGGAACGTGGTGGTGTCGCCGGTGGAGGCCTTGCGCGGGTCCCACACCTCCACCAGACGGCCCGTCAGGTCGTATCGGTAGGTGGCGACGTCGACGGCGTTCACCTGGCCGGCGTCCGGGTCCCACGACCAGATCCGCACCGCCTTGACCCGGTCGATCACGTCGCCGGGCGTAGCGGCCGTGGCGGTGGTGGCGGTGGCGTGGACGTACTCCAGCACCTCGCAGCCGCGAGCCGGAACGCTGCCGGTGCACTGCGCGGTGTCGTCCACGCCCGGTTCGGCCTCGCCGATCACCCGCTTGACCAGGGAGCGGCCGTCGGTGGTGTCGTAGGTGTAGCGGCTGGTGGATGCCTCGTCCGTGCCGGAGACGGACTCCACGACGTACACGTCCGAGCCTGTCTGCTTCTTGAACGTGGTGATCGTGCCGTCGTCGTCGGACAGCAGATAGGTGCCGCCGGACGCCCTCAGGATCAGTCCCTCGGCGCCGGGCTCGGGGCTGAAGGAGCCGTCGGAGCTCTTGGCGAAGGTGAGGGTGGTGTCGTCGTAGGAGGTGAGGACCGCGACGTCCTTGCCGGGGAAGGTCAGCGAGAAGTAGTCGTTGTCCGTGATCCCGCCCGAGGCTCCACCCGCCCACTCCGGGCCGAACGGTGCAACCAGCTCACGTACCGACAGGTGGTCGAAGTAGACCGCCTTCCCGGAGTTCGCGCCGAAGCCGTTGTACAGCCGCAGGAACGCCGAGGTGGCGTCGGCCGGGACGGTGAAGTCCAGCGTCAGCTCTGCCCAGGCATCGGTGTACGGCACCTTGCGGGAGGTCGTCTCGACGTAACCCGACGGTGTGTCGGCTCCGGCGTACAGGCGCAGACCACGCGCGTGTTGCGGTGCCAGGCCCGTTGCGGCGGGCACATAGGCCCAGGCGGTGAAGCGGTAGGTCCTGCCCGGCTTCATGCCGAGCCGCAGGGCGGTCTGGTCGCCCCCGACCATGGCGAAGGAGTCGCCGCTGGTGTTGGTGGTGGGCACGACCTTCAGGGAGTCGGTCGAGCCGTCCTGGCCGAGCGTGGTGTCCCGGCTGATCGTCGCCGTGGTGGCGGTGAAGCCGGTCGTGTCGGTGGAGACGTCCTGCTGGTTGGCGGTCAGCCGCTCACCCTGCGGCATCCAGCCGCGGTCGGTGCCGCGGGAGGAGGCGGTGCGGGTGGAGGACAGGCCGAACTCGTCGGCGTCGGTCACGCTGACGGAGTAGTCGCCGGTGAGCAGGTTGACCGAACCGGGGCCGACCTCCTCGGAGGCCGCGCCGTCGGCGTTCGGGTCGGCGGTGAAGCCGCGCCACTCACTGATGTACGCCGCGTCCGCGTCGTTGTCCGTGTAGAGCAGCGCCCGTACCTGGACGACGCCGCCGATCTGGCCGAGGGTCTCCAGAACCGACCAGTTGGCGTGCGGGCCCATGTCCGACAGGCGCATCTTCTGGGTCGTGAACGGAGAGTTGTCCGCCTTCGCCAGGTTTGCCAGCGGCACGTCGGAGATGGTCGCGCCGGGGCCGCGCCGGTACTGGAAGGTGACCCGCGTGTACTTGGGCTGCGCGTCCAGCTCCAGCTTCACCCGGCGAGCGCTGACCGCGCCCTCGGTGGGCTGCACGATGGCGCCCTGACCGACCAGGAAGTCGTAGGAAACGGCTGTAGAGACGTTGCCTGCCTTGTCCTTGGCCTGCACCCGCAGGGTGCGGTGACCGTCGGCTGCCGGTGTGACCGCGATGGTCGTGGCACCGGTGGCAGACACAGTCGTGGCGGCGGCGCCGTCCAGCGAGTACACGTACCCGGCCAGGTCGTTGGTACCGGAGGCCGGGGTAAAGGTGAACTTGCCGGAGGTTCCGGCACCGCCGTGCCACTTGCCGTCCTGTGGGTAGTCCGTGGACGACACGTACGGCGCGCCCGGCTTGGTGGTGTCCACGGTGAACGTCTGGAACGACGACCACGCGCTGGAGTCCGTACCGTCGGAGGCCATCGCCCGCCACTTGTACGAACCCTCGGCCAGCGTGGTGCCGGGCGTCCATGTCGCCGTTGCCCCGGACGCCACCGCCACCGACTTGCCGGACTGCAGGGCCGCGGTGCCGTCCGACTTCCACAGCTCGAAGCTCAGCGTGACGGTGTTGCCGTCGGCGTCGGTCGACTTGGCCGACAGGGTCGGCCTGGTGTTGTTGGTGGCTACCCCGGTCAGCGGGGACAGCGCGGTCGGCGTGCCCGGCTTGGTGTTGTACTGCACGGTCAGCGACGGCTCGGAGGTGGGGTCGTGGGAGCCGTCGACGTAGTTCGCCGACCGGTAGCGGCGCCAGGTGAGCGGGTCGGTCTCGGTGACCGCTGCCAGCCGCAGGCCGTAGTTGGGCTGCCCGTCCGCCCACGACTGCGCGATGGAGCTGACGTTCCACGTGCTGTACCCGGCGGGGCAGGACGAGTTGTAACCCTTGGCGTCCTTGACGACCATCGCACCGGTCGCCGTCGTGGACGGCTGTGCCGACCACGTGATCGCCGACGGATCCCAGTCGGTGGTGATTCGCCGTACCTCGATACCCGAGTTCGACGTGTTGCACGTCGACGAGTAGTACGAGTACAACCGCAGCTTGGCATCGAGAACGTGCTTGCCCGTGTACTTCGAGACGTTGAACTTCAGGAAGGAACGGGCCTTCTCGCTGCCGTCGTACGTGCCCGCCTTCAGCTCGGTCGAGCCACGCTGCGAGGTGAGGTAGTCCTTGTACTGCACCCAGGTGTCGGTCGTCGGACCCATCAGCGAGTCGGTCGGATCGATCGTCACCGGATACGTCACGTGAGGATCCGACAGGAACGCGGCGCTGGGCTTGAGCACCAGCACCTGTCCCTTGCCGTCCTCGGCATCGACGATGTCCACGTCGACCGGCGCCAGGTGTTCGGGCTCCCCGGAGGCATTGTCGTGCGAGGAGTCCCACATGACCGGCGCCGGCGCACCGGCCTTCGCCTCACCCTTGGTGTCCTCCCAGACCAGCCGCTTGTCGGCGGTCTCCTTGAGGCGCAGCCCGGTGGCATCGACCGGAAGCCGGTACTCCACTGGCCCGTCCGGACGTTCACGCAGCACGACGTTGTGCGTGAAGCCCTCTTTCAGGGCCGTGACGACCAGGTCACCGCCCGCCACCGCGCCGGGGTACGTCGCGGTCGACCCGTCCAGCCGGGGCTCGGGCAGCTTGCCTTCCCAGCCGACGCCCAGCGCGTGCTTCCCCCGTTCGACCTGGACCAGGGTCTGGTCCGCACCGCCACCCGAGAGCGTCACATCGGCGGCCGCCATCCTGGGCGCCACCACCCCGCCGTCCGCGACCAGGGTGGTGTCAACCGGTCGCCAGGTGCCGTGCTCGTCCCGCACCCGGATCGGCCCGGTGTACGACTCCACCGTGGTCGTGCCATCCGGGTTCGCCCACGTCGTCGTGGAGTCGGTGCGCTCCCCCGTGACCTCTATGCGGCGATCCTGCAACCGCGACATCAGCAACGCCGACGCCGCGTCCTCCGCCTCCGCCGGCCCCAGCGGCTTCGGTTGTTCCGCGGCAGCCCGGGCGGGCTCGGCGACCGCCGTGCCCGCCTCGATCAGGCCGCCCGACAGCGCCAGCACCGCCACCAGGGCTATGCGTCTCAGCCGTGACCGTGGCGGCAGCGGATGCCGCCCCCACGGCAATGACTCGTCCTTCACCTTCTTGACGCCTCCTTTGATAAGTCATGATCAAAAACATTGATCGACTTGAACATACAGAGACATGACAAGGGACGAATGGTGAAATAGAGGACACGGCCAGATTGCTGTGAAGAGCTTGTGATGCAACTGTGCCTCAGTGGTGTGTTCGGTGGTTCAGGCCGAACTCGCCTCGGTCTCCGCGAGGTTCGCCCCCCTTCGCGGAGGCCTTCTCCGGCGCGGAGGACGCCACCGGTGACGACGACACAGCCGGTGCACCCGCTGGTCTCTCGCACATCGCGCCCGCCAGGGTCGCTGCTCTTCCGCCAGGTCAACTGCCCGTGGCCGCCGATGCCCTGCCTCTTAGAGGTCGTCTCAACGGGCTTGATCACTAGGCTGGCGGGCGTGATGACGATGGTGGAGCGGCTGGTGCCGGACGGGCTGTGGGAGTTGTTCCAGCGGGTGGTCCCGGCTGCTCCGGTGCGTCCGCAGGGCGGTGGCCGACGCCGGTATGGGGACCGGCAGGTGCTGGCAGCCATCGTGTTCGTGGCCGCGACCGGCTGTACGTGGCGCCAACTACCGCCAGGCTTTGGCCCGTCCGGGCCGACCGCACACCGGCGCTTCACCGAGTGGAGCCGGGCCCGGGCGTGGGGCAAGCTCCACCGCCTGGTCCTGGACGAGCTCGGCGCGCACGGCGCCCTGGACTGGTCGCGGTGCGCGATCGACTCGGTGAACATGCGGGCAACGAAAGGGGGGACCTGACGGGTCCGAATCCCGTAGATCGCGGCAAGAAAGGATCAAAGATCCACTTGATCACCGAGCGGACCGGTCTGCCCCTCTCCATCGGCGTCTCCGCCGCCAACACCCATGACAGCCAGGGCCTGGAGCCCCTGGTGCGAGGCATCCCGCCCATCCACTCCCGCCGCGGGCCCCGTCGACGACGGCCCGCCAAGCTCCACGGCGACAAGGGGTACGACTACGACCACTTGCGCCGATGGCTCAGGTCCCGGAACATCATCCCGCGCATCGCGCGCAAGGGCATCGAGTCCTCCAAGCGCCTGGGCCGCCACCGTTGGACGGTGGAGCGGACGGTGGCCTGGCTCGCCGGGTGCCGCCGTCTGCACCGCCGCTACGAGCGCAAGGCGGAACACTTCCTTGCCTTCGCCGGCATCGCCGCCACCCTCATCTGCTACCGGCGTCTGGGCGGGTAGGCCGGTTCATGCGGCTCCGAGGAACCCCGGGTCGGCGCCGTCGAACTGAAGGCACGAACCGCGGCTCAGCCCCAGGAGTTCCGCCATGGGCACTGCACGACGGCTGGTCGCCAGCAGATCCCGGCGGGCCTCGCGCCGACCACAACGGTGGAAGGCGCTGTCATGTTGGCTGGCAGGGTGAGATGATCTTCGGGTTGATTGCTGGTGGAGGGGATCGTCCGTGGAGGGCATGTCGCCGTCGTACAGGGGTCACCGGTACCCGGTCGAGGTGATCTCGTACTGCGTGTGGCTGTACTTCCGGTTCCCGCTCAGCTTCCGTGAGGTCGAGGAGCTGATGCTCCAGCGCGGCGTGATCGTCTCCCACGAGACCGTCCGGCGATGGTGCCGGAAGTTCGGGCAGGCCTACGCCAACGCGCTGCGCCGCAGGCGCCCCCGGCCCGGCGACAAGTGGCACCTGGACGAGGTCTTCATCAAGATCAACGGCGAGCTGAAGTACCTGTGGCGGGCTGTGGACCAGGACGGCAA
>NZ_JBLVKW010000145.1:0-10293 GCF_048270745.1 Streptomyces sp. NPDC056231 | reverse complement strand
CACCTCAACGTCCGCCGACGCGACCGCCTCGGCGGAGTGATCCACGAGTACCGACATGCCGCCTGACCTGCACGGACGAGTTTTCGGCACCTTCAGGGTTGCACGATGCGGTCCCGCCGTCTGCGGAGTCGCGCCACCGGAAGGTAGCGTCTGGCGACATGCCGTTTCCCGATGAGCGCGGTCAGGTTGCCGTGGTGGAATACCGGCCGCAGTGGCCGGCGGAGTTCGAGCTGCTTGCTGGGGTATTGCGAGACGCGCTGGGTGACCTCGCGCTGGGGGTCGACCACGTGGGATCCACCTCGGTACCGGGCCTGCCGGCCAAGGACTGCATCGATGTGCAGGTGCGGATGCGGTCGGTCGACGAAGCGCGGGATGAACCGCTGCTCGCAGCGATCGGTTTCCGGTGCCGCCCGGAGCCGTGGAACCGCATCGAGGTCTCCGGCGGACAGCGGTGTCACAAAATCGTCTTCGCGCCGCCGATCGGCGCACGCTCGTGCAACGTCCACCTGCGGGAGGGCTCCGGACCCAATGCCCGCTTTGCCCTGCTGTTTCGGGACTACCTGCGTGCGGACGAGGACGCCCGTCGGGCAGGGGGGGCCTTCAAGCAGCGGCTGGCGCTGAGCGTGCCGGACCTGTTGGACTACGGGCAGATCAAGGCCCCCGCCACGGAGGTGCTGATGGCGGCGGCCGAACGATGGGCCGCCGAAACCGGTTGGAGCGGCTCCGCGGCGTCCTGATCGAGTGCGCCGAGGACCCCGATCGCTGCCGGGCGGTCGGACTGGGCCACGACACCGTCTTGGTCGATGTCGGCGCCGGGGCCGGCCCCGTCCATCCCGACACCTCACGGACCCGCTTTCGACCGGGCCCAAAACCGCTTCCGTTCGGCCCCCCTCGGCCGGTCAACCGGCCGCGACGCGGTACTTGCGCACCGACAGCCAGGAGAACAGCGCCAAAATCAGCAGCGACCAGAGTGCGGACGCCTCGACCGGATGCCGCATCGGCCAGGATTGCGCGCCGTCGGCCCCGGGGTTGCCGAACAGTTTCCGGCAGGCCTGGACGGTCGCGCTGAACGGGTTCCAGTACGCGATCGCCTGCAGCCAGCCAGGCATGGTGTTCACCGGGACGAAGGCGTTGGAGAGAAAGGTGAGCGGGAAGAGCCAGATCAGGCCCGCCGAGGTGGCCGCCTCCGGGCTGCGCACCGACAGGCCGATCAGCGCCCCGATCCAGGAGAAGGCGTAGCCCAGCAGGAGCAGCAGCACGAAGGCGCCCAGCGCCTGGAGCACCCCGTGGTGCACTCGCCAGCCCACCAGCAGCGCCACCATCGCCAGCACCAGCAGGATGAAGGCGGTCTGCACCGCGTCGGCCAAGGTCCGCCCTGCGAGCACCGCTGAGCGCGCCATGGGTAACGAGCGGAAGCGGTCCACCAGGCCCTTGGTCATGTCCTCCGCGATGCCGGCCGAGGCTCCGGCCACCGCGAAGGTAACCGTCTGGGCGAAGATCCCAGCCATCAGGAACTCCCGGTAGCCGCCGCCCGGTACCCTGATCGCGCCGCCCATCACGTACGAGAAGAGCAGCACGAACATCACCGGCTGCATCAGCCCGAAGACCACGATCTCCGGCATCCGAGTCATGCGGCGCAGGTTCCGCCGGGCGATCACCCAGGAATCGCGCGCCACCTGGACGACTCCGCCGCGCCGGTGCGCAATCGCGTGCTCTGCCGCTCCGGTGGTGTCGACTTCCATGGTCCTGCGTCCTTTCCGGGGTCGGCCTCCTCGGCCGCGTGGCCGGTGAGGGAGACGTCGTCGAGGGTGGGCCTGCGCGGGCCGATGTCGTCGATGACGATGTCACGCCCGCCCAGCTCGCAGATGACGTCGGCGAGTCGCCGACCATCTGAAGGTTCTCCCGGCCGATGAGGTGGTCGTCGACCGCCGCGCACTTGCCGCATGCCGCAGAGGCCTATCGGGCTGCGGACCCCGTGGGGGTGCCTGCGCACGTCCGTCCCCGCGCCCCGGGCGCTGCCCGCGTCGGGCCGCGGCAGGGTGGTGAGCACCCACAGCGCGGTGCTCTTGCCAGAGCCGTTGGGGCCCGGCAGGCCCAGCACTGTCCCCTCCGACGCGTCCGGATCGCCCCTGTCTGAAGCTCGTACGCCGCCGAAGGTCTTCACCAGGCCCTCTGCTCGGATGGCTGCCCCCATGTGCCTCTTTCTCCTGGTCTTCGTCCGGTCTTGTCCCGGTTCGCTGCCGAACCAGCAAGGCGGCCATCAATGGCAACGGCCCTCTCATTCTGCTTTCCGGTGGGGAACGGCCCGGTGGCCGGCGTGTACCGCCAGGGCCACCGGCAGCCCGACCGCCCGCGACGACGCGGGTGGGCCGCTGCCCACCCCCCACCAGGATGGGGCGCACTTCCAGGCACCGCCCGGCGACGGCGAACGACAACCGCGGTGGGCATTTCGGTCCACAACTGCGGTGGGCATGCGGGCGCCCGAGCCTGATGCGGTCCGAGGTGTCGCCTCCTGCCGAGGAGGCGGGAGGCGGGAATGCCCCGTGTTCGTCCGCCCGGGATGCGAACCGCCCGGGTCTGATGAAACTCTGGGAGAGGGCCCGACCCGCTTCCCGCGTCGGCTCAGCCGCCGGAATCCGCAGGCCGTCCGCATCGCCCGAGGATCACAAGAGCCCCGGGTCTGCCTCCGACGGCCGCCCTCCGGCCGACTGGACGTCACCCGATCGGCCCGCACTCGCGCACGCACGCTCACACTCCCGCACAGGACCTACACCGTTCGCGATTCTCTGCTTGATCGAGGTGGTACCCGTGGATCTCAGGATGTCGGTCGAAGACCGGGAAGAGTTCCTTGCCGGCCTCCACGTGGGAATCCTGGGGGTGGACGATCCGCGCCACGGCGGGGGGCCGTTGCTGGTTCCACTCTGGTACTCCTACCGGCCCGGTGAGCTGGTGGCGATCCAGACCGGGCGGACGACGCTGAAAGCTCGCCTCATCCGTGACGCCGGGCGATTCAGCCTCTGTGCGCAGGACGAGTCGGCCCCGTACCGCTATGTGAGCGTGGAGGGGCCGGTGGTGGGCGTCGAGGATCCGCTGCCCCCGGCCGAGCACGAGGCGCTGGCCCACCGGTACCTGGACACGGACACCGCGTCGGCGTACCTGGCCGCCAATCGCGAGCAGCTGGCCGACAACATCCTCATCCGCATGCGACCCCAGACGTGGAGGACAGCCGACTTCTCCGCCTTTGCCGCGGAGTTCGAGACGTAGCCCTTCGGGCCGCAGGTGGTTCACGTGGAACAGAGACGGGATATCCCGATGGTCACTGACCCGATGACGCTCCCGGTGGCGGCTCGGAACACGGGGACGGTGGGGTATCCGCGCGATCAATGTCTGCATGAGCTGTTTGACGCTCAGGCGGAGCTCCGCCCGCGGGCGACCGCCTCCGTACAGCACGATCGCAGCATCAGCTACGGCGAGCTCAAGGCCCGCTCCGACGCGCTGGCCGCCCGGCTGCTGGATTCCGGGGTACGCAACGGCGACGGGGTCGGCGTGTGCGGGGGCCGGTCTCTGGAAGCACTGGTGGCCTTTCTGGGCATCCTCAAGACCGGTGCGGCGTACGTCCCGCTCGACGACGCCTCACCGCCCGGGCGGCTGCAGGCGATGGCCGAGGACGCCGGGGTGCACACCGTGGTGACGCTGCCCGGCAGTGTCTGCCGCATCCGGCGGGTGCGTACCCGCATCGACCTGGGTGGGTCGGCGCCGACTGCGCCGGTCGCGGTCCCGCAGGCCGGGGTACTCCCCGGGGACTGCGCCTATGTGATGTTCACCTCCGGCTCGACGGGTCGTCCCAAACCTGTGGCGATTCCGCACTGCGGCGTGATCCGGTTGGCCACCTCCGATCTGGTGTGGCAGCGGCCGCGGCCCGGTGAGCGGGTGCTGCACGCGTACGGCCTCTCCTCGGACGCCTCCACGATCGAGATCTGGCCCTCGCTGCTCGCCGGTGCCTGCGTGGTGATCGCCGATCAGGAGGAGCTGCTGTCACCGGCCGCTCTGGAGTCCCGGCTGCTGTCCGAGCGGGTCAGCATCGCCTATCTGACCACGGGGGTGTTCCACCACATCGGGCGCACCAGGCCGTCGGCGCTGCGGTCCCTGCGGTTCGCCTCGGCCGGCGGCGAGGCGATGGATCCGGAGCTGGCCCGCGCGATACTGGTGGCCTGCCCGGACACCACCGTGGTCAACTTCTACGGTCCGACCGAGAACAGCGTGGTCTCCACCGCACACCTGGTGCACGATCTGCCTCCCGGGGCGACGGTGGTGCCGATCGGCCACCCGCTGGAGAATTCCACCTGCTACGTGGTGCGCGCGGACGGCACGCTCGCGGACGTCGGTGAGGAAGGTGAACTCCTCGTCGGCGGAGACGGGCTCGCACTGGGGTACCTCGGTGACCCCGAGCTGACCGCCGAACGCTTCGTCGACAACCTCTTCGAGCCCGGTACGCGGCTCTACCGCACCGGAGACCGGGTGGTCCGGCGCACGGACGGCGTGCTGGAGTACCGGGCGCGGGTGGACCGGCAGTTCAAACTGCGCGGGCACCGCATCGAGCCGGACGAGATAGAGGCGCGGCTGCGGGCGAATGACGCAGTCGGCGAGGCCGTCGTCGAATTGGAAGGCGACAGCGTGATCGGGTACGTGACACCGGCCCGGCCCGGTCAGGCGCTGCCGGTGGACCGCATCCGCGGCGGTCTCGCGGCGTGGCTGCCCGCAGCCGCAGTGCCCGCGCGGCTGGTGGAGGTCGGACAGTTCCCGGTGACCGCGGGGGGCAAGGTCGACCGTCGCCGGCTGCGCAGGCTGGCGGCCACAAAGGCGGCCGCCACCGCGGCACCGGAGGGACGCCCGGGACTCGGTCCGCAGGACTCGTTGGCGCAGGTGTGGCAGGTGGTGCTGGGTGTGCACCCGGCGCCCGGTGACAGCTTCTTCGACATCGGCGGCGACTCCCTGCTGGCAGCCGAGGTCGTCACCCGCACGCTGGCCGCCTTCGACCTGGACGCCCGGCACGGCCGCACTCTGATCCACAGTCTGCTGCGCTCCCCCACCCTGGAGGACTTCACCGCCGCCGTCATCACCCTCACCGCTGTCAAGGACCAGCAGGCCGAAGGGGCTGCCAACGCCGGCGCTGTGGATTTCCGTGCCGAGGCGCGGTTGGGCTTCATCCTGCCGCCGCGGCGCGGACCGGAGCCGGACTGGCAGCACCCCCAGGAGGTGCTGCTGACCGGCGCTTCCGGCTTCGTCGGCGCCTTCCTGCTGGATCGGCTGCTGCGTCGCACCGGCGCCCGCGTGCACTGCCCGGTGCGCAGCCGCGACTGTGTGCACGCCCGGCAGAAGGTGATGCGGAACCTGGCCCGCTTCGGCCTCGCCACCGCGGAAGCTGCCGACCGCATCGCGTGCTTCCCGGCAGAACTCACCGAGCCCGGCCTCGGCCTGGAACCAGGCCGCGCCGAGGAGCTCGCCGACGCCCTCGACCTGGTGATCCACTCGGCCGCGCAGGTCAACTTCCTCTACCCGTACGAGGCGATGCGCCGCGCCAACGTGGAGGGCACCAGGCAACTCATTCGTCTGGCGGCCGGGCGAGCCGTGCCCGTGCACTTCCTTTCCACCATCGCGGTGCTGGCCGGCTTCGGCACCGCCGGCGTACGGCACGTGGACGAGGACCTGCCCCTGGATCACGCCGACCAGCTCACGATGGGCTACGCCGAGAGCAAGTGGGTGGCCGAAGAGGTGCTGCGCGACGCCGCGGACCAGGGTCTGCCGGTGGCGGTCTACCGGCCGTACGAGATCACCGGTGACCGGCACACCGGCGCATGCAACACCGACACCGCGATCTGCTCGCTGTTCAAGACGATTACCGAGACCGGGCTGGCCCCCGACATCCCGCTGCCGCTGGACTTCGTCCCGGTGGACTTCCTCACCGACGCGGTGATGCACATCGCCACCGCGCACCGCGCCACCCGCCGGACCTACCACATGACCAACCCCCGCCCGGCGAGCCTGCGCGACATGCTCGACCGGATGGACGCGGGCGGCCATCGGATCCACCGGCTCCCCTACGAGGAGTGGGTGGGCGAACTCGTCCGCCATGTGGCGCAGCACCCCACGAGCCCCACCGCCCCGTTCGTCTCACTGTGCGTGGACCGCTGCAAGCAGGCGGACATGTCCGTCAAGGAGATGTACTTCGAGGGCACCTTCCCGACCGTGGGGCGTGCCAACGTCGAGCGTGACCTGGCCACCACGGGCCTGTGCTGCCCGCCTGTCGACGCGGAACTCCTGGACCACTACCTGGAGTACTTCTACACAACCGGCTACATCGAGCGCCCGTAGCCGGCGCAACCTCGGAAGAGGAGCGAGCATGACCCCACAGCCACCCAGCGCCCCCGGCCCCGAGGCGGATGTCCTGGACTTCCCGCTCCCGCCGCCGGGCACCATGGGGCCCCCTGAGAAGTGCGCGCAGCTGCGCGAAAGCTGCCCCATGGCCAGGGTCAGACTGCCGATGGACGCGACCGCCTGGTACGCCACCCGGCACGAGGACGTCCGGGAGCTGCTCGCGGACCCCCGGCTGATCAGGCCGACCATCAACGACTGGCCTTCCCGCCCCGGGCAGACCGCCGACGACGGGCCGCGCCTGGTCACGATCGCGGAAATGGACGGCCCCCAGCACGCAGCCCTGCGCCGGGCCCTGGCCCGGCCGTTCAGCTCCCGGGCCGTGCGGGGCCACCTGCCGCGCATCCGGCAGTCGGCCGACCGGCTGCTGGAAGCGTTCCAGAAGGGCGGCAGGCCCGGCGATCTGGTTGCCGGGTTCACCGCCCCCTTCCCGCTGCTCGTGCTGTGCGACCTGGTGGGCATTCCTTTCGAGGACCGGGACCGGTTCCTTCCGGTGCTGGATGCGGCCCTCAGCGGGATGGTGACCGTGCAGGAGGGGCGCCGGGTCACCGACCTGCTGGACGAGTACGTGGCCGGACTGATCACCCAGAAGCGAAACCGGCCCGGTGACGACGTCCTGACCCAACTGATCCACGACTGCGACGACGGAGCGCTGACCCATGACGATGTGATGGCCTTCGGGCTGTCCATGCTCACCGTCGGCTTCGGCATCAGCAGCTTCTTCCTGGCCAACTCGGTGCACACCCTGCTGGACCGGCCGGACCAGTGGGCCCGCCTGCGTGACAACCGGGAAATGATGCCCGGCGCGGTGGAGGAGTTCCTGCGCTTCATGCCGGTGATGAATGGCACCCTGATCCTCCTGGCCACCGAGGACATCGGAGTGCACGGGCAGACGATCCGCAAGGGCGACGCCGTCATCCCCGTGCC
Organism: Streptomyces sp. NPDC056231; assembly: GCF_048270745.1. Lineage (NCBI taxonomy): Bacteria > Bacillati > Actinomycetota > Actinomycetes > Kitasatosporales > Streptomycetaceae > Streptomyces > Streptomyces sp. NPDC056231. The sequence continues at coordinate 2,934 of NZ_JBLVKW010000145.1, read as the reverse complement.
GGGCTCCGCCAACCGCGACGAGCGGATCTTCGCCGATGCCGACCGGCTCGACCTGCGCCGGACCGGAAACGGCCATCTCGCCTTCGGCCGGGGGACCCACAACTGCCTCGGCGCCCACCTGGCACGCGCCGAACTGACCGTGGGACTGCAGGCGTTGCTCGACCGTTTCCCCCGTCTGCACCCGGCCGAAGGACAGGAACCCACCTGGGACGACGAATCCGTGACCAAGTCACCGCTGTCCCTCCCGGTCAGCTGGTGAACCCGGCCCACCCGGCCACCCCGCACACGACCAGGGGAGCACCGACCGTGAGCAGGACACCGCCAGAACCCGTCATCGGCACGTTCGTCATCGACATGCCCCTCCCGCCACCGGGCACCATGGGGCCGCCCACGCAGTACGGGTGGCTGCGCCGGGAGTGCCCGCTGGCCGAGGTCCGGCTGCCGATCGGGGCCACCGCCTGGTACGCCACCCGGTACGAGGACGTCCGGGACCTGGTCGCGGACCCCCGGCTGATCAGGCCGACCATCAACGACTGGCCGCCCCGGCCCGACCGGGCCGTCGACGACGAACCGGGCCTGATCACGATGATGGAACTGGAGGGCTCCCGGCACGCGGCCCTGCGCCGGGCCCTGGCCGAGCTGTTCAGCGTCCGCTCCATCCGGCGCCGACTGCCGCACCTGAGGCAGTCGGCCGACCGGCTGCTGGAGGAGTTCGTCGACGGTGGGCAACCCGGCGACCTGGTCGCCGGGTTCCTGGAGCCCTTCCCGCTCCTGGCCATGTGCGATCTGGTGGGCATCCCCTACGAGGACCGCGCGTACTTCCTGCCCAGGGCGGATGCCGCCCTCGGGGCCATGGTCACCCTGGACGAGGGCCGCGAGGTAACCGCCCAACTGCGCGGGTACATGTCCTCGCTGCTCGACCGCAAGCGACGAAAGCCCGCCGACGACATCCTCACCGGGTTGGTCCACGCGTGCGGGCACGGCAACCTGGACGGGGAGAGCATGGTGGGCTTCGGGCTCTCCATGCTGGTCGCCGGCTACCGGACGAGCACCATGTTCCTGGCCGACGCTGTGGTGGCCCTGCTGACGGTGCCGGGTCAGTACGCCCGGCTGCGCGACGACCGCGGCCTCATGCCCGGCGCGGTGGATGAACTTCTGCGCTACATACCGGTCATGAACGGTGTCGTGGTCCTCCAGGCCGTAGAGGAATTCGAGTTGCACAACCGGAGGATCCACGCGGGCGACGCCGTGCTGCCCGTCCTCGCCGCGGCCAACCGCGACGAGCGGGTGTTCACTGACGCCGAACGGCTCGACCTGTGCCGCGCGGACAACCCTCACCTCACCTTCGGCCGAGGAGCACACAACTGCCTCGGCGCACACCTGGCGCGGGCCCAGATGACCGTGTGCCTGGAGGCGCTCTTCGAACGCTTCCCGGACCTGCACGTGCCCCATGGACACCCACCCACCTGGGACGACGCATCCCCCAGCAAGTCACCCCTCACCCTCCCCGTCGGCTGGTGAGCGGCTCTTTACCGAAGTCACCCCCTGCCCGTCCGACGGATCACCGTGCCGGTAGGCCCTCGGGCGTGAGGGACGACCGAGGGCGGCGGACCGGCTGACGTCGAGAGGGCCGCGCGGGAGCGGATCAGGCTGCTGACCATGGAACGCTTCGAGCGCGACGAGAAGGACCGGGAGATCGCGGCCGCGCTGCGGGTGAGTGACAGTCCGGTGCAGCGGTGGCGTCGGGCCCGCCGTGAGCGGGGCGAGGCTGAGGTGCTGTCGAAGGTTTTCGCCTGGCCGCCGGAGGCGCGCAAACCACCTCCCGCACATTTCAAGGTGCCCAGAGGTCAGGGCGTCGACCAGGAGGCGGGTTCACTCGGCTCGTACGGCCGCGCCTGAACCGAGCCTGTCCCGCTCGGAAACACGATTCTGGGGCCTGACCTGGAAGTTCCCAGATCAGAGGACTGGCCGGCACAGCATCTGCGACGATCCTTCGATGCGCTATCCGTCGTCACCGCGCTGGTCCGGAATCTGATCACGGTGCCCGCTGCCGTACTGCGCAGCCGCGTAGCGAAGGATGCGGAGGTGATGGCGTTGCGGCACGAGAACGCGAGCGCTGCGTGCGTCCGACGAACGAGTCGCGACAGCTCCTGGGCTACCTCAGCGCCGGCCTCACCGACGCCACTACAAGCAGCGCGGCCACACGTTCGTGGGACGGCCCGGCAAGACCGCCCCACCTCCATACGGCCGCTGTGTCTCACGGGCGGGCGCCGCCCAGGCAGATCCACGGGCCCGCGCAGTCCGCGCAGCTTGCGCGTGGGCGGGCGGCACCGCCCGGCGGCGGGAGCGGGCAAGCGGCGGCGGCCGCCAGCGCGGCGCTCCTCAGTCGCAGCACGGCCCGCCACCAGGTCAGGACCGAAACCCTCCGGGCCCTGCGCGAGTCACGGCGCGCCACATACGCCAGCTACGCGAAGACGATCGACCACTACCTGGACAAGCTCTCCACCACCTTGACGTTGCCGAACAACAACCACATGAAGGTGTACGCGATCAGCGGGCGCAACGCCTGAGGCACATGTCAGCCTGGGGTGCTTCCCGCGCTGGCGGAACGCCATCGCATCGCTGGCCATGTGGCGCGGACCGCACGGGAGTTGACCCGCCGGGTCGGCGGTGTCACGACGGGGTGACCGTCGTCCGCGCCGGACCGCGCGCCCGGCGGGGCCGGCCATGAGCGACCACAAGCCGGTCGGGTGCCCTCGAAGCCACCGTGGTCCCGTGCACGGCCGCCCGACCCGCCTGGGCGACTTCAGACGACGGCACAGCAGGCCGAGGCTGACACGGGTCTGTACGGTCAACGGTGGATCTTCGAACAGGAAGTGACACCTGATGACAGACGTGATCGTCTCGGCTGAGGCCGTCGAGGAAGTGCAGCCC
>NZ_JBLVKW010000144.1:0-10673 GCF_048270745.1 Streptomyces sp. NPDC056231 | reverse complement strand
AGGAGCACTACAACTCCCACCGGCCACACAGATCACGAGACCAACAACCACCCGAAGCCCCGGAACAGCTGCCGGTCTTGCCTGTGGGTGCGCCAGACGACGCGGTCCTCGACTGAGCCGCTGCGAAATCGAGCCGCCCATCCCGCCAGATCACCGCCTCCCCGTCCAGCACCGTGCCCGGCCGCAGCGCCATGCCGGCCAGAGCCAGGTCCATCCAGTACGGCGTGACGACCCTCCCGGACCGCGCGTACAGGGCGACCGTGTCCTCGGTCCGCACCATGATCGTCCGGTGCCCGGAACACTTCCTGCCCCGCGTCCCAGCCCCCGCACAACCGGCCCCCACCGAAACGATCAGCGGGCGCACGGAGGAGAACCTGAGCCGACTACGGCGGGAGAACACCGACCTGCGCCGCACCCTGGCCCTGTACGAGGAAGCCATCCGCCAGCTCACCCTCGAAAACGACGCCCTCAGGCAGCAGGGCACGCTCATCGCGCTGCCCACCGGCCGACACCCGTAGAGGAGGGCGATTCTCAGGCGGGCCGGGGTGCTGCAAGCGTCTGCGCAGCCTCTGCGGCCTGGCGCAGATTCTCGGTGGGGTGAGCAAGGCCGTCGAGCATGGTTATCCCCGACCGGAGTGCTGCCTGGGCCACCTCGTGTAGACCGAGTGGCACAGCGGCCTGTGTGATGAGGAAGTGTTCCTCGGTGACCCTCACCCCCAGGCCGAGCTCCCGCCAAGTGAAGGTCTGACAGGACGGGTTCGTTAGATCAAGATCGAGCGCCAGCTGATTGGTAGGCGGCAGTGGCGGCGGGCCGTCAAGTAGCGTGACCGCCCGTTGAAGGGACTGCCAGGCTGCCTCTACCTCGCCGTGGCGGCGTTGCAAAGAGGCGAGGTTGACCAGGGCCGAGCCGCGCGTGTCGGCGTCGTCCTGCAGGGACGCGTGCAGGCTGCGCGCCCGGATCGCCTGCCCGAGATCCCCCAGGGCTTTGAGCTCGTTGGCGAGAGACCCGAGCAGGGCCCCATCACGCGGGCCTGTGTCATCGAGGATGCGTATGAGCGCGGCGCGGGCCAGCTCGGTCTGCCCCTGGCGGCGGGCCAGCGCCGTCCAGGTGAGGTCGTATTCGTCGTGGGGATCCTGGCCGTAGTTCGACTCATCCCAGTCGGCCGCCCACTGGGTGAGGGCCCGTACGGAATCGGGGAAACCGCCGAGCAGGAAGTAGAAATCGGGGTCGGACTCCCGCAGAGACCGCAGCAGAGCGTGGTCCTGCGTCTCACCGTGCAGGGCGACCAGGACCGCGGCGAGGCGGAGTTCTTCGGTGGGGCCGCGGCGGACTTCCTGTCGCAGGAGTATGTGCAGAAGCTGCAGGTCGGCCGGCTGCCGGTCGTACTGGGCTGCGCGCAGGACGGTGGCCCGCCGTACCGGATCGCCCGCAATCGCGTCCCAGCAGTCGCGGTCCGCCCTCATCCGGGCCAGATCGGCTCGGCCGGGAGCGAGAACCGCCTGCCAGAGCGGCGGGCGCCGAAGACGGTCCAGCAACGCGTACGCGCAGCCTTCGTCCGCGTTCACCAGCAGGAACTCCGGCTCGGTCCGCAGAAGGGACTCCTGGAGCCTGCGCAGCAGCTCCCTCCTGGAGAGCTCGCGCAGACCCAACCCGCTGAGCAGCATGCTGCGATCGGCGTCCAGCTCAGGGCCGTAAGAGTCCCGAATCTCGTCTTCGGTCCGGTTGAACACCGCCCCCAGCACCTCTTCATCGGCCGCGAGGTCGAGTTCGGTGTAGTCGTGCCAGCCCGGCAGACCGAAGAGAATTTCCAGAGCCTCGTCCATGCTGGCGCCGATGAGGCCCGCTTCGTCCTCGGAGCTCGCGTACAGCACAGCCCCGTCGACACATATGAAATAGGTTCCGCCGGTGTCATCGCCCGCCACGGCCCTCAGCGGCGCTCCGCTCGCCAGACGGACCTCTTCCACGTGCTCGGCCCGGTCAAGATCAAAATCAAAGGATCCCGCAGCCAGCCTCACCAGATCAGGATTCCGGCGCAGGACAGCAAGTACGTGGTCGGGGCGTGTCATGGCCGGACCGTAACAGCCGCCGCTGACACCAGATCGTGCACGGTCTCAATACTGGAGGGTTCGCTCAGCAAGACCGGCCGGACACCGGACACCACAAAACCCTGTCCATAATTTCGGCTCGTACCACCAGCCCGGCCCCTCCGGTAGCACCGGAACGGCACGGGCGAGCGCCACGCTGATCGGGAGTTCCACAACTTTCATGCTGCGACCACGCACCGAATCACAGCGCGCCGAGTGCGGTGTCCGGCCGGCACACCTCGCAGGCCTGAACTCCGTCACCGAGGGCGGCGAGGGCCTGCTCCCGACTGATGGCCCGCAGCTGCTTTCCACCGGCGAAACAGTCGCCACGGTGGACCTCGGATCGCGAGGTGCCGATACCGACGTCGGTGATGCCCCAGTCCGGGAAGGTAGGCGGGCGCCGTTTCTCGCTCTCCCGTTTCTCGACCGTCTCCTTCCCCTGCTCCCTGCCACGCTGCCGCTCCGGCGCCCGCCGCTGCTGGCCCTGCCGTTCTTGGGCTTCGAGCTGCTGGATCCGGCCCCGGGTCTGGCGCAGCTGCCAGTCCAGCCACTCCTGAAGAGCCCGGAGCTTGTCGAGGCGGGACATCGACCCGGGATCGGACACGGCTACGCCGCCTCGTCCCCGGCAGTTTCGTGGGCGTGCTTGAGCGCCATCCGCGCCGCCACCACACCGCCGTCGAGGGTCGCCCAGTACGGGTGCGTCGCCACCACGGTGCTCAGCCGGAGCAGTTCCGCCTGGTACCGGGCCACCTCTGCGGTCTGCTCCGCCGTGTACCCGGCGCTGTCGGGCTTCCCGGACCGGCAGGTGCTGTGGAGCTGCTTGTCGGCCTCCCATCCGGGCATCGGTTCGGCCGACCAGGGGAGCGTGGTGGCGTACTGCTCGTAGGCGGCGCGGGTCTGGTGGAGGGCGAGCTGGGCGTCGCGGAGGTCCTGGGGGAAGTCGTACGTGGGCACACAGGAATGCTACGTCTGTTCGAATACGGGATGCGAACAGCCACGCTGGCCGACCGATATGAAGCGTGACGACGGTCGTTCGGTCTGCCGGTGTCGGCGACGGGCGTCGTCCGGCATCCTCGCGCGGGCCTGTCGGCGTCATGTCCGGCGCTGCCTCCTACGCAACGGGCTTTTCGCCGGGGTCGCCAGGTTCGTCATCAGCGTCGCGATCCGGTGAATTCCCGGCCCGCGGCACGTGTGCCCGCGTGCGCGTGTAGGGGCCTGGGATGTTCATGCCCGAAGGCATCCCAAGGCGGTGAACTTCTCGCCAGCTTCGCGGGGAAGTCCTTGCGCTCCAAAAAAGGGCAGAAACGGCGTCGGTCGGTGAAACATCTGCCCGCCACCCCCACATAACTCAGTCAACAGGGGAGCGGTTCACGCCTGGTTGCGGGCGTTGCCCCTATCAGTGCTACGGGGCTCATTCAAGAGTTTCCGGACGCTGAAACCGCAGGCCAAACCCTTGAATGCGTCTCCGCGGCTGGCCAGTGTGGGTGCCGCCGGTCCGGGGTTGCGCCGCTAACCACCGCCCCGTCCATCGTGCTGCCCAGCATCCCGCTCCGCCCTCCCGGTCCACCCCGGGGCGCGGAGCGCTGCTGTCTGCGGCGCTCCCCGAGACGCAAGGGACGGGCACCGCTAACGATCCGCCCCGCTCGTGTGCCGGCCCGGCACCCCTGACCCGAAAGAGAGAACACCTGATGTCCACGCTCGCCCTGCTCGTCCTGCTGCTCCTGGTCCTGGTCGTCGTCCTGGAGAAGCTGCCGGGCCGAGTCCGCGTGGCGGATGGCGGTCTTCTCGTCGATGCCGAAGACGAGCGCGAGGTGGAGCGGGTCGGCGCCGTGGGTGAGGGCCTCTTCGAGGTGACAGTCAACGCGGAGCCGCTCCAGGGTGGCGGTGAGGTTGCGGTTGGCCCGGGTGGTCCAGGATGTCGCACAAATAGGGAGATACCGGTGAGGACGATCGTGGTTCCCGGGTGGAGGTCTCCGCGTTCGGGTAGGGCTGGGTCTTCGTAAGCACCAACACCGCCAGACTGATGGGTCAAGGGCATCCGCACCCACATTCCCATCCACTTGCCCCACCAGGTATCTTGCATCGCATGGAACCAGGTGATTCGACCAAGCAGGCCCGGGCAGCCGCCCAGCTGCGCAAGGGCGTCCTGGAGTACTGCGTACTCGCCCTGATGCGGGACCGCCCCTGCTACGGCGTGGAACTCCTCCGCGCCTTGGAGGACTCCGGTGCCCTGGCCACCAGCCAGGGCACGGTCTACCCGCTGCTCTCCCGGCTCCGCCGCGACGACCTGGTCACCACCACCTGGCAGGAGTCCGCCTCCGGACCACCCCGTCGCTACTACGCGCTCACCGACAGCGGCCGGGCCGCGCTCGACGAGTTCACTCGCGTCTGGCCCGGCTTCCGCAACGCCGTCGACGCCTTCCTGAACACCCCTCACCCCTTTACCGGAGACCGCGCATGAAGACCTCTGCCGACCTTGTACGCGACTACCTCTCCGCCGTCGAGCGCGAGACCTCCGCGCTCCCCGCCGACCGTCGCCGGGAACTCCTCGCTGACCTCGCCGAACACATCGAGGTGACGCGCGCCGAACGCCCCGATGCCGCGACCGGCGAGGTCCTGGCGGAGCTGGGGGACCCCCGCACGATCGCGGCGACGGCGCTGGCCGAGGCGGGAAACGGGGCCGCCGGGGCCCCCGCCCGGGGCGGTGTCGGTGCACCCGCCCGGCGCGGCAAGGTGCACCCCCTGGTCCCGCTCCTGATGCTCACCCTCTCGCTGCCCTTCATGATGGTCTTCCCCGTCCTCCCCGGGCCGCTGTTCGGCGTCCTGTTCCGCGTCATCGGCGCGTTGCTTCTCTGCACCTCAGTGCACTGGACCGCCGTCCAGAAGACCACCGGCGTCCTGCTCGCCGCCATCCTGCCGAGTGTCATCATCGCCACCTGGAACCTGTCCAGCGGCGGCCCGGGGGGCGGCACCCCGGCCCTCCTGGCCAACCTGGCGATGCTCGCCTTCCTGGCCGGCACGGCAGTATGGCTCTGGCGGGTCCGCCGCGCCTGAGCGCGGCCGCTGGTACATCAAGCCTGCGGGCCTCGTTCACCCTCAGCCCCACCTCGGACATCAGCTTCGACGCGGTGTAGTTCCTGGCCATCGGAGCGAACTTGCGGCAGGTGGCCAGTTCACCGGCCCAGCCGGTGAACAGCTGCCCGACCTCCGGCTCCAGCGGCGGGATCCGCAGCTGAGCGTCCTTCGCCCCGCGTGGCCGGTTCACCTCGTCGATCAGATACTCGATGACCCGGCCTGTCAGCCGGTGCAGTTCGACCTTGTGTCTCAAGTCCAGGAACGTGAAGTACGTGGTCAGCGCCTGCGAACGGGCAAGCCGGGTGCCGCTGGGCGAGTTCCGTAGCACCTTCCCGAAGTACGCGTCCGCGTCGGCGGGCTCCATGTCCCACAGCGGCCGACCGAATCATGTCCGCACCTGTTCCAGGTGGCCGACGTCCCCGCGGATGGTGCCGTCCGTCAGCCCGGCCGACGCCCGCGCGAGCACGAGCCCGGCCAGCGCTTCGGTCTCGAACCGCTCCAGTTCCTCCGCCGAGACCGGAGCCCGCACGTCGCGGAGGTCCCGCACGACCGCCAGTGCCGCCAACCCGAGCCCCCTCACCTTCACCCGGACCGCCAATCGGTCGGGCTAGATGAGAACACTTCAAGAATCCTGAAGTTACGTCACCTGGCGGCAGAGCACGCGAAGGAGGGGGAACCGGGTCTGTACGGTCAACGGTGGATCTTCGAACAGGAAGTGACACCTGATGACAGACGTGATCGCCTCGGCTGAGGCCGTCGAGGAAGTGCAGCCCGCTGGGATGCCGGAGGCCCTGGACGACCAGTTGATCGGGCAACTGGTAGACCGCGCGAAGGCTGGCGGGCGATGGCGAGGGGGCGGGTGTCTCGGAGCAGGGTGATCTGTGAGGGGGCGGTCAGTGTGGGGGTGAGGATCGCCTTGTTGGCGTCGCGCGGAGTGAGATCAGGCACGACGCTGCGGAGACGATGGTGAGCGCGGCGAAGAGGTGGGGGTAGCCGCCGAGTGGTGAGGCCAGGGCTGCGCCTGCGAATGGGGCGAGTGCTGAGGCGGTGGTCGCAGGTGCTGCGAGGAGTCCGGAGAGGCGGCCGTAGTGGGTGGTGCCCCAGCGATCGGTGATGGCGGTGGCTTGCAGCAGGGTGAGGTTGCCGCGGACCATTCCGGCCGCGACCGACAGGACCACCAGCAGGGCGTAGGGGCCGGGCGTGAAGGCGAGGGCCGCAGTGGTGACGCCTCCGAGCGCGATGAGGGTGGTGGTGCGCGCGGTGACCCCGGTGTGGCGGGCGAGTGTCGCGTACAGGGTGCGTCCGAGGGTCTGTCCGGCGCCGCCGAGGCCGAGTGCCCATGCTGCCTGGCTGGTTGAGTATCCGCGCTCGATGAGGAGTGGGACCAGGGCAACGACGACGGCGTACACGGTGAAGGCGGAAAGGGTGAGGGCTGCGGCGAGCATCCAGAAGGGCCGGCTGCGTGAGACCGTGATCGCGGAGTCGCTGGTGTGGGGAGACTGTGGCGGCGCGGCCGGCCAGGGGGCCTTAAGCGCGAATGCGTGGGCGGGGACGGTCACGGCAGCGAGGATCACGGCAAGCACGGCGTAGGTCATGCGCCAGCTCATGTGGTCGGCGAGCATGGCGGTCAGGGGTGCGAAGACGGTGGAGGCCAGTCCGCCGGCCAGGGTGACGATGGTGAGGGCGCGGACGTGGTCGGGTGCCCACCAGCGTGTGAGTGCGGCGAAGGCGGGCTGGTAGAAGGTGGCCGCCATTGCGAACCCGGCCAGGAGCCAACCGGAGAAGAACACCAGCAGGTTGGGAGCGGCGGCCACGATGAGGAGGCTCGCGACGCCGAGGATGGAGCCTGCGGTCATGACGGTGCGCGGGCCCCGGTGGTCGATGATCCGGCCGACCCGGATCCCGGCGAATGCGGAGATGAGCAGGGCGGCGGAGAACGCGGCCGTTGTGGCCCCGGTGGGCCAGCCGGTGTCGGCGGTGATGGCCGGGTTGAGCACGGGGAAGGCGTAGTAGACGATGCCCCAGCTGGTGATCTGTGTGATGCACAGCGCCGGGAGTACGGCGCGGGGCCGCGACCGGTCTCCTGTTCCGGTCGGGACCCCGCGTGTATTGAGCTCGGTCACGGGCAGCAGCCACCGGCCTCGACCGGTGCGGCCGGGCCTGCTCCCGTGACGGCCGGGTCCGCGCAGCAGGTGCTGCCCTTCTGCTTGGCCATGGAGTCGGCGTCGGCCTTGACGACATACACCTCCCACGGTTCCTGGCCGGGGCCGTGGACCCAGACCTTGTCCTGGAGTGCGTAGCAGCAGGTGGTGTCGTTCTCGACGTCTGTTGCAAGGCCCTGGTCTGAGAGGCGGGTGGTGGCGGCGTGGACGGCTTCGGTGGTGTCGACTTCGACGCCGAGGTGGTCCATGCGGGTGTCCTCGTCCGGTGTGCCCTGGATGAGGACGAGTTTGAGCGGGGGGTCGGAGATGGCGAAGTTGGCGTAGCCGTCGCGCAGTTTGGCCGGCTCGGTGCCGAAGAGCTTGCTGTAGAAGGCGATCGAGGCGGGAAGGTCGGGGACGCGCAGGGCGAGCTGTACTCGGGACATGACGATCCTCCTGACACAGGGGTGGAAGCGCCCCGGCCGTCGGGGGGCCGGGGCGCTGGGATCAGGTCAGCAGCAGCTGCCGGACGACGACGATTCCTCGGCGGCTGCGACAGGCAGAGTGGTGCCGACGCCGATCTGTACGAGAGCGGGCGCCGGAGTGGCGCAGCATCCTCCGCCGTCGGTCTGGTCGGCTGCCGGGTCGTCGAAGATGCCGGAGCCGCCGCACACTCCGGTTTCGGGGAGGGTGAGTTCGACCTTGTCGGCGGATTCCAGGTCGCCGGCGATCGCGGCGACGACGGAGCGGACCTGCTCGTAGCCGGTCCTCGCGAGGAAGGTCGGGGCGCGGCCGTAGGACTTCATGCCGACCAGGTAGACCCCCGTCTCGGGGTGGGAGAGTTCGCGGTGGCCGTGGGGGTAGACGGTGCCGCAGGAGTGCTGGTTGGGGTCGATCAGCGGGGCCAGTTCCACAGGTGCCTGGAGGCGTTCGTCGAGGCCGAGGCGGATCTCGGAGAGGAAGGACAGGTCGGGGCGGAAGCCGGTCAGCACGATGACCTCGTCCACCGGGTCGAGACGGCGTTCGTCCTCGCCGGCCAGGATCAGTCGGCCGTCCTCGTCACGCTCGATGGCCTCGGTGCGGAAGCCGGTGACCGCGTCGGCGTGGCCGTTGTCGACGGCGGCCTTGGCGGCGAGGCCGAGGGCGCCTCGGGCGGGCAGCTGGTCGGCGGTGCCGCCGCCGAAGGTGGAGCCGCTGATGCCGCGGCGCAGGATCCACACCGCGTGCGTGCCGGGCTCGTCCTTCGAGACGTCGGCGAGCATGGCCAGGGCGGTGAACGCGGAGGCGCCGGAGCCGATGACGGCGGTCCGCTTGCCGGCGTAACGGGCGCGGACGGCGGGGTCTTTGAGGTCGGGGACGCGGTAGGTGATGCGGTCGGACGCCGTCTTCTCGCCGAGGGCGGGCAGGCCGCTGGCCCCGGCCGGACTCGGGGTGGTCCAGGTGCCGGAGGCGTCGATGACCGCGCGGGCGAAGAGGCGTTCCTCGCGGCCGTCGGTGTAGGCAACGTGGACGACGAAGGGCTGGGTCTCGCGGTCGGCGTCGACGATGCGGTCGCGGCCGGTGCGGGAGACGCCGGTCACCCGGGCGCTGGTGCGGATACGGTCGCCGAGTACGTCGGCGAGGGGCTGGAGGTAAAGGTCGGCCCAGTCACCACCGGACGGGTAGATGGCCGCGTCCGGCTTGGTCCAGCCGGTCGGGGCAAGAAGCTTCTCGGCAGCCGGGTCGACGATCTCGCCCCAAGTGGAGAACAGCCGCACGTGCGACCACTCGCGCACCGTCGCTCCGGCGGCGTCGCCGGCTTCCAGCACCAGTGGTTCGATGCCGCGGTCGACCAGGTGGGCGGCGGCGGCCAGCCCGGCGGGGCCGGCGCCGATGACGACGACCGGCAGGTCTGCAGTGGTGGTCATGGCGGTGATGTCCTCCGAGATAGGCGGCCGCTCCGGCCGCTGTTTCGATTGCTGTCGATGTCTGGAGCTTGCCACTCGGTATCGACGAGTGTCAACATAGACGCATGTCGAAATCAGAGATTGCGGAGCTGCCGGTCCTGGACGCGGAAGCCGTGGTGCCGTGCTGCCCGCCGATCACCGCCGGGGAGCTGTCGCAGGGCGACGCGGAGAAGATGGCCGTCATGTTCAAGGCCCTGTCCGACCCGGTCCGGCTGCGCCTGTTCTCCAAGGTCGCCTCGCATCCGGGCGGCGAGGCCTGCGTCTGCGACATTTCCGACGTCGGCGTCTCCCAGCCGACCGTCTCCCACCACCTGAAGAAGCTGCGCGAGGCCGGCCTCCTCACCTCCGAGCGGCGCGGAACCTGGGTGTACTACCAGGTCGCGCCGTCCGTCGTGGCGGCCATGTCCGCCATGCTCGACCTGCGCACCTGATCTCCGGTCGGCGCCTGGTGGTCAGCCGGTGCAGTCGGGCGGGCAGCACCGAGCCAGGTACGCCTGAAGGGCGGAGACGCGCTGGGCCATCGTGGCTCCGTCGGCCCGGTAATAGACCTGTTTGCCTTCCTTGCGGGAGACCACCAGGCCGCCGCGGCGCAGCAGGCTCAGGTGTTCCGAGGCGGTCGACGGCTTCAGTGTGCAGCGGTCGGCGATCTCGCCGACCGTCAGTTCGATGCCGCCGGTGAACTGCTGCATCACCTTCTGACGGGTTTCGCTGGCCAGGGCCTTGAGGAAGTCGGCCGTCGCCGGATCCACCACGGGCTGTTCACTGCCGTTCTCTGTCACCATTTCGCGCCAAACATTTCGTCACTTCCCGAAACAACGACTCATTGAAAGGGTTCACGTTCTCATGGAGCATGCCGATCTCATCGTCATCGGTGCCGGGCAGTCCGGCCTGGCCGCCGCGGCCCTCGCCCCGCGTCACGGCTTCACCCGCATTCTGGTGCTGGAGGCCGCGGCGGAGCCGGGCGGGTCCTGGCCGCGCTACTACGACAGCCTCACCCTGTTCTCCCCGGCCCAGTACTCGTCCCTGCCCGGGATGTGCTTCCCCGGAGACCCGGACCGCTACCCGCGGCGGGACGAAGTGGTGGACTACCTGCGCGACTACGCCCGCCGTCTGCCCGCCGACATCCGCACCTCGACAACCGTCACCTCCGTGACACGCCAGGACGGCACCTGGTCCGTACGGGCCGAGGACGGGCGGGAGTTCACCGCGCGGGCGGTCATCGCCGCGACCGGTGACTACGGCACACCCTTTGTCCCGGACGTTCCCGGGCGGGCGGACTTCGGCGGCCGGGTGCTGCACGCCGCTGACTACCGCAGCCCGGACGCGTTCGTCGGGCAGAGGGTCGTCGTGGTCGGCGGGGGCAATTCCGCGATCCAGATCGCCGCCGAACTCGGCCCCCTCGCCGACACCACCCTGGCCACCCGGC
>NZ_JBLVKW010000143.1:0-10868 GCF_048270745.1 Streptomyces sp. NPDC056231 | reverse complement strand
AAAAAACCAAATTTCCGGGGGCCTGCTTATTTTTTTTATATTTCCCCGCCCACACGTTCCGGGCCCACCGCGGGGGGGGGGGCCGGGGCCCCCCCCCCCCCGCCCACCCCATCTGGGCCCGCACCTTCGTGTGCGGGCCCGCCTTCATACCCGGCCCGCTCGGGCCGCAGGAGCCACCATGCACACTCGCACTCTCCGGTCCCTCCGGCGCGGGGCCGCCGCCGGCGCCCTCATCACGCTCCTCGCGCTCTCCGGCTGCAGCTCGGACGGCAGTACCGACGCGGCAGCGAACCCGACGCGGAGCATCTCCGACGACCAGGCGGCCGGCGTCCCGGACGACCAGGCGAGCCCTGCTCCCCAGGAGTCGTCGAGCCCCTCCAAGGGCCCGGTCCTGCCCGACGCGAAGCTCACCCCGGCGACCGGTTCCTTCACCGCCAAGGAGAAGAAGTACCTGCACGGCCGTGTGCCGAAGAACATGGACCCGGCAGCCGTGCTCCAGGCCGGCCAGGAGACCTGTCAGCGCATCGAGCGCACCGCCGCCCACGACAAGGACGCCGCGATCGGCGCGCTCATCGCCGGGGACCTGCCGTCCGCCGACGACGCGATCGCCCAGCTGTGCCCGAAGCAGAAGCCGCTGCTGGACAAGGCCGCGACCGGCTTCGCCGACGGCACACGCAAGAAGCCTGCGCCGGGCACCTATCGTGCGCTGACCAGCGCCGAGGGCTGCACCTGGAAGGCACTGGGCGCGGACGACAAGGTGCTGGCCTCGGGCCCTGGCCCGGGCGCCGCGAAGAAGGTCACCGCGAAGATCCCGTCCGGGACCCGTACGTTCGTCTCCTCGGGCTGCTACGCCTGGCTCCCCGCGTAGCGGGTGCCGTTCGGATCGGCGCGGGTCCGCACCGATCCGAACGACCGAGACCATCGTTGCTAGGCCCGCTCGTACACGTCGAGGAGTGTGCCGAGGACCGCGTCCATGGCGAACGTCTCGGCGGTGAGCTTGCGGGCCGCCTCCGACGCGGCGCGCCGGGCGGCCGGGTCCAGCAGGTCGAGCACCGCCGGGGCGATGCCGTCGGGTCCCGTCACCACCCGGCCGGCGCCGGCCCGGCCCACGTCGCGGGCCAGGCCGTTGGAGTCGGTCACCACGACCGGCGTGCCCACGGCCATCGACTCCAGGACCGACATCGGGAACGGCTCGTCCACCGACGGCAGGACGTACACGTGCGCCCTTCGCAGCTCCTCGGTCATGCGTGTCCCGTCGAGTGGTCCCGGGCAGCTCACCCGCGCCGCGAGTCCGAGTTCGTCGATCCGCCGCCGCACGGCGGCGAGTTCGCCCTCGTCGGGGCCCGCCACGACGAATGTGGCCTCGGGGTGCCGGGCCAGGACCGGGGGGGCCGCCTCCACCAGGTCGACGGGGCGCTTACGGGCCTGGAGCCGGGCCGCGTACAGGATACGCGGCGGTCCCACCGGTGCCGGGCCCTCGGGCTGTGCAGGCACGCCGTTCACCAGGCGGACGGCGCGAGCGAGGCCCGTCCCGCCCACCACGGCCTCCAGGTCCCGCAGTTCACGGGTGGTGAGGTGCAGAACGGCGGTGGCTCCGCGCAGCACCCGCCGCACCGCGACCGCGTCGAGAACCCTGGCCGAGCGCCGCTCGCTCGGGTCGACCATGCCGTGCGTCTGGAGGACCAGCGGCTTCCCGGCACGCAGCGCGGCGAGCGCCACCGGCAGGGTCACCAGGTCGCGCGCCAGATGCACATGGACGACGTCGGCCTGCCGTACGAGACGGTGGGCGTCGGCGAGCAGGGACGGCGAGGTCAGGCCGCTAAACCTCAACGGCAGGATCCTGCGGGCCTGGTGGAGGCGGGCGGGCACGCCCTCCACCTCCTCGGGTAGCGGCCCCTCGAAGCCTTCGGCGAGGGCGGTGAGCCGGGCGTCGTGCCCGCGTTCCCGCAGCCCCTTGCAGAGGTTGAGGGCGACCCGGACCGGGCCGCCGAAGGCGTGGGTGGGGCTGTGCAGCGTGACCGCGTGCAGCACTCTCACGCGGGCTCCTCGACGGGCCGGCGCCGGTTGTCGGCGGTGTGCAGGGTCAGCTCGGGCAGGTCCTTGTGGAGGACCGCGCCCGCACCCACGACGGCGCAGCGGCCGACCTTCACCCCGGCGAGGACGGTGGCGCGCGCCGCGACCCAGGCTCCGTCGTCGACGGTGATCGGCGCGTTACGGTAACGGAAGTCGGCGGCGCGGTGGTCGTGGCTGCCGGTGCACAGCATGGCCTCCTGCGACACGCACACATGGGCGCCGAGGATGACCGGCTCCAGGTTGAGGATCCACGCCCCCTCGCCGATCCAGGTGTGGTCGCCGACCGTCAGCTTCCACGGCCAGAGCACGCGCACCCGGTGCCGGATGAGCACCCCCGTGCCGATCTCGGCGCCGAAGGCCCGCAGCAGTGCCGTCCTGACCCGGGCCGGGGTGAACCACGCCATGAAGACCGTGTTCATCACCGCGAACCAGAGCGCCTGGACGAGTATCCCGCGCCCCTTGTCGTATCCGGCCAGTGTGAAGGCCGGGAGATCACGCATCGATCCATCCCCCCAACAGCGTCTCCCCGGATGGTACTTCGCCACACTCTAGTAGCTGACCGTTCATCATAGGCCAGGGCTCGTTAGACTGCGCCGGGGATCTCTTTCGGGGCGGGGGCGCCATGACGCAGCACATGGACCGGGGCACGACCGGTACGCCCGGGTCATCGGAGCGGGGCTGGCAGGTGGCGGTGCCGCCCTTCCGGCCGCGCACGCTCCTCTCCCGCGCGTTGTCGGTGCCGCTCGTCCTCGGTTTCGCGGTGTTCCTGCCGTTGCTCGTGCTGGTCCAGCCCGGCACCGGTCTGCACGACTCGGCGCTGTGGCTCCAGCTCGCACTCACCATGTACGCCGGCATCCGCCTCTCGGCGATGATCCTCTCCAGCCGGCGCAAGCTGCTCGCCGGTTCGTTCTGGCTGTTCGTCTACATGGCGATGGGCGTGGCACCGCTCGCGCAGGCCGTGCTCGGCCGTACGCCGACCCCCGTGGTTGGTGCGCGCACCGATCTGACCGAGGCGGTCGCGCTCGTCCTGATCGGCTGTGTCGCGTTCGACATCGGCACCCTGCTGGCACGCCAGCGGCCCGAGCGGAAGCGGGAGGACAAGCTGCGGCCGGCGCTGGTGCACCGCCGCCGCCTGTACCTGCTGACCCTCCTCGCCTTCCTCGGCTCGGCGCTCCTCGTCGTCAAGCTGGGCGGTCCCGCGGTCTTCTTCACAAGCCGCCAGGAGATCATCAGCAGTGTCCAGGAGGCCGGGCTCTCCCAGGCGGACTCGCAGGCTGGGCAGGCCATCGTGCGTGGCTTCGGCACCGTACCTGCCCTCATCGCCTGGCTGGCGTACACGCACTGGCTGGTGACCTCGCGGCGGGCCCGCCGTTCCGTGGTGATCATCGCGGTCTGGGGGGCGCTGGCCGCGCTGAACGCGGTGGTCAACAACCCGATCTCCAACCCGCGTTTCTGGTTCCTCACCGTCCTCTTCTCGCTGCTGTTCACCGTCTTCCCGGTGAGCGCGGCCTTCTACCGGGTCGCGCTCAGCCTGGGCGTGATCGTGGCACTGGTCATCTTCCCGTTCGCGGACCGCTTCCGCTACGACGACGCCAACTACCGTCCGGTGCAGACCACTTCGCCGCTGGAGCCGCTGGCCCTCAAGGACTACGACCAGGTCGGCATGTTCGCCAACACCATCACGTACGTCCGGTCGGCCAGCGGCCACACCTACGGCCGTCAGCTGGCCGGCTCGGTGTTGTTCGCGGTCCCCCGCTCGGTGTGGCCCGACAAGCCGATGGACACCGGGGTCATGGTCGGCCAGTGGATGGGCGCGACGAACACGAACCTCTCGTCGCCGGTGTGGGCCGAGCTGTGGATCGACTTCGGCCCGGTCGGGATGGTGGCCGGGTTCGTGGCAATGGGATACGCGGCGGCACGGGTCGACCGGCGCTACGCCCGCCGCGCGGTGCGCAGTGCCCGGCCGGGCAGTCTGATCGCCCTGGCTGTCCCGCTGGTCGCCGGCTACTCGTTCATCATGCTGCGGGGCCCCCTGCTCCAGGCATCAGGGCGCGTGGCCATCGCGGCGTTCTGCATCGCCCTGATCACCACGTTCCGCCAGGACCGGGCGCCGGGGCTGCGCTGACCGGAGGGCCGAGGCCCTGGGGAGCGGCCGCGCGCCGTGCGCTCCACTCCCCACGCGGTGACGCTCAGTTCGCGGGGACCGCCGGTACCGCCGTCGTCGGAGTCGTCTCCTCCACCCGCAGGCGCGCGACCCGGGTCCAGGCCGCCACTGCCTTCAGTGCGGAGCCCACGGCCAGACCCCAGGCCGCTCCGAGCGCCGAGCCGGTCAGCAGGTATCCGGCGAGCATGAGGACGACCGAGAGCAGCGAGAACACCACCTGCACCGACAGGGTGGCGCGCGGCCTGAGCACGCGCAGGGCCACGAGGGCGCAGGTGCCCAGGCCCATCACCGCGTACTGGGCGCCCGAGGCGGGCAACAGAGCGGCCGACAACTGCCAGGTGGAACCTAGGAGTTGACGTCCAACGTGGTCGGGAAGGGCGTACAGCACGAGCCCCCAGGCGAGGCCGACGGCGCTGAGCGCGAGGCCGAGCAGCGCGGCAGCGCGGGTGGTGGCGCGACGGCCGCCGAGCCGGTTGAGCGGCGGCGGCCCGAAGGCGTTGACCGAGTTGAACAGGACGTTGAGCGGCCCGAAGAGCGTGGTGGCGCCGCGCAGGGCGCCGACCGCGAGCGGGGCGGCGAACAGGCCGAGGCCGAGCACGGCGAGCTGGCTGGAGGCGTTGCCGACGGCGAACTCCACGACGAAGCGCTGTCCGAGGTGGCCCCGGCGCACGTAGGGCCGCAGGTCCGCCCGCGAGCCGCGGACATGGGGCCACAGCAGGCGCAGGCCGAGCAGCAGCGCCGGGACGGCCGACACGCCCCACACCGTCACGAGGAGTCCGGGCGCGGCGTGCCGGGGCTGGAGCAGCAGCGCGGGCACCACGCACGCCAGACGCAGGGTGTCGGCGGCCAGGGCCAGGCCGGGGCGCCGCAGGGTGGAGAACGCGTACCGCAGCCCGTCCTGCACGAGGACCAGGGGTAGCACGAGCCCGAGGGCGAGGAAGGCTCCGCCGGGTCCGGCCCAGCCGCCAGTGACGGCGCCGACGGCGGCGAGCAGGACCCCGACGACGATGGAGGCGAGGAAGGTGAAGGCGATCGCGGACCGGCAGGCGGCGCTGGTGTCGCCGCGGGTGAGGACGACGGCTTGGCCGACGTACGCCACGTTGAGGCCGAGCAGCACCGTGAAGGTGAGGTACACCATCGAGAAGGTGGCGAAGCCTTGCACGGTGGAGACACGGGCAGCGATCACCAGCACGGCAATGTTGGTGAGGCTGGACGCCGCCTGGTCGAGCACCGAGGCGAGGGCGGCCGCCGACCGCCGCGGGTTGCGCGGCTTGTCGGACGGCGGCTCTTCCTCCGGGGCGGTCACCAGTCCCCCGAGCGGACGGCGCGCAGCGCGACCGTGTCGCTGCCGTCGCCGTCGAAGTGCCGCTCGGGTTCGGGGGTGTTGCTCGGCTCGGGAGTGGGGGCCGGCTGGCTCTTGGGCGCCCGGCGTCTGCTGCCACGGCGGGCGACGGGCGTCCGGACCCTCTTGGAGTCGATGTGCGTCACCGCGCCGAGGACGGTACCGCCGGCACCGACGATCAGTTCGCGGATACGCATCAGGTCGGCGCGGTGCACGGTCCGCGGGTCGCAGACGATGAGCACGCCGTCGACCCGGTCGACGAGCGCGAGGGCGTCGGCGTACGCGAGGACGGGCGGGGCCACGACCACGACGGTGGCGTCCGGATCGTCGGCCTCGGCGATCAGTCGCGTGGTCCGGGCGGAGGTCAGCGCGCGCGGTACGTTGCGCACACGTTCGCCGGGGACGAGCCCGAACGCTCCTGACTCGCCCGCGTCGAAGAGGAGTTGGCCTCGGCTCGGCCACTCGCCCTCGGCGTGCTCGCTGGTACGGCTCCAGCGGGGCCGGGAGGCGGCGGACACGTCGAGCCGCTCGGAGAGCGACGGGGTGCGCAGGTCGGCCTCCACCAGCAGGACGTTCTTGCCGGTCTCGGCGAACGAGGCGGCGAGGTTGACCGCGACGGCGATACTCGACTCCATGGAGCCGCGCGGGGCGACGACGAGCAGTCGGCGCCGGTCGGCGAAGCGCTCGTCGTAGGCGAGGCGGAAGGCGATCGAGCGGTACTCCTCGGCTGCCCGGGAGTCGGTGTGGCCCACCACCAGGGTTCCCGCCGAGCCGCGGGGCAGCGCGCCGAGGACGGGACCGCGGACGGCGCGGGCGACGTCACCGGCCGAGCGAGGCGCCGGGTCGAAGACGAGCCGCACCCAGGCGCCGAGCAGGCCGAGACCGACGCCGACGAGGCCGCCGAGGCCGAGCGACAGCGGCAGGCCGGGCCCGTCGGACGAGGAGGGGACCGTGGCGTTGCGGATCACGTTGCCGGGCGTCATGTCGAGCGCCTTCAGGCTGGTGATCTTGCTGCGGAGGTCGGTGATGCGGTTGAGCAGGTTGGCCTGCACCGCGTAGGCAGAGTCCGCGGCGGATCCGTCGGGAAGCTGCTTGATCTGCCGGGAGAGCTCGTCGTTCTGCTTGGCGACCGGATTGAGCTGGTCCTGCAGGCTCTTGAGCATCGAGTCGCGGACGGACTCCCACTGGTCCTTGCGCATGTCGATGTACGACGCGGTGAGGGCGTTGGCGCGGCGCGCCGCCTCCTTCGGGTCGGACGCGTTGTACGTGAAGTGCAGCACGAGGGTCTGCGGCGGGTTGGTGACCTGGAGCCCGCTCTGGAGCTGGTCCACCTCGTCCGCGCTCATCTTGAGCTGCTTCGCGGCGCCTTGCGCGACCGAGCGGCTGAGGGCCGTCTGCCGCTCGGACCCCATGTTGAGCGCCTTGTCGCTGGCGAGCGTCGGCGCGAAGGGGTCGCTGGTGGGGGCGCGGAGCACGATGTCGGTGGTGGCGGCGTAGCTGTCGGCGCCGGTGACGCCAAGCCAGGCGCCGGCCAGCAGTCCGATGCCGACACCGCCGCCTATCAGCCACCGGTAGCGCAGGAGTTGGCGGAACTGCTCACGCAACTGCTCCGGCTCGTCCTCCCCCCGGACGGGAACGTGTGTCTCGTTCACCTTCCAAGTCCCCCCATTGCCTCATCGATCAGCGCGTCGATGCGCGCGAGACCCGCCTCCCGTGACAGATGGGCCGCTACATGGCGCGGACCTGCCGCGCCCAACTCGTCCGCCATCTTCGGATCTTCGGCGAGTCTACGCACCGCTGACAAGAACTGATCAGGATTCTCCGGTTCCACAAGCATTCCGGCGCCGGATCGCAGCGCTTCGCGGGCCGTACCGCCTTCGGCAGCGACCGAGGCGACCACCGGGCGGCCGGCCGCGAAGTAGGAGGTGAGCTTGGAGGGGACGCTCATGTCGAGGACGGAGGCGCGCTGGGTCACGGCGAGGACGTCGGCGGCGGCCAGGACGTCCGGGAAGTCGGCGTCGTCCACCGGCGGAAGGAACTCCAGGTTGGGCAGCCCCTCGGCGAGTGCGGCGAGGTGCTCGCGCTGGTTGCCGTCGCCCATCAGGACGATCCGGGTGGCCGGGTCGCGGCGGGCGGCGTCCACCAGCACCTCCAGGCCCTGCTTAAGGCCCATGTTCCCGGAATGCAGGACCACGGTCTGCTCTGGCCGCCAGCCGAGCCGCTCGCGGGTACGGTCGCGTGGTGCCGAAGGGGCTTGTATGTGCGACCAGTTGGGCACAAGGCGTATGCGTCCGGGGTCAACACCCATGGCCCGCACCCGCTCGACGAACGTCTCGTGGATGACGCCGACCAGCGTGGCACGCCGCAGCACCCAGGACTCCGCCCGCTCGGCCAGCTCGGCGGCGCGGCCACCGCCCTGGATGCCCGACTGCGCGGCGGCGGCCCCCATGAGGTCCTGCACGACCGGCACGTACGGTGCCCGGTGCCGGGCGGCGACGCGGGCGCCGAGCACGCCCCCGGCGAGGCTGGGCAGTTGGGCGAGCACGGCGTCGAGGCGGCCGGTGCGGGGAGGCGCGACCAGGCCGTGGGCGAGTATCGAGCTCTCGAACAGGGCCCTGCGCAGGGCGCTCTGGCGCGGGGGGACGCTGTGCCGCCTGCGGTGCACGGTCACTCCGGCACGCTGCTCGGTGGCCCGCCACACCGTGCGGTAGGCGGGGTCGAGGCGCCAGGACGGGTAGTGCGGGAGCCCGGCAAGGACATGGGTGTCGTGGCCGCGGCGCGCCCAGTGCTCGGCGATACCGGTGGCATACGGACCGATACCGGTGTGCTCGGGCGCGTAGTTGGTGGATACCAGGAGCAACCTGCGTCCGGATGGCCCGACTTCGCTCTCCTTGCCAGCGTGTCCGTCGATGTCCGGCTCGTTGGTGCGCTGCACCGGAACGGGCACCGCCGGACCGGTGACCCCCGTACCGCTCCGGTCACGACGCTCGTCGTGGGTATGTGTCACGCGACGAATCCTTCCCCCCGGCCGCCTCGGCGGCCTCCCCGGTGTGTTCGCGCCTTACGGGACCCCAGGTCCCACGCACTGCTCGGCAGTGAACCAGGACGCACCCCAATTGTTCACCCTTCCAGCACCGAGCATGGACGCTATCGTCAAAGTCCGCACATCCCCGCAAAGGAGTGCGCACAGGGGGACATCATCGATCGCGGGGGCATCTGTGCCATTGAGCAAGTCGTATCGCGTGGGCTACGCGCCTGGCACCTACGATCTGTTCCACATCGGGCGCTTGAACATCCTGCGCCACGCACGTGCCCAGTGCGACTACCTGGTGGCAGGCGTGGTCTCGGACGATATGGCCGAACGGGCCAAGGGCAGAGAGCCGATGATCCCGCTCGTCGAGCGACTGGAGATCGTCCGCAGCATCCGGTATGTGGACGCCGCGTTCGTCGAGACCGTGCCGGACAAGCTGGAGACGCGGAAGCAGGTCCGCTTCGACGTGCTGTTCAAGGGCGACGACTGGCGGGACACGCCGAAGGGGGAACGGCTGGAGCGGGACTTCGCCACGATGGGCGTGGACGTCGTCCACTTCCCGTACACCGTGCACACGTCGAGCACCCAGCTACGGCGTGCCATCGACGCCCTCGACGGGACACGGTCGGTTCACCGACGAACTGCGGACAGCTCCCGGAACCACTTGGCGAGGAAGGCGACGAGGAAGAGCGCGGCAGCGACGGCGAGGACGGTGTAGGCCCAGCGGAAGGCGCCGCCGCCGCCGAGCAGCAGGAACACCAGGCAGAACACCCCGTGGTCGACCGGAAGCAGCGCCACCGCGCGCGCCGTGGAGGGCGCGGCGCGGTCGCCCGGGGCCGCCTTGGGCTTGAGCTGCTCGGTGAGCAGTCCACCGAAGAACGTGACGACGGCGGCAAGTTGGAAGCCGAGCGGCACCAGCAGCCAGCCGTCGGCCTCGGTCCCGAAGTGACTGGGGTGGCGATAGAAGGAGATCAGCACGGTGGTGTGCAGTGCGGTGATCTTGGCGCAGTCGACCACATGGTCAAGCCATTCACCCACCGCGCTGCCGCCGCCGCGCAGCCGGGCGAGCTGCCCGTCGGCGGAGTCGAAGGCGAACCCGACCGCGAGCCCGAGCCACACCACGAGGCCCATGGCCCAGGTGGGCGCTGCGAGCGCCGTCACCGCGACGGCTGCGAAGCTGAACGCCGCGCTGATCGCGGTGACATGATTGGGCGTCAGGCCGAACCGGTACGCCCCGGCGGCCAGATACCGGCCCGCGGGCCGGTTCACGAACCGCGAATACAGCGATACGCCCTTCGCGCTCTTCTGCGCGGATTTCAGCCGTATCAGCGCCGACGTCGTAGTGCTCATCGATCCCCCGGATCTCATGACCTCACCGGTCACTCCCCTGATCCACATCATCACAGGCGACGGCGTGCGATGACGAGTGATCGGAGAACTGACCGGAAACCACGGGTGTCAACCGCGGCGGCGTACAGGGAGCCGGTCCGGCGGCCCCGCCCACTCACGGCCCCGGCGTCCCGTCCACTTCGGCGGGACCACCGGCGTCAGGGAAAGCTGAGGTCAGCGCCCTTATTTGACCGGCTCGAGAATCGCCACGCACTCCACATGATGCGTCATCGAAATCACGTCACGGAAGCCGAGTGTCGCATAATCGCAGGTCAGTGCGGATGTCAGCCACATTGAGCGGCCTGGCGGACACCCGGAGCGTCAAACGAGCGTCACGACCATACCCATCAGCGTTTCCGCCGAGCCGAACCGGGCGGGCAGCGACCGCGGCCTCCTTGACGACCTCCACCACGTCCTGCCCGCAGAAAACTGCTGGGAGCACCCTCACGGCTCCGAGGTCACCGGTTCCCGTAGTCCTCCACCAGGTTGCCGATGAGCGAGAGGAGGGCGTCAGCGCGGTGCCGGTCCTCGCGCTGGGCGCGCAGGGCCTGGTGGACCTTTCACCCCGACCTACGCCTCGTGGGCGAACCCGATCGAGGCGCACTTCGGACCGCTGAGGCAGTTCACCATCGCCAACTCGAACCATCCCAACCACACGGTGCAGACCCGGGCCCTGCACGCCTACCTGCGCTGGCGCAACGCCAACGCCCGCCACAGCGACGTCCTGGCCGCCGAACGCAAGGAACGCGCCCGCATCCGCAGCGAGAAAGGCATCCGCTGGGGCGGACGCCCCCTCGCACCAGCAGCCTGACCAAACCCGTGACGCGGCAGGCACGGCAAGCTGTCTCTCAGCCTTCCCGAGGCTCGAC
>NZ_JBLVKW010000142.1:0-10885 GCF_048270745.1 Streptomyces sp. NPDC056231 | reverse complement strand
ATTACCTGGACCAGCACAACATCCACCGGCCGAAGTCCTGGAGAAGCAGCGGTAGTTGACACCGCTCATTCCAAGATCCCCGACAGAGTCAAGCTGAGAGGGCGGTTCGTGAGTGATCATCCGTTTCAGGGCTGGGTTGGGTGAGCCTATGGCTGGTGGCGGGCGCGACTGCTCGTCTGCGCGAGTATCAGGCGACCACGCTGGTCTACTCGTCGGCGAGGTGGCCTTCCGGATCATTGCGCGCTTGGATAGGCGCATGTCGGAGGGGAAGCGGGGCTCGGCCCGTTGGCGGTATGGCGCGTTGAGCGTAGTCGTTATCGCAATCTTGGCGGGTGCCGCCGCCTGGCTCCTGCTTCCTGGTGAAGCAGACCCGCACGACTATCTCCGGGAGCCGGACGACGTGGTTTATGGCGACGGTTCGCTGGCAACCGTACTTGCGCATTACGGCGTGAGCCTGCCCGACCAGGCGACGGACGTGCGCTTCCATCCGTGATCTTGCGTGGGGTATCCCCGGCTTCAGCCGGGGAGGGAAACGCATCCTCGGCCCGGAGGCGCGAAGCGCCAAAGTTCGCTGCGTTGTCAGTGGCCTGCACTATGTTGATCACGACAGCCGAAGGGGGGTGGGCCGGATGATCCGTGCGTACAAGTTCCTCATGCGGCCCACCGTGGGCCAGCAGGGCGCGCTCGCCGAGATGCTGCGTGATCACTGCTCGCTCTACAACGGAGCGTTGCAGGAGCGCCGTGACGCCTATCGGCACAGCTCGAGGACGACGGTTCGGTACGGGCAGCAGTCCGCGCAGCTCAAGGACATCCGGGCGTTCGACCTGGAGCGTCAGGGCCGTTGGTCGTTCTCTTCGCAGCAGGCGACGTTGCGGCGGCTGGACAAGGCGTTCGCCGCGTTCTTCCGGCGGGTGAAGGCCGAACAGGCGCCGGGGTATCCGCGTTTTCGTTCGGGCAAGCGGTTCGACACCGTGGACTTCCCGAAGGACGGTGACGGCTGCCGCTGGGACTCGACTCCGCATGATCCCGTCACCCGCGTCCGCCTCCAGGGCGTCGGGCACGTCAAGGTGCACCGGCACCGGCCGGTGGTCGGCAAGGTCAAGACGGTCAGCGTCAAGCGTGAAGGGCGGCGCTGGTTCGTCATCCTCACCGCCGAGCAGACCGCGCCTGAGCCGCTTCCCCGGACCGGTTCCATGGTCGGCATCGACATGGGGATAACGAACTTCCTGGCCGACTCGGGCGGCGAGTTCGTGCCCAACCCCCGTCACGGGGCGAAGGCCGCCGCCAGGCTCGAAGCCGCGCAGCAGGCCCTCGCCCGGTGCAAGCGGGGCAGCAGGCGCCGTCGTAAGGCCGTGGAGGTGGTGGCGCGGCTGCACCGCAAGGTCCGCCGTCAGCGCCTGGACCACGCGCACAAGAGCGCGTTGAACCTGGTGCGTGACCACGATTTCATCGCGCACGAAGCCTTAAGGATCCGCAACATGAGCAAGGCCCCGGCCCCGAAGCCGGATCCCGCGACGCCGGGCGGCTTCCTGCCCAACGGGGCCGCCGTCAAGGCCGGGCTGAACCGTTCGATCGCTGATGCCGGATGGGGGGTGTTCCTGACGATCCTCACCGCCAAGGCAGAATGCGCCGGACGGGAAGTGATGGCCGTGGACCCCCGCAACACCTCCCGGCGGTGCCCTCGGTGCGGGCACACCGCCAAGGAGAACCGGCCCACCCAGGAGAAGTTCCACTGCGTCTCGTGCGGCCACCAGGCACACGCGGACACGGTGGGCGCCCTGAACGTTCTACGGGCCGGGCTGGTCCGTCGCGAAGCCCAACCGGCATAGCGAGAAGCCCCCTCGTTTACGAGGGGGAGGAGTCACGACGAAGAATCGCTGATCGGTCCTGAGGGGACCCTCTTCCTTCACTTCGAGGTTCCCGACGCCGGCCTGACTTCCCTCCTTCAGACCCTCAACGTGGGGCCACTCACGCCGGGCCTACCTGTCAGCTGGGACGCCAGCGGGGAAGGGCAGCGTTTCGGCTGGAGCTTCCCGGGCAGTTCCTGGCGCGGAGCGCAGGGACCAGCCGAGGGAACCAACACCGCTTCCGTCGCTGTCGCTCGGGCGCGCGGGGTCAACTCCGTCTATGTGATCGTCGAGCACGTCTGACCCAGCGCGAGAAGGGCTGCCACGGACTCACGGGCGGGGCTGGCTGAACAGGCCAGGCTCGGGCTCGGCGAGGATGGCGGGCTCGACGAGTCGCTTGAGCTTGTGCCGCGTGCTCTCGATGTTCTTCGGGATGATGTCCAGGTCGAGGGCCTGGCACGGGTCGCGGGCTCGCATCGGCTGCCGCGTCTCGGCGAAGGCGGCCCGGATCTGCTGGTAGGCCGGATGCTCCGGCAGCCCTGGGCTTGGCTTCTCAGCGAGGTCCTCCGTGAAGCCGACAGCGGTCTTCCGCGTGATCCGCAGATACTCCGCCTCCTGGTCCAGTTCGCGTAGCCGGCTGGTCAGTTCGTCGATATGCGTGCGGACCTGTTCGGCCTCGGAGGTGACTGCCTGCTCGCGTGCCGTGATCTTGACCAGCAGGGACTGCAGCTGCCGCTGTGCGCGAGCACGATTCATGCTGGAACATCGCGTGCCACACCTACCCCGAAGTGGGCCTGAAGCTCTACTTCGCGGCGGATGAGTGCTTGTGCGGGGTCTCGGTCGACGCGCTGCGGGGACCGCAGGTTCTCGCGGACGGTGCGGCACTGGTCGGCAGGCTGCCCTCCGATCTGGAGGAGTGGCTGTTCGAACGTGCTGAGAGCCGGGAACCCTATACGGAGCTCTTCTATATGCCCGGGGCAGAGGCAGGATCGCTGACTCTTGGGGTGGTGCTGTGCGTGCAGCGGGCCGGCGATCGTTTGCTCACGCGTCCTGTCTTCCTTCCCGCCGACGCAATGGACGACGTCTATCACCATCTTCCAAGGGAAGTCTGGGCCATCTTCTGACCACGCATCTGTGCGCGGGTACCCCTCCGGCGTAGGCGATCACGAGCGGAACCAGATGATCACTGCGGCGGCCGTGAAGGTCCCAGTAACACGTACCCGCGCTTGTCGTCTCGGGTAGGCACAGCTCGGGATTTCTTCGGCTTGTTGACGGCACGCGCCACGGTGTTGCGTTTCTTGTACCGGTCTTCGTCGAAGTCCGGTGGCCCTCCGCCTCGTGACCCTCTGCCCAGGCGGGCGGCCTGGCTGTCGGCCATCTCGGGGAGGGTGCGCCGGATGCCCCGGCGCCGCAGGTACTCGCGGCAGGGGCGTTGCTGTAGGCCTTGTCTGCCTCGACGCCGTCGGGTTTCTTGCAGGGCCTGCCCGGACCGAGGCGGGGAACGCGAATCTTCTCCAGCACTGGCACGCACTTGGTGCAGTCTGCTCGCTGTCCTGCGGTGACAAGCAGGGACAGCGGACGGCAGCGGCCATTGGCACTCAGATGAATCTTGCTTGTGAAGCCGCCGCGCGAGCGGCCCAGGCCCTCACCTCGCTCACCACCTCCACCAGGCGGACCTGCCACGACGGTTCGTCCTGGTGTTCTGCCGCCTCGTCCCCCTTGACGCGACCGGCGCCGGCGGCAGTTCGGTCCGGGCGCCGACCGCATGCTGGTGCGCGCGCACGATCGTGGAGTCCACCGAAATGTCCCAGTCGATCTCGCCCACGGCGTCGGCCGCGGCTTGGACCTGCTGCAGAAGACGTTCCCAGGCGCCGTCCGCCGACCACCGCCGGTGGCGTTCATGGACCGTCCTCCATGGGCCGAACCGCTCCGGCAGATCACGTCACTGCACGCCGGGCCGCACACGGTGTAGGACCCCGTCAATCACCTGCCGGTGATCATGCCACTGCCCGCACCTACCGTCACTCACCGGCAGGAACGGCTGCAGCCGCTCCCACTCCGCGTCCGAAGTCTTGCGAGCTGGACCAGATCCGGGCAGTGGGTGGCCGGGCGCTTTCCTGAGAGGTGTGGGACGTCATGGATACCCGCTCTTGCCTCGGGCTTGGGCGCACTGCTGTCGGGCTCATCCGACGTAGGTATCGGTCGGGGGTGAGTGATGGGTGTTCGGGGTGATGGGTGTTCAGCGTGGTGGTGGTGGGGTGGGTTGGGGTCGGTTGGCGTGGGTTGGGGTGGGGTGCTGCCGGGTGGGTGAGGGGGCGGGGGTTTGTCGCTCGGGTGGGCTAGTGGTGTGCCAGGAGGGCTTATTTTGTTGTTATTTGACGATGTATCAGTTGATTGTGAAGGGTGTGGGGGGTGGGGTGTTTACACCCGGTCGGCCCTGTGGTGGGGCGCTGTGGATCTGTCCGATATGACAGGTAAGGGGGTTGTAAGTACGTTCGTTTCAGGTCGGCTGCCCAGCCGACGTCTCTGAGACAGGAAGAAGTGACATGACCACGCGCACTGTCGCTGTGACCGCTGCCGTAGTAGGCGCAGCGGTTCTGGCTACTACTGGCATTACGTATGCCTCGGCTGCCGGCTCGGCTCCGGCTGCTGCGTCCGCTCAGCAGGCTGCTCCGCTGAGTGGTGACGGCGGGAAGGGCAACGGCAACGGCAACGGGAACGGGAACGGGAACGGGAACGGGAACGGGAACGGCAACGGGAACGGGAACGGCAACGGGAACGGGAACGGGTTCGGCAACGGCAACGGGTTCGGCAACGGCAACGGGTTCGGTAACGGGAACGGTTACGGGAACGGCGGTGGCGGCAAGGGGAACGAGGGAGGCGGCTACGGCGGCTACGGCGGTAACGAGCGTGGTGGCAAGAAGGAATTCCGCTTCCACCGGGAGGGTCGGATCTTCATCAACGAGCGGTCGTACTCCGCCCGTGGGGAGGACGGCTGCATCACGGTGGTGAGCGGTCTGGGTGCCAAGAGCTTCAACGTCCGTAACGACAGCCGCCGGACCGTTGAGTTCTTCCAGGGCGCGACCTGCGACAACGGTTCCCCGGTCGCGACGGTCGGCCCGTGGAGCACCAGCAACGGTGTCTTCACCCGTCGCCACATCCGCGGCGGCGTGATGGTCCGCAACGGTGTCGTGGGCAGCTTCCGGGTGGTCCGCGACCACTGGGGCGACCGGGGCGGCCGGGGCGACGAGGGCTACGGCGGCGACGAGGGCTACGGCGGCGACGAGGGCGAGTACTGACAGAGCCGCCTGCACCACAAGGAAACCCCGGCCCGTCGGAATCGGGCCGGGGTTTCCGGCATGGGGGCGCCTGTGGGCGGGTGCCTGTTCGGGGCGGTGGTACGGGTGCGCGGCGGGTACCTGGTGCCCTGTACATCGGCTTTGCCATCTTAGGTGTTCGCTGCTGTCCCGTGTGCCGTGGTGGGCGGGCTCGGACGGCTGAAGCCCCGTGACCCGGGCTGCGGCGGGTGTCTGTTGAGTCGGCACGTGGCGCGGTACCGGTGGTGCCGCCAGCCGGTTTCTCCGTGCGGCGCACCGGACCCTGAGCACCCGTCTGCGAGTACCGGGCTCTCCGCAGCCTGTGCCGCTCAGGTGCGTTGAGACAGGTCCAAAGGGGTGAGGATCGTGGTGCAGCGGCAGCGGGAGACCGTTGCTGTCTGGAGGCCGGACGGTTCGATCCGGTCCGTTGAGGGCCGCTGCCGCCGCCCCTTGTGGTCGGTGAGGCGTCGGCGGGCGTCCTTCCATGTCGGTGGTGCAGTGCCGTCGACCGGCTGATCACCCGGTGCTGCTTCGGTGGTGTGCGGCCGTGCTCGACCACTGCCCGAACTGGCGTTCGCCGCAGAGCTGACCAGTTCGTTCGCCGAGATGCTCACCACCCTCAGCGGCACCCGCCTGCCGGAGTGGATCGGCGAGGCCACCGACGCCGACCTGCTCGGCATCAGTAGCTTCGCCGCCGGCTTGAACAGCGACTCCGACGTGGTGACTTCTGGGCTGACCACCGGCTGAAGCTTCGGCCCGGTCGCAGGAGCAGTCAACCGGATCAAGATGCTCAAACGGCAGATGTTCGGCCGCGCCGGCTTTGGCCTCCTGTGCAAGCGGGTCCTGCTCTGCTCCTGAGGACTTCCGTCCGAGCTGCCAAGGCGCTGGTCGCAGCCCGGGGGCGGGTCACTCGCCGCGGGACGGACGCGGATGCTCCATGCGGGAGAGCCAGGTCGTAAGCAGCGTCTCGAGTGACTCGGACTCGGTGGGCGTCAGTAGATCCAGCAGGTGGCGTTCGTTGCGCATATGGTCGGTGAACGCTCGGTCGATCAGTTCACGTCCGGGTTTGGTGAGGGCGACGATCCGGCCGCGCTGGTCGTCGTCGGCACGGCGGCGGGTGACGAGTCCGGCTTGCTCCAGGCGGTCGATTCTCTTCGTCATTGCGCCGGTGGTGACCATAGTGTGCGCGGCGAGCTCACCGGGTGCCCGCTCGTGGGGATCCCCGGCGCGGCGCAGCGCGCACAGGACGTCGAACTCTCCCTCGCTGAGGCCGTAGCGGCCGTAGACGAGGCAGAGCTCCTCGGTGAGCCTGTCGGCCAGCCGGTGCAGCCGTCCGATCACTCCTTGCGGGGCGATGTCGACGTCGGGGCGCTCACGGCGCCAGTCCGCCTGGATGCGGGCCACGCGGTCCATCGGTTCACCGTGCTTCATGCAGCACATGATAGCTTCCTGGGAAGTTATATTAACTTCCATGGAAGCTAATCTGCGCTGGGTGGCACTGACCGCAGTCGCGCCGGTGGCCTGGGGAACCAACTACTTCGTCACACACGAGTTCCTGCCGCCCGACCGCCCGCTCTACGGGGCCGCTCTGCGGGCGCTGCCCGCCGGCCTGGTCCTGCTCGCCCTGCGCAGACAGCGACCGCGTGGCGCGTGGTGGTGGCGGTCTGCGGTGCTTGGGCTGCTCAACATGAGCGTGTTCTTCGTCCTCGTCTACGCCGCCTCCCAACTGCTTCCGACAAGCGTGGCCTCGACCGTCATGGCGGTGTCCCCGCTGACGATGATGCTCATAGCCTGGCCTCTGGTGTCCGAACGGCCCCGGACCGCCCACCTTGCCTGCGCCACGATCGGACTCGCCGGGGTCTGCCTCATGCTGCTCACCGGGACGGAAGGGGTGAGCGTGCCGGGAGTCCTTGCCGCGACCGCCGCCATGTTGGCGTCGTCCTTCGGGCACATCCTGGCCAAACGGTGGAGTGCCGGTGCCGATGTGCTCGCCTCGACCGCCTGGCAGCTAACCGCCGGAGGCCTGTTCCTACTCCCGGTCGCCGCTGCCGTGGAGGGCCCTCCGCCCGCGCTCTCGATGCCGACGCTCCTCGCGTTCGGCTATGTCGCCCTGGTCGCCACCGCGCTGGCCTTCACCGCCTGGTTCACCGGACTGCGGCGCCTGCCAGCAGGGACCGTCGGACTGATCGGACTGCTCAACCCCGTCACAGGCGTCCTGCTCGGCACAGCTGTCGCCGGAGAGGCACTGACTGTTCAGCAACTGTGCGGACTGGTCCTGGTCCTAGCCGGAGTTGTCCTGGGTCAACCCAAGCGCGCGGGCCGGCGCGACAGCAGTCAGGTACCTCCCCATCCGGTAGCCGACGAGCGTCCCGCGCAGGCACCCTCTACGTGCAATCCCCCGTGACGATCAGAGACGCGGGCAGAGCTCCGACACGGATATGTGCGAGGACGAGCGAAATTCCACCGTCTCACCAGACATCGCTGATATCACCGACGGTGATAGCCCCACGGAACTTGTGCCAGACCCGTGCTTTGGCCCCACCCCTCGATCAGGTGACGGTTCGCGGCTGTCCTGAGGCGGAGTGGGGCCGGTGCGGACTGCGGTCCGCTGCGGTCGGTAGCAGTGATCCACGGAGCCCGCCCGGCTGCTTCGCTTGACAGGAATGCGGACGGGCGGGCACCTTGTCGACGCTGGCCAAAGTCGGGTGCGGGACACCCTGCCCATAGCCAATGATGTTGATCATGACTGGATATGTCGACGTTCCTGCCCGGCTGGGCGAGAGTGCTCTGTCTGATGGGCGGTTGCTTGGCTGGGCCGAGTGGGGGCCGTTGGACGGAGTGCCCGTTCTGTTGTGTCCGGGTGCGGCTACGAGCCGGTGGCTCGGGTTCGGCGCAGGCGTTGTCGAGGCGCTTGGGGTGCGCCTTGTCTCTGTGGATCGTCCGGGGCTTGGTGTCTCGACGCCCGCCCCCGGGCGGACCTTCTCTGACTTCGCTGGGGACATGCAGCAACTCTGTGTGTTGCGAGGGCTGGAGCGCCCGGTTGTGGTCGGGAACTCGCAAGGTGCACCGTTCGCTCTCGCCTGCGCTGCGGAGGGGGTCGCCTCGGCACTGGCTGTTGTCTCTGGTGCGGACGAGGTCGCCGCGCCGCAGTTTGCTTCTGTTCTGGAGGCGGACCTGCGTGGTCTCGTCGAGCGAACTGTGCGCGATCCGGCCGGCGCTGAGGAGTTTTTCGCGGGCTTCACTGCGGACGCGATGTGGGACATGGTCATGGCCGGGAGCCCAGGGTGCGACCTTGCCGTGTACCAGGATCCTGATTTCGCGGCTGGTTACCGCAGGGCCTTGAACGAGGCATTTATTCAAGGTGCTGCTGGTTACGCCCGCGACACGGTCCTGGCGATGGGGCGGTGGCCATTCGCCCTCGACGAGATCACTGTCCCGGTCGATATCTGGTACGGCGAGCAGGACACCAGCCACTCGCCCGATAACGGAGCACTGCTTGCTGCCCGTATGCCCGGTGCACATCGCCATGTCGTGCCGGAGATCGGCGGCGCCCTGCTGTGGACACATGCCGAGTCGATCCTCACGTTGCTCCTTGAGAAGGCCGTCACCGACGGGTAGGGGATCGGTTCATGGCCGTGCCGAGGCGGAAGGCGTGCGCGTACCGGACAACGATCTCCGTCAAGCTGTGCGGGTGGCTGAACGTGTGCGCGTCCGCGAGATCGATGACGATGAGGATAGGCGCCTGCTGCGGATCATCCGCAGGGGGCACGGGATGGGTGGTGACCTGGCGACGTGCACAGGTGGTGCTGCTGTCCGTGCAGGGCATGCCTGTCGGCTATGGGGACGCCGGAGACGGCGTCCGCCACCCGGTCGAGAAGCCCGCGGGTGGTGAACTCACCGAATTCCAGCAGACCTTCAACAAGGTCATCCGAGGCATCCACGGGGTTTGCGAGCGCGCGAACTCCCTGCTCAAGACCACGTACAAGGCCCTGCGGCGAGTCAGCCTCGACCCCGGCCGCATCATTCGGATCACCGTCGCCGCCCTCGTCCTGCTCCAGATCGAATACGACCGCACCGTCTAAACGATCACACATGCGACGTTCAACGATAGGTGGCCAGCCCCGCCGCGGAACCGCAGGTCGTGGACCAATACTCAACCGTGCCTGGCCACTTCGCTCACGGACAGTTGGCCGCGTGGGCCGCGGTATCCGCGACTCCGGCGGAACGTGTACATGGGATCATCAGCGATCGCCAGTCGGGGTGAGGGGGGTTCGACCAGCGATCACTTCCGTCGGTGCCTGTCCGGCACCAGGGGCCTACGCGTCGGCCCCGTAGGTCCCGTACTCCGGAAGCCCCGTCGATTCGAAGATGTGCACCGACAGACCGCCCGGTGTCGTCTGATGGGTGACGAGCCGCAGGCCGGCCGGTGCGCCGCCGTCCGGGAACAGGCGTCGGCCTTGGCCCACCACGACCGGGGCGATCACGAGCCGCAATGTGTCGATCAGCCCGGCGGCCAGCAGGGACTGGGCCAGCTGGGCGCTGCCGTGGATCTGCAGTTCCCGGCCGGGCTGCCGCTTCAGCTCGGCGACCTGGGCGGGGACGTCGCCGGACAGGATCCTGGTCGGATTCCACTCGGCCTTGGTCAGGCTGTGGGAGGCCACGTACTTCGGCAGGCCGTTCAAGATGCCGACGAAGGGGTGGTCGGTCATCTTCGGCCAGTCCCGCGCGAAGTTCTGGTAGGTACGGCGGCCGAACAGGAACGCGTCCGCCTTGCCGAGCCAGGTGCCGGCCAGCCGCTCGAACTCCTCGTCCAGGTGCGGCACGAACCAGCCGCCCCGCGTGAACCCGTCGCTGGTGTCCTCGTCCGGGGACCCCGGCCCCTGGGAGACACCGTCGAGCGTCAGGAACTCCTGCACAACCAGCTTCATCGCACACCAACTCTCTCTTCGACCTTGATGGCCGATTCGGCGGGAGACGCGACCGTCCCCATGCCTCGGACGCCGTGGCGCGCAGAAACTCATCGGTCTGAACGCTGCTGACCATGGCGGCCTGCGCGAGCCCGCGGGGCTCCGCCGACAAGCTTTCAGGTCGGATGACCGGCGAGGAGCGCGTGGCCACCTATCGCTGCGCACGGCCACCTTATCGGTGGACGTCATAAAACACAGCCATCACCGCTTACCGGGAAAGGGTCAGTAAATGCTCGGGATGGTGTCGAGGTTCTGGGCGGAAGAATTCGTGGCGGTTTCGAGGGTCGCGTTCGACTGTTTGAGTTGGGAGTTGTCGTTGCGTAGAGCTGCGAGTTACTTCCGTTCGTCGCTGGTCAGTCGGTCGTCGTGCTGACTGTGGTTGGCCTCGGTCTGGTGGATTTAGCTGGGTAGGGTCTTGGGATGTGCGCCTGTTTCGGGGGCCGGCGGGTTGTTCGCTGGCCTGGGCTTGGATGTGTGGTATATGCGCACGGCACGTTCGCGCATTTCCAGGGGGTCTTTCTTTGGGGTAGCCGTGGTCGGAGATCTGGTTGTGCAGTCTGTTTGACTGGTGGCCATATCCGTTTGTATCTCGGGGGAACCTGAACGCGATGTGCGGTGAGTGCCTGATTGTTTTGCCGGTGGTGCTGGGGGGTTTGTATTGCTCTGTGTGGGTGGTTAAAACGACAATATGTGTGGTGGTGTTGGTGTTGGTGGGGGTGGGGGTGGGAGTGTGGGGGTGGTTCCCGGCGATGGT